>CAZXXH010000017.1:5041-18524 GCA_964644645.1 uncultured Dehalococcoidales bacterium
AAGTAATCAACCGCAACCCCAGTCGCGATAGCTCCGGCAATGTTAGGAGTGCCTGCCTCGAATTTATATGGCAACTGGTTCCACGTTGAGCTCTCGTAATTCACCTCAGAAATCATGTCGCCACCAAACATCCAAGGTGGCATCTCTTCCAACAATTCTGTACGACCGTAAAGAACGCCGATCCCTGTAGGCCCCAACATCTTGTGCGCAGAAAAAGCTAGGAAGTCACAACCCATGTCCATAACATCAACCGGCATATGGGGAACACTTTGGGCACCGTCCACCACGACCACTGCCCCAGCCTCGTGCGCCATGCGTGCCATTTTCTTTACTGGTAAAACCGTGCCCAGCACGTTTGAAACTTGTGATAGTGCAACCAGCCTAACCGGCCCATCCAGCAGGTCCTGGAAAGATTCCAAATCTACCCTGCCTTCCTCGGTTCTCTCTATGTATTTAAGATGTGCCCCGGTACGCAATGCCACTTGCTGCCATGGAACGATGTCGGAGTGGTGCTCCATGCGAGTTGTCACGATAAGGTCACCTTGCTTTAAATTTGGCAACGCCCAACTGTACGCTACCAAATTTAAGGACTCGCTAGTGTTGCGAGTCCAAATAATGGACTCCGGTGTAGGTGCAGCAATCAAGCGCTGTATCTTCGATCTGGCTGTCTCATACGCGTCCGTGGCTTCCATGCTAAGTGTGTGAACTCCACGGTGCACATTCGAGTTAATCTGTCTGTAATAGTTAGATATCGCGTCAATGACGATGTGCGGCTTCTGGGAGGTTGCGGCACTATCGAGATACACGACGGGATTCCCGTTGATCTTCCGTTCAAGGATGGGAAAATCTGCTCTTATAGTCTCGACATCGAAAGACGGCACCGACAAGTGTAGAGTCGCCGCTTCATTTGGACGAACCAGCTCTTCACTACTCACGCAACATCCTCAAAACGGAACAGCGGCATAAGTCGGTCAGTAATGCTCTCCACATAGTTACGTAGCGGATCCAACTCTATCTTTTCAATGATCTCATCCGCAAATCCGCGAATCACCATACGACTAGCGGTCTCCAGATCTACCCCACGGGATCGGAGATAAAAGATTGAGTTCGCGTCCACATGGCCAGCGGTGGCCCCATGGGAACACTTAACGTCATCAGCATAGATCTCCAAGCTGGGCTTTGTATCAATTTCTACTCCTCGCGACAAACACAGGTTAAGATCCTTTTGATCAGCGTAGGTTTTTTGTGCATCGCGTTCCACCAACACGCGCCCGCTGAAAACGGCACGTGATCGGCCAGCTAGAATACCCTTGTAGTACTGGTGACTCGTAGCATTTGGTTTGGAATGCGTCGTACTTATGTGATTATCAAGATGCTGTCGGTTAGTGGTCATGTACAGGCCTTGAAGCGTAGACATGCTTCCAGGCCCGTCTAAGAGTGTATGAACATCATTTCGACCTATAGCTGGACCAGTGGAAAAAGACAGCGAGTCAAAAGAGCTATCCTGTGATTGCTTGACGCGAGTGATTCCAATATGAAACGTATGCTCATTCTCCAACAACATACGGAAGTGCCGTAGATTTGCACCACTGTCTAACTCAATCTCGGTCACTGCATCAGTAAATCGTCGCTGAGCACCTAGCCCGACGTAGGATTCGATCAGTGTGAACCGGCTATTGGTGCCCGCTGTTACCAACACCCTAGGATATGTGACACTAGGCCGCTGTCCATCAGTCGTGATAAATAGTAGGTGAACGGGTAGCTCGATGTCGGCGTCATCATCTACCCGCACAAAAGCACCATCATTCAAAAAGGCTGTGTTAAGAGCCACAAAAGCATCGCTCTTGGCCTCGGCCAAGTTACCCAAATTCTGGCGTACAACCTCTGAATCCAAATGACTCACCGTGCCCAAGTTGCCGACGGCAAGTCAGTTTGGTAACTCTAACGATGACAGGTTCTCGTCGTAATGACCATAAACAAACACTAGCGTCGCCCAACTTTGGTGCCACGGCGCGTGATTGTTCAATCCACCTGGCAAGACATCGAGGCCATTGGGATCTAGCCTCAGATAAAATTTGGAGCGAGCAAGTGGTGTCAGATTCGTGTACTTCCATCGTTCATTACCGCGGCTCGGAGTCGGAATACCTAGTGACTGGAATACCGACCAAGCATCGCCCCTGAGTGAACCGAGCCAATCAGAACCGAGACCACTGGAAGTACTCACAAGGTCATGGAAATCGGACTCGTACTGGTCGTTAGTTTCGGTAACTGACACCACTAACTGAACACCTGGCGAGATTTCCACGCGTATTCATCGAACACAGCTAATCCACAATAAATCAGACTGCTCCTAGCCTGAATCAACTAACTGACAAACGCCTCATAGCCGGACTGCTCAACCTCTGTTGCCAGATCCGCTCCACCTGATCGCGCAATCCGCCCGTCGACCAACACATGCACATAATCAGGAGTCAGGTAGTTAAGTATCCGCTGATAGTGGGTTACAACCACAAATGCCCGATCTGGACTACGGAGACCGTTGACTCCGTTAGCAACGCTCCTCAACGCATCGACGTCAAGGCCTGAATCCGTCTCGTCAAGGATCGCTATCCTAGGCTCCAAGACCGACAACTGCAGCATCTCATTGCGCTTCTTCTCGCCACCGGAAAAACCCTCATTTAGGGACCGTTTCATCAGGTCCGGGCTGATACCTGATTCTTTCACTTTTTCATTGTACAGTTTATTGAATGCTCGAACGGTCATCTCCTTCTCGCCTCGTTCCGCTCGTATAGCATCAATTGAAGCTTTCAGAAATTGCCATGGTCTGACACCTGGTATCTCAGCTGGATACTGAAAGGCAAGAAATATCCCCTTGCGAGCTCGCTGATCCGGAAGCATTTCCACAATGCTTTCGCCGTCAAGTTGGATGTCACCGTCGGTCACCTCATACTCAAGACGACCAGCCAAAACATTAGCGAACGTACTCTTACCGCTACCGTTAGGGCCCATTATCGCGTGTAACTCGCCCGCTTTTACTACAAGGTCTAATCCCTTAATAATCGGTGCTCCGGTCGAAGTTACGGAAACTTTTAGGTTAGTTACTTCAAGCATGGAATACTAAATCTCCAGTTACAGTATTGGAGGGCTTGGAAACAACTGCACTACAACTCAAAGTCGCCTAGCCCTCCCCATTAATGTCCCCCCAACTCTTCTAACCAACTGCTCCCTCTAAACTCACCCGGAGTAACTGACCGGCTTCCATAGCGAATTCAAATGGAAGTTCCTTAATTACATCTCGGCTCCAGCCGGTAATTATCATGTGGTGTGCTTCTTCTTCGCCAATACCTCGTGACATCAAATAGAAAAGTTGATCATCGCTCACCTTCGAAGTAGAAGCCTCATGCTCCAACCTAGCTGTAGGATTGCGAACCTCGATGTAAGGAACTGTGTGCGCCCCACATTGATCTCCTATAAGCAGAGAGTCACATTGCGTATGGTTGGTGGCGTTCTCGGCGGCAGGCATAATCTTAACCTGACCGCGATAAGTATTGTTTCCATGTCCCGCTGATATACCTTTCGCGACGATGGTGCTCTTGGTATTGCGCCCTACATGGATCATTTTGGTCCCGGTATCGGCTTGCTGGTGATTATTTGCCAGTGCAACCGAGTAAAACTCCCCGACAGAATCGTCTCCTTGCAAAATTACACTGGGGTACTTCCAAGTGATTGCTGAACCTGTCTCTACCTGAGTCCAAGAGATCTTGGATCTTTGACCCTCACACTTGCCTCGCTTCGTAACAAAATTGTATACCCCGCCCTCTCCATCCTTAGTGCCAGGAAACCAGTTTTGGATGGTCGAATACTTGATCTCAGCGTCATCAAGCGCAACAAGTTCAACCACAGCAGCATGCAATTGTGATGTTTTTCTGAAGGGAGCGGTACACCCTTCGAGATAACTAACAGATGCTCCCTTGTCAGCGATTATCAGAGTTCGCTCAAATTGGCCCGACCCCTCTGCGTTAATTCGAAAATAGGTCATGAGCTCGATAGGACAACTGACGCCCGGCGGTACATATGCAAATGATCCATCACTAAACACGGCAGAATTAAGCGTCGCGTAAAAATTGTCCGTGTATGGCACGACTGATCCCAAATACTTACGTACGAGATCCGGGGGGTTCTGGACTGCATCGCTAAATGAGCAGAAAATTATGCCCAACTCTTCCAACTGTTTGGCGAATGTTGTTGCAACGGAGACGCTATCGAACACAGCATCGACAGCCACGCCCGCTAACTGCTCTCGCTCCTGCAAAGGCACTCCCAATTTTTCAAAGGCCTCAAGCATTTCAGGATCGACTTCATCTAGACTCTTCGGTGAGTCATCCTTGGGTTTGGGCGCAGCATAGTAGTAAATATCCTGGAAGTCGATTGATGGGTACTTGACATTGGCCCAGGTCGGTTCGCCTTCTTCTTGCGTCAATCGCATCCACTGCTTGAACGAACGTAGCCGCCAATCGAGGAGCCATTCAGGCTCGTTTTTCTTTGCCGATATAAGGCGCACCACATCATCGTTGAGACCCTTGGGTGCAAACTCCGTGTCAACGTCACTGTAAAAGCCCCACCGATATTCGGATTCAGGTAGTTCGGTAGTGCGCGAAATAGTGTCTGGTGTGGTCAAGAGATTCTCCAATAGCCAAATCGTTGAGCTTGAAGCTTGATTACGAGCGCCCGATCGTAATTTGTTTTTTGGTATAACGCCGACGGACTAACATATCCACGGCCATTGCACTTATAGAACACAATTCTACTGCAACGAGCCCATGTATCAACAAATCAGAGTCAACTTTTATACGATTCACCTTCGGAACATTCGTTGTAACGTGCCATCAAATAGCAGCATAAGCGCTGCAAAAAATACATTTCCCCAAACTGTACAGCAGATAATAAGTGGTTGTTTAGAATACTATGGCGGCTGCGGCTAACGAAACGAGACCTTGTGATTCCTCCATGCAGTGTACGCCTGAATTCGAAAAGCAGCGTAACGACCTTTTTCAGTCATTGCGTTCAGTAGTTATGAACGATCAAGTTGTTCACGCTATGTCTATCGTTCCGAGAGAGCTCTTCGTCGCGACCGAAACTCGAAGGTCGGCTTACGATAATCGCGCTTTACCTATTGGAAAAGGCCAAACGATATCTCAGCCGTTGATAGTAGCTTCAATGACAGCTGCCTTGAAAATACGATCGACAGATCGGGTGCTGGAAGTGGGCACAGGAACTGGGTATCAGGCAGCAATATTATCTACGTTGGCACAACAGGTCGTCACGGTAGAGCGTATTGAATCGCTCCGCCACACAGCTGCCACTCGTTTAATTAATCTCGGTTACCATAACATCGATGTGGAACTGGCCGTTGATCGCTTAGGATGGCCGGATCGAGCTCCATACGACGCAATATTGGTGGCTGCAGCGGCCCCCCATCTACCCTCCATACTACTCGATCAAATGTCGATAGGGGGGCGCTTGGTGTTACCTATAGGGGATCGCGATCAGCAAAATCTAACATTAATCACTCGCACGCCAACAGGCTATGACTCCCAGAATTTAGGAGCGTGCCAGTTCGTCCCTCTCATTGGAGCAGACGCATGGCTAGACTGATCTCCATACCTTGATGCATCCTTTGCCTAGTCTCCGACGCGCGATAATAGGCCAGACAGTCTATTCGTGCCGTTCCGTACGCGGTTGTATAGTCAGTTTCTGGCAAGTCATATAGATGTACGTCTAATGGCCAAAATATGTGAAATAACGGGCCCGCCAAGTACCACCCCTGGAATGAACCTGCGCGTTTTATTGAGTATAAATAAGTACGAGAGGGCGATTGAACTACGAACTAGTCATCGATCTTGAAATACACGTCCAGTTCCGCACATTGAACAAAATATACTGTCGGGGCGGTTGTGATTATCAAGATGCGAAACCAAGCTACCAGTTTGACTCAGTATGACGGATGTTCTGCCAGAGCTGATTGCCACGTCCACGTCGCTTGCCGAGGCTATATTGTTCTCGACCAACCACAACGCACGCGGAAGCAATACGCCCTATGGTCGATCGATACAAGATGACAGCAACGATTAAAACGGTTGCTGTTATAGGCGGAGGACTGATGGGTCACGGCATAGCGTTGGAGTTCGTCCTCCATGGGTATCGAGTCTATTTACAGTCTCGGTCAGAGGAAAGCTTGGCCCGCTCCCAATCTATGATAGAGACTAGCACCAAACTTCTGGTAGACCTAGGGAAAACCAACGAGGTCAACACCTCCAACATCGTCAAACAAATCGAGTTTACAACGAGCCTAGAGGCTGCAGTCTCCGATGCAGATTTCATAATTGAATCAATCTATGAAAACCTCGATCTCAAGAGGGAACTGTTTCGTAAATTAGATACCCTAGCGGGACCTGACGCTGTTTTCGCCAGCAACACATCAAGCTTTCTGCCAAGCAAACTGGCAGAAGTTATAACAAAACCCGAGAGAGCACTAAACGTTCACTATCTGAATCCCCCACACATCTCTCAGTTCGTCGAGGTGGTTCCGTCCCCATCAACATCAGCAGAGACCACTCAGATTGTAATGTCTCTACTCCGTGGAGTTGGCAAGAAACCCATTCTCTTAAAACATGAAATTGAAGGATTTGTTGCAAGTCGGCTACAGGGCGCACTACTGCGGGAAGCGTTGTGGTTGGTCGAGAACAATATAGCCTCGGCAAGCGACGTGGACGTGGCAATCAGCTCTGGCCTCGGCCGTAGATGGTCTGCTGCAGGGGTTTTACAAGTGTTGGAATTCGCAGGTTGGGATCTTCTATATGAAATAGAAAAAACTCTCTTTCCTCAACTGTCTACAGCTGACGACTCTAAACTACTTAGGAAGATGGTAGAGCGAGGCGAATTAGGAGTAAAGTCCGGATCGGGCTTCTATGAATGGACCCCAGAGAAGGCAGACTCAGTTCGGAGAAAAATAGCTACAGAGCTGGCTCGAGGTGATCAGGGGACAAAAACTTAGACTCGCTAGGCATGAGCTTGGCCGCATTATGTCAAACAAGGTTAAGCTCTAGGTGATTTCTTCAAATTTGGAACATCATCGCGACATCTGTAATCGTTGAGATAAAAAAGGTTAAGCCGAATCGTAATAACACTCTGGTTTGCATGAACTTACTTAGTCGTCTCCAGAAACATCCGGTTCAACACGATTTTGAAGTACTACAGGCCTTTGGAGTAACCTGCGGGTTTTATAGACAACATTTAAGTACGAGGTAACGATTGGACTACGAACCAGTCATCGGTCTTGAAATACACGTCCAGCTTCGCACACTGAGCAAAATGTTCTGCCGGTGTGGCGCTGACTATCAGGACGCAACCCCAAATACACGGGTGTGTCCGGTTTGTCTAGCTATGCCAGGTGTTTTGCCAGTGGTGAACCGCCGAGCCGTCGAATGGGCTATGAAAATAGGTCTTGCCTTGAACTGTAAGATTGCCCGAGTGACGAATTTTGACCGAAAAAATTACCCGTATCCAGACTTGATGAAGGGGTACCAAATCTCCCAATACGATTCACCGATCGCATTTGATGGATGGATGGACCTGCCGGATATAGAGGAGGCTAAAGGACCAGTCCGTATAGGCATCAACAGAGTACACATGGAGGAAGATGTCGCCCGATTAGTTCACGTGCCCGAAAGCAACGGCGAATACGGATACACGTTAATGGACGTTAACCGTGCCGGCGTGCCACTAATGGAAGTGGTTAGTGAACCCGACATCAGATCTGCAGATCAGGCCGAAGCCTATATCCTAAACCTACAATCCATTATCCGCTATTTAGGTGTAGGAACAGCTAATATGGAAGAGGGTAGCTTCCGTTGTGATGCCAATGTCAGTGTGCGCCCTAAAGGCAGCCAAGACCTGTGGAACCGAGTTGAAATTAAAAACATGAACCGCGTGAGAGCGGTGATGCGTGCCATAGAGTATGAATGTGATCGTCAAATCAATCTTTATCGGACGGACAAAAGAGTAACGCAGGAGACTAGAGGTTGGGACGACAACAGACAAATTACTGTCTCTCATCGTTCTAAGGAAGAAGCACACGACTACCGCTACTTTCCAGAACCGGATCTACCGCCCCTAGACATAGACCATAAGTGGGTCGAGGAAATCAGAACTTCGTTACCGGAAATGCCACAAGAACGCCGTTTACGGTTTCAAAATACACTCGGTCTATCGGAATACGATGCCAGCCTACTGACGGCAGATCACTCCACCGCTGATTACTTCGAATCAGTACTCGATGCCCGAACTCAACAATCGGTTGATGTGAATACATTCGCCAAAGAAACCGCTAACTGGCTAAATGGAGAAATGGCAAGGCTTTTAAACGAGAACGAATCCACAGGCGGAATATCTGCAGTAAAGATACGCCCGGAAAATCTGGCTCAACTAGTGGATATGTTTCGCGAAAGACATATCAACAACGCTACGGCGAAAGAAGTGTTTCGAGAGATGTTCAATACAGGTAGGAGTGCCCGTGAAATTGTGATCGATCGAAAACTAATGAACATATCAGATAATACATCTCTCGCTCCCGTGGTAGCTGAAGTCGTTAATTCGAACCCGGTCGCAGTAAACGATTATCGTGTCGGCAAAGATGCGGCCATTCGATTCTTACTAGGACAAGTGATGAAGGCTACGCGTGGACAAGCGGACGCTAAGGTAGCTATGACTATGCTCAAGGAACAACTTGTCGAATCAAAGACCTCGTAATCCTGTGGCAGAAGAGGGCCATCAGCGGCGTTCGAGTAAATGGCTAGAACTGCTGACGCTTCTAGTAGCTCCGGGCACTGGCATAAGACGCTGGTTAGTACTCGGTGCTGCTGGAGGTTTCTCTTTAGCCGCTGGTAGTGGGTATCTATTTCGCTATTTCTCCACTGCGCCAATGCCTGATTTCTTACCTTGGATCCTAGAATCATTCCTATTTATTGGACTGGCAGTGATGGCTATCACTATCGCTTCGTGGCGACTTTACTGGAGAATCAGCCCAGCACTTGCTAGCAGTCGACCTGGTGAGCAACTTAGCGAGTCCATAGTGAGACATCGCCAACAACAACGTGGACCGCGAATTGTAGCTATCGGAGGTGGTACCGGCCTTTCTACTTTGTTACGAGGCCTGAAAGACCGTTCCGCCCATATCACCGGGATAGTCACAGTGGCGGATGACGGAGGTAGCTCTGGCCGCCTTAGAAAGGAACTGGGGGTACTTCCTCCTGGCGATTTCCGCAATTGCATAGTTGCGCTAGCCGAGACCGAACCTCTCATGAAGAACCTCTTTGAGTATAGATTTGACAGCGGAGACTCTCTCTCAGGACACTCTTTCGGCAACTTGTTTATTGCCGCAATGACCAGAGTAACCGGATCATTCGAGGATGCCATCTCCGAGTCAAGCAGGGTCCTGAAAGTATCTGGGCGCATTGTTCCGTCAACTTTGGAACAGGTGACTTTAGTAGCACGTACGCTTGATGGCTCAACGGTGCGTGGTGAATCACAAATTCCGACAACCGGTAGTGGCATCCTGAAACTAACTCTTGAACCATCTGAACCAGTGGCTTACGAGCAAGCACTGCAGGCGATAGCATCCGCTCAGCTCATAGTATTGGGGCCTGGTTCTCTGTATACGAGCATATTGCCCAACCTAATGGTACCCAGCATCGCCCGAGCTTTGGCAGAGTCACACGTACCGGTCGTATATGTATGTAACGTCGCGACACAACCGGGGGAAACGGATGGGTACACAGTTACTGACCACGTTAAGGCAATACAAAGTCACCAAGTGGATTTACGTATTGATTTCGTGCTGGCGAATGATCGGTCCCAGCCGCTTGGACCCATGTTTCCCAACAGCCAGACAGTCATAAACGACAATTCAGTTAAAATCGAACCTCAGCTCCTTTCTAAGGACCTCATGGATCAATCTTTCCGTGGACATCATGACCCAGAAAAACTAGCCGAAGCGCTAATGGAGCTTTACGATATAAACAGAAAGTAGGACGGATATAGCAATCGGGGAAGCACTAATCCAATCGTTAACTATGTGTGAGGGACAAGGTTGTTCAACGTAATAGAAATAATTGTGGCGGTACTGCTGATCACTGTGATTCTACTTCAGGTGCGGGGCTCTGGAACTACGTTGTTCGGTCAAGCAGAGAGTTCATTTCGCGTCCGTCGTGGAATAGAACGCACGCTGTTCCGAGCAACAATAATCTTAGCAGCCATAATGGTCATAATCGCCACATTGAACGTCGCTCTTTAGTCAAACCAAAACCTATCGTTATCGGGTGACGCTCGCAGAGAATATTAGATACGGGACCAAGACGTGCCTTCGGCCGAATCCGAGAGAACTATCCCTTCATCTGCCAGTTCGTTGCGAATCAGGTCAGCTTTCTGATAACTACCTGCGTTACGTAATTCAGACCTGCGTTTCACGAGTTGTTGTATAGAGTCATCTGTAAGGCTCGAGTCGCTAGTACTTGGGGCCTCCAAGGTGAAACCCAATACGCTCGCATGTTCAGAAAGAACTGCCTGTGCTGCAGTCACCGAAAGATGATTATCACGACCGCGGTTTATTTCGTGAGCGAGACCGAAAATGGATGCCAACGCGGCTGACGTATTTAAATCATCGTCCATGGCAGAAATAAATGCATCTCTATAGGGCCCTGGATTCACATTGCCAGGACCTGATGGTGAGTCCACTGTTGCTGCACTGCGCAACCTCCTCAGAGCCCGTTCCTGTGAATATATGCTGTGTTCCTCATATAGAACCGGTGCTCTGTAATGTGATCCAAGCATCCATAGACGAATCGCATCCGATGAGTGTCGTTGCAATGCATCCCGTACCCTAACCAAGTTGCCCAACGACTTACTCATTTTTTCGCCTGCGAGTCGTATATGCCCATTGTGCATCCAGATGGAAGCGAACGGCACAAACCCGGTGTGAGCCTCACTTTGCGCGACTTCGTTTTCATGGTGAGGGAAAATCAGGTCTATGCCGCCTCCATGTATGTCTATCGATTCACCCAGATGATGTATAGCCATCGCACTACATTCAATGTGCCATCCCGGGCGGCCATCTCCCCACGGACTAGGCCAGGAAGGCTCTGTAGGTTTAGATGCTTTCCACAACGCGAAATCAGCTGGGTCCTCTTTCATCTCATCAAGATCAACGCGCGTGCCTGCTAGCATGTCATCACGCGAACGCCCACTGAGCTTCCCATAATCAGCTGCTCGATTGACCCGGAAATAGACACTACCATTTACCTCATACGCAAAATTTCGATCCACCAAATCGTGGATCAGGCTGATCATCTGCGGGATTTCGTTGGTAGCCCTTGGGTATAAATCTGCCCTTAGAATGTTTAGTGCATCCATATCTTCAAAATAAGCTTGGATGTACTTTTCAGCGACCTCAATGGCTGACAGTCCCTCTTGATTGGCCTTTGTTATGATCTTGTCGTCAACGTCAGTGAAATTCTGGACTCGCTTTACAAGATATCCTCTGAAACTTAGGTAACGATGCAGGACTTCAAAAACCATCGCAGAAAAGGCATGACCCAGATGAGCATAATCGGAGGCGGTTATGCCGCAGACGTAAAGGTTTACCCTACGCCCCGGCTGAATAAACGCCCGCTTGCGACGCGTTAAACTATCGTAAATAAGTATCAATTCAAATCCAGGGTGCGGTTTTATGGAATTTCAGATCACCTGCTCACTGGAAGCGGTGAAGGGTCACTATGGCGTAGGCGGCTATGCCGTGGCCTTCGCCGATTGCACCGACACGATCGGTACTTGTAGCCTTCACGTTAACATCAGCTACTGGTAAACCGAGAATGGAAGCTACTGATTCCATTATCTGACCCAAAACCGGGCTCAACTGCGGCCTCTCGGCAATGATTGTAGCATCGACATAATACGGCTCCCAGTGATTTAGACCCACTCTGTCTATAACACTTTTCACAATAGCTCTACTGTCCATTCCCTTGAGCGCGGGATTGGACGAAGGGAAGTGGTTCCCGATGTCACCACATCCACCACCACCAAGCAACGCATCAGCAATAGCGTGCAGCAACACATCTCCATCCGAGTGGCCTAACAGACCGCTATCGAACGGTACTTCAACCCCCCCTAATATCAATGGGCGGTTGCTCACCAAAGCATGTCCGTCAAATCCTACACCCCACCGAGCCTCTCTATCACCCTCACCCGATGTTGGCCCATGACGGCTAACAGCAATAGCTTCAGCAACAGTCAAATCTCCTGGTGTGGTTATCTTTATGTTCGTCGAGCTACCGTCGAATATAGACACTGATTTACCAGAAATTTCTACCATCTCTGCATCATGAGTTACAACAAGAACAACATCGCGGTGGGCTGCCGCAAGGAGGTGAGCATCAAATATTAGAGGTGTATGGGCAATCCACAGTGGATCTCGGGCCTGTGTACTAGATATGGCAAGGCTGGCGTCGACAACCTTTATAGTGTCAGTCACCCGGATGGCCGCAACTGCCGATCCGAACCGTTGTGCAGCTTTAACGCCTCTATCAATCATGGATTCGTCCACGAATGGCCTGGCAGCATCATGGATCATAATGAAATCGAACGGGCTTGTAGTGGCATGGTTAAGGAGCGCGTCGAGCCCTATTCGTACCGAGTCCTGACGACGATCGCCACCGATATGCACACTGGCGACCTTTTCGAAATTACGAGTATTCACCAATGCGTCGCCACGTTTGTAATTGTACTCAGATAAAACCAGTACAACCCTACTAATCCACCGTGACGCCTCAAAGACTTCCAAACTGTGTTCTATAACTGGTCGCCCGGCAACAGGGGCAAATATCTTATCCATACCACCCATACGAACACTCTTCCCTGCCCCAACTAAAATAACCCCTACCCTGACAGAATCACTTCCATGTTGGTTCAGAACGGCGTTCATAACGGGTGACATTTGTGCCCGATAAACACTTGTTTAGATCAATCGTTCAAGCCACGCGATGCTGTAAAAGCACGCATAACCAAGACCGACCGATTTTATTGATTTAGCCAAGAATGTAACTAGCAAAAATCGACGTAGTGGGAACCCGATACTTCCAGCAGCAATTCCCAGGATATCGAACGTCGGATTAGGAACAATCGCCATAACGAAGATAATCTTTGAACCGTGTCGCTCTAACCAGCCTTTGACGCGAGGGTACCAACGACGTCGGCTCATCGCATCGCGCCCACCTACACCAGCCAAGTAGCCCGTCAACTCACCCAGAGCCTCTGCAGATCCGGCAATCACCCCTACCAAAATAGGGATAAGGCCGACCAAATCTGAGGCTCCTAGACAAACGGTCGAGAGCCACGGTACAGGGACTATGATTGGCGCCGAACTGATAAAACT
>CAZXXH010000017.1:18534-20211 GCA_964644645.1 uncultured Dehalococcoidales bacterium
AGACACCTGGATACCCAACTGTCTCGAGTTCGAATCGCCCGGTGATCCAAAGCACCAGACCCAGAACAATAAACCCACCAACCACGAGCGCAATAACCGCTCGAAAGATAGCCTTATGGTTCCCAACCGCCCACGGCAGTCTATCTTTATCGCTGCGAGCCCGCCCCGATAAGTCCAACAAAATCTACAGTTCAAACACGGAATTGTTTTTTATCGAGACTGTACCTATGGTGATGAAGCAATCTTGCGATGAGGACATTGTCCATTTCTGAATTTTGATTTAACTCTAGATTTTCGGTCAGTGAACAGAATAACGGCATCGGACTAAAGAAACGACACCCAAACGGCCTTACCAACTAGGCCCGATCCAATATCAATTATTAAAGTGAGGACGTGCCGAGCGAGCTGAACCTGAGACGAACAATCAGCCTAGAAATTCACCGATCTCAAAATGACCGCAAAAGTTTGACTTGTTCATATTACACATAGAGCGTCTATGCATCTTAGCGTATTGCGCACTGGTGAGCTAACTTCCTACAGCTAACTTGATTTGCTCTGTGCCAGAGTCAACCGATGCCCTGACTTGATTGAAGACAAGCCCATCCTCTCCAGCATCTATTTCCACTATAGATCCATCTGAAAATTCTCCACTCAAAATCCGCTTAGCCAGAGCATTTTCTATATGTCTCTGAATCACTCTACGTAGAGGTCTAGCACCAAAAACCCTGTCGAAGCCCTCTTTTGCTAACCAACTGCTCGCAGCGCTCGTTAATTGAATGGTCACTCCCGTCTCGGCGACCCGATCCCCAACCTCGACAACCATAAGATCAACAATTCTGTCTATGTCACCTTCGGACAATGGGTCGAATATGATGATCTCGTCAATTCGATTCAGGAACTCAGGTCGGAATGTTTTTTTGAGAGCGTTTTCTACATTAACGCGACGGCGCTCAGCCTCCGTCTCACTTGCGATAGAGTTGGTGAAGCCAATCGCCTCTCTGGCTACATCTTCGGTACCCAGATTACTGGTCATAATAATGACCGTATTCCGGAAATCAACGGTTCTGCCATGTCCATCAGTCAGGCATCCATCCTCCATAACTTGAAGCAGTGTGTTGAACACCTCTGGATTGGCCTTTTCTATCTCGTCAAATAGCACCACTCTAAATGGGTGACGTCTGACTGCCTCAGTTAACTGACCACCCTGGTCATAACCCACGTAACCGGGTGGGGATCCTATCAGCCGGGAAATCGTGTGGCTTTCCTGATATTCCGACATGTCGACTCTAACCATATTGTCTTCATCGTCAAAGAGATATTCTGCGAGGGCCCGAGCCAACTCAGTTTTGCCTACCCCTGTCGGACCAAGAAAAATAAAGCTACCTATCGGACGTTTCGGATCTTTTAGGCCGGCTCTAGCGCGACGTATGGCATCAGAAAGTGCTGAAACCGCTGGATCCTGACCGATTACACGATGGTGAAGTTGACCTTCCAAATGCAATAGCCTCTCTGATTCTCCTTCGACCAGACGCGTAACAGCAATCCCTGTTCGTTGGGCAATCAATTCTGCAATATTTTCATCTCGTACAACCATGTCAATATTGTGCTCGTCCAAAAATTCTTTACGATGCTTCGCATATTTCCGTTTCAGTCGTGCATGTTCTGTTTTACTCGTTG
>CAZXXH010000017.1:20221-22226 GCA_964644645.1 uncultured Dehalococcoidales bacterium
TCCATTAATTTATATCCAACTTGAGATGCAACTTGTTTTATTCGTTTCTGCCATCTCGTTATCTGAGCTCTCGGAGGCTTACTCTTCCTCATCGGACAACCGTTGCAACTCGATTTCCATATTACGAAGCTCTGACGGGAGACTCCCAACCTCAATTTTCAATTTTGCTGCGGCTTCATCCATTAGATCAATCGCCTTGTCTGGTAGGAATCGCTCTGTGATATAGCGCTTACTCAAATTAGACGCTGCAACCAACGCCTCGTCTGCAATCTTAATGCCATGATGCTTTTCGTACCTCGGTCGAAGCGATTCCAACATCCTTATGGTGGTTTCCGTGTCAGGCTCAGACACGTCGATCGGCGAAAACCTCCGTTCGAGCGCCTTATCGGATTCTACGTAGCGACGATACTCGTCTGGTGTAGTAGCTCCAACTACTTGCAGTTCTCCGCGAGCAAGAGCAGGCTTCATCATGTTTGAAGCATCGATAGCGCCCTCAGCTGCACCGGTTCCTACTACAGTATGCAATTCATCAATAAATAAAATAATCTCTCCAACAGCCGCCTTTATCTCGTCTATAACAGCCTTTAAACGCTCTTCAAATTCTCCCCTGAACTTGCTGCCTGCGACCAGAGAGCCCATTTCTAACTTGAGCACTCGGCGGTCTTTCAAAGAGTCAGGAACGTCACCACTAGCTATTTGCTGAGCAATACCCTCTGCTATGGCTGTCTTACCAACCCCGGCGTCTCCAATCAACACTGGATTGTTTTTAGTCCGCCTAGATAGCGTCTGTAAAACTCTCTTGACCTCGACATCTCGACCGATAACAGGATCCAGTCGTCCAGAACGTGCCTGAGCGGTCAAGTCCACACTGTATTTTTCGAGCGCCTGATACTTGCTCTCAGCGTTTGGGTCTGTCACACGATGTGTGCCACGGATATCCTTCAGCGAATGGTAGATACGCTCGCTGGTCACCCCGTGCTCCCGAAAAAGTTGGGCGACCTCACCATCTTCAAGCGTAGAAAGTCCATTTAGCAAATGTTCTACAGCAATATATTCGTCATGTAGACGAACCTGTTCTTCCTTAGCGACATCCAAGACTCGCTTGATACCTGGCGTCATAGAAATCTGTAAAATCTCAGAACCACTCTGTTTCGGCCAACTTTCCAAAATTCTTTCCAGTCGGATAGTCATTACTCCAACGTCCACATCCATGTCATCCAAGATACGGCCAGCCATCCCACCCTGAGTTTTCAACAGAGCCATTAGCATATGTTCTGCATGCCACTCATGATGCCGCGAATCCAACGCCATGTGCTGAGAATTGGCAATCGCTTCTCTCGCTTCTTCCGTGTATTCGTCCGGTTTCAATACCATTGTTTGTTACCTAACCTCTATCTAGGGTTGCCTGAACCTCTGATGACTCCATCACCAGCCGGCAATGAACGCTGGTCTTCGCTTGCTCTTACCAGATTGGAGGTAAGAGTCTCAAGTTGGGATTCCAGCTCGGCAACGCGATCGGATAACTTGGCCATAACCTCCACGCCCGCCAAATTGACGCCCAGATCGTCGATCCACTCCTTAAATTTCATCAATCGATCGATATCATGCTGGGAGTAAAGCCGCATATTGCCGCTCGATCTGGATGGTCGAATCAACCCGCGTCTTTCGTAATGGCGCAGTGTTTGTGGATGTAATCCAATGGTCCTAGCCACAACGCTTATGGCATATACAGGATCTTTATACCCAATCGACATTCGGCTCTTACCTCATATCGGACACCAGTGTTATTAACCAACAGACTCTCCGGCAGCTGAAATTTCTAGTTTTCTAAGCTGCTCAAATATCTCCTTTTCATGTTGTGTTATCGATTCTGGTAGTACCACCCTTACGTTAGAAACAAGTGCGCCATATCCACCTCCACCTAACCGAGGCATTCCCTTATTAGCAATACGGATCGCCGTCCCATTCTGGGTACCAGCCGGGATCTTGAGTAGAATGTTGTCAG
>CAZXXH010000018.1:0-21654 GCA_964644645.1 uncultured Dehalococcoidales bacterium
ACAAAATTAGTGCCCAACGTGAGAGAGTCATCGGAGATCACCCGTATATCCTTCAATCCAACCGGTGAAGCAGACCCGGCAACTAGACCCGCCGCAGTCACCTCGTCCTGAGTAGCGATTCGCGGCTCTATACCACCAAGAACATTTCTAAGCTTAGTTTCGTTAACCTCCAAATCACCTCTGATTGCAGTCATCAAGATTTCGTTATTAACCGAATAAAATACAGCCTTAATGGTGCGACTCGTCGGGATACACAAAAAATCTGATAATTCACTGATCGTCCGCACACCGGGAGTGTGCACCGAGGTGAGAGTGCCGGGCTCCTCGGGAAGCAAAGGGGGTTTCCGAAAGTTCGCCTTTTCGGCATTAGCAGCATAGGCACACTGTGGACAATCCAATATCGTGTCCTCACCGCTCTCGGCAATTAGTATGAACTCGTTAGAATCTTTGCCGCCTATAGGTCCACTATCCGCTTCTACCATCGCTACATCTAAGCCGCACCGATTGAATATCCGCTCATAAGCACCGACCATAGCGCGATAGCTGGTTTCAAGCCCAGACTCATCAGCATCGAAGCTATATGCGTCTTTCATATCGAACTCTCTTACCCGAAGTAGTCCTGCTCGTGGCCTCGGTTCAGCTCTATATTTCGTCTGTATCTGGTAGAGACTGATCGGTAGATCTCGATAGCTCGACAGATTTGCCCGCACCATCGCAGTGACTGTCTCTTCATGGGTCGGAGCCAAGATAAGTGATCGGCCGCGACGATCCTTGAAGCCTGCAAGAGGCGGCACAAAAGAATCGGCTCGTCCTGACTCTTCCCATAATTCTCTAGGTTGAACTAAAGGCATTTGAATCTCTTGGGCTCCTACCTCCTCCATTTCTTCTCGAATTATGTTTTTTATTTTTTCCATACATCGGAGGCCCATCGGCAAATAGTTGAAAATCCCGGCTGCGACCTGTTGGATAAAGCCAGCCTGCACAAGCAGGCGGTGGCTTGTCATCTCAGCATCACCCGGTGGCTTACGAAGGGTTTTTCCAAACGAACCTGATAGACGCATAATGTTCAGTTTACCTTTGGGCCGCAACCCAATCGAGTAGAACGATTCGGTTGAATATAAATTCTAGAATAATGAATTTCAAAACCAAGAATAATCACGTCCCTACCGACACATCTGAGTCAGATCCCCATCTTGAGACAACGTATCGCTCCACTAGCGAAATGAAATCTGACGCTATGTTTCGACCTTCTAGAAAGCGATCCCTCCTACCATCAATGAAGACCGGAGCTCTCGGAGACTCGCCGGTTCCAGGCAATGAAATTCCTATGTCAGCAACCTTCGATTCTCCGGGTCCGTTAACAACACAACCCATTACAGCCACTCGAAGTGTCTCTACACCAGGATAAATATTTTTCCAACGTGGCATACATACATCCAACTTCAATTGGATTTCCTGAGTCAACTCTCGAAATAGTGAAGTTGTGGTCCTGCCGCAGCCAGGACAAGCGGTAACAGTCGGGCGATAGGAGCGAAGACCGAGCGATTGGAGTATCTCCTGGCACAAACGGACTTCTCGAGTTCGGTCTCCAGAAGGCTCGGGGGTAAGACTAGCTCGAATAGTATCTCCCACACCTTCCGCAAGCAGGATTGATAGAGCAGCGGTAGTCGCCACTATGCCTTGTGTTCCCATCCCAGCCTCAGTAAGACCCAGGTGCAAGGG
Source organism: uncultured Dehalococcoidales bacterium (assembly GCA_964644645.1). Taxonomy (GTDB): domain Bacteria; phylum Chloroflexota; class Dehalococcoidia; order Lucifugimonadales; family Lucifugimonadaceae; genus CAZXXH01. The sequence goes on from CAZXXH010000018.1 coordinate 1,723, forward strand.
GAATTTACATTTGGCCGAAATCTCTCGGTACGCCTTAACCATCTGGTTAAGACGGGAAACTTTGCACGAGATAATGATTCGATCCGGAGACAGACCTAGATCAACTGCCGCTTTAGCACTCAGCAGAGCACTTTCCACTAATGCTTGGCGTTCTACATCATCGGCCGATAATGGTCGAGGGAGACGCCCATTATCGTCCATCTTACGACCAAGTAACTCAGGGTCCAAACTCCCCGCGTTCACTCCTATCCGTACTGATTTGTCCAAGTCTTTAGCTACATCTATGAAGGATCGAAAATTATCATCTCTACGAATACCGCGGCCTACATTGCCGGGGTTAATTCTGAATTTATCAAGTGTCTTTGCGCACATTGGATGCGTACGCAAAAGTCTGTGCCCAATGAAATGGAAATCACCTACCAGAGGCACGGTGCAACCCATATCTTCAAGCCGCGATTTCACTTCCGGAACCGCAGCAGCCGCTTCGCTATTGTTGACGGTTACTCTAACAATCTCACTGCCCGCCTCAGCCAACAAGAGCGCCTGTTTCGCTGTGCTCTCTGCATCAGCTGTATCCGTATCCGTCATTGACTGAACCACAATGGGATGATCGCCGCCAATTAAGACATTGCCAACCTTAACCACTATGGTGTCTCGCCTCTGATCCACGTATGTGATCTCCAATGTCATTCCAAGCCGGGTCATCCGCTACGTTTCTGCGAAATCACGAAATCCTACATAGATGGCTTGCGAACCGCTCATTAACGCCACCATGAGTAGCGCACTGTTCCAGACGATTTTACGCTTCTTTATAAATCGCGTATCGTGTTCACAATTAGAAAAAACTTTCTCCACGCATAATACGGGCTATATCTTGGGAAGAGATGAAAACGATCAAAGACAACAACACAACAAACCCGACTACGTGTACCAAACCTTCACGCTCAGGCGATATACGCTTTCCTCTGCGTGCCCATTCGATTAAAACGAAAAGTAAACGGCCACCATCAAGAGCGGGAATAGGCATAATGTTAATTACCGCAAGACTCATGCTAAGCAGGCCTACCAAGTTAACGAGTGTCGCTATTTTCGAAGAAAGGGCTGCGTCCGACACAGCGACTTCTCCGGTTAATTGACCAATGCCCACTGGGCCCAAAGTGACGGGACCCGTAAACTGCGGATTGGTACTACCGATCACATTCGCAAATATTGCATTCTTAGTAAGAACCGCTGTGTCAATTACTCTACCCCATCCCTTCGTAATAGCGGTCCAGGGCGGCATCATCAAAGTTTCTTCCCTCATGCCGTCCATCCCGATCGTGATCCCTACAGCACCTTCTTGAAAAGTAGTTCGTAACCCCAGTCTCGAATCATGACGCCTAGCGTCCATAAGGGAAATCTCAGTACGTGCATTGTCCACTTGATTTACTACTCGTAGAACGTCTCCTGGTTGTATCAACAGATCTAGCTCTTGCGCATCACGCAAAGAGATTTCGTACAGCGTATCTTTCGCCTCAGGTACAACCTTAACGAAGTCTGATACACCTACTGTTATATCGAATGGACGTGTTGTACGCAGGCTAACTTGGGTACTAGGATCAATCACGTTTGAGACCACATTACGTTGAGGAGGCTTCCAACGAGGAACCAACTTGAGACGCTCCACGACGCCTGTGTACTGAAACGCAGACCCCCCAGGCCCAGGCCTCGGATCAGGAATCGACTGCTCTACTTCCCAAAGACTTTCAGCACCCAGCCGGAGAGTTACTGCCTCCTGAAGCTCCCCAACGTTGTTGATTGACCTGCCATCCACAGCCTTAATCTTGTCACCGGCACGGATTCCGGCCATTTCGGCCGGCGACCCTGGCATAACAGCAGAGATTACGACGTCCCCGACTATTCGCTGCTGTGGCAGCATCATCATAAGTGGAAATATCGTAAACGGGATTATTGCGTTCATTAGCGCACCGGCCGTTATAACGAACGCTCGCTCTGCCCTGCTCTTTCCAGCCAAGCTTCCCTCTGCCGTTGGGTCTTCTTCACCAACCATACGAACGAAACCACCAAGGGGTAACCAATTGAACGACCAGAGCATTTCCGCGACAACCATCCGGTCATCGTTCAGTGCCCGGACTTTACCAATCACCAGTGAGTGCGCCTCTGGAAAAGTGGCTGCGTCCTGTTTAGAACCTACATGCGGTCGGACCAGTTTTGCTTCCAGACGTCCGTTAGGCATTCGAGAGGCCGCAATAGAAACCTTGGCACCGACCGAGAGGGCATCCTTACCCCCTACAACGGTAAATCTGGTATTCGTGGTTAGATCACCCTCGGTGCTTCCCGTCCAGATTCCCGCCGCGCGCGGCGGGAAACCAAACCCGAACTCCAAGACTTTCACGCCAACACGGCGAGCAGCAAACAGGTGTCCTAGTTCGTGGATAATCACCAACGGCCCAAGAACTATCAGGAAGGTGAGAACACCCCAAAATGGTGTTGGCAACATGATTATAGTTAACGATTAAGTTGGTTGAAGCCGTTCAGTGTCAGACCTGTCGCCCACCTGGCAGCACGTAGAATTTCTTCAAGTGACGGATCCTTCGTTGGTTCATGCTCCGCCAAAACACTTTCAATCCGATCAGGTATATCAGTGAAACGTATCTGACTATTGAGAAACAGGTCAACGGCTGCCGCGTCAGCACTAGCAACAACAGCAGGCCAAGTGCCCCCTTTTTGCCCGGCCTCAAGTGCCAACCGAAAACACGGATAGCGATCAGGATCCATCTGCTCGAAGGTCAGGTCCTCGGCCGTTACTGGGTTGAAGCTGGGAAGCGACGTGTTTTGTCTACGCTCCGGGTAAAAAAGAGCATATTGGATAGGGTATCGCATATCTGGCGGCCCGACTTGAGCCTTAACGGACCCATCTATGAACTCCACAAACGAATGAACGAGACTCTGCCTGTGTAGCACCGTATCAATGCGTTCATAGGGCACGCCGAAAAGCCAATGGGCCTCAATCACCTCGAACGCTTTGTTAACCAAAGTAGCCGAATCTATGGTGATCTTGCGTCCCATAGACCAAGTCGGATGACATAGCGCTTCCTCCGGTGACACATCAGACAATGTGCTCCAATCACGATCCCGAAAAGCACCCCCTGAAGCGGTGATAATCAGTCGCCCCACTGATCCTTCTTCACCCGCAAGACACTGCCAAATGGCAGACGGTTCTGAGTCAATGGGTAGGATCTGAGCTCCCGACAATCTAGCAACTTCCGTTACTAGGGATCCTGCCATTACCAGTACTTCTTTGTTAGCGAGAGCGACGGATGTCCCGGCATTGAGAGCAGCAAGAGTGGGGCTTAGCCCAGCGTCACCGACCGTCGCTACAACGACCAGGTCGAGGTCTGGCAACGTTACTATATCGACCGGATCTAAATAGGCCGCATTTGCGTTAGTGCCCATGGTACGTTCAGCAACCGACTTATCCAAGCAGTGGATATAAAGTGGATCGAACTCGTCAATTTGCTGCTGCAACAATGGCGTGTTGTTGCCAGCGCAAAGAGCAACCACGTCAAAGTCGTCCGGGAACCTCCGGATGACATCCAACGTTTGCCTACCTATGGATCCAGTGGACCCCAAAATTACTATACGTTTCAACGGTATCGCCTTGCCGTATACATATCCTCACACCCCATTTGCAATCGCAAACCAGTATACGATGGCCAAGCACGGAGCCAAGGCATCCAATCGGTCCAATATCCCGCCATGTCCCGGCAACAATCGTCCCGTATTCTTAACGCCTGCTCTACGTTTAAGCGCAGATTCCAACAAATCCCCAAGTACGCTGCCCAAAGTAACCAGTATCCCTAATACAACCGCCATAAAAAGAGCGACTCCAATACCGCCAAGTACTCCACCGACTATGCCTTCCCAAGTTTTTGCTGGACTAACGGTTGGCGCCACTTTATGGCGCCCGATAGCGCGCCCGACCGCGTACGCGGAAGAATCAGCTGCAAAGCTGACCAAAAGCGCCACTAATAACCATTCGAATCCACCCACTAAACTCCGTAGTGCTGGCCCGTGGGAAAGAAGAAGCCCAACATATGTCGCCGCAACAGAATAGACAAGTCCATTGATCGAACTGATCGAACGTTTAACAACAAATACCCAACAAATCAGCAAAAGGCCAATCCCAACTGTAGTCACCGACGGTAAGAACCACCAAGTAACAGAGTGATTTGCCATTATCATGATCGAGCTAGCGATTACGATCGCAGGGGGTATGACGATCAAAAGTAGATTTCTGCGGTCATCAGGACCACGATCTAATTCAGAAATTTCCCAACCTGCTATCAGTGCTGCTATGGCACTGAACACCGCGACCGTTTCTACTCCATAGTAAACAACGAGTAGAACCACCGGCACGCCGACCGAAGCAGTTAGTATTCTGGCGCGCATCGGAGAATCGAAATAGATGAAAAAATAACCGCAACAATGTCCTGTCTTATCATTCGTTCCTCTATCCCCACGGCCATACAAAATCCTAGTGCATCCGTAGAATGATTTAGTTGAACAATGCCGTTCATATGTCTTACCGAACTGAACTACATTAAGGCGAACAGACGATAATGTGGTTCATTCAAGCCTTTCAACTCAACACGCGCGAGCACACTTAACTTAGAAATACGTGATGCTCGATCCGGTATTTTACTTCCCTATCAAGCCGAAAGTTTTAGCTAGTTCTCACAGATCCTAGGCTAGCGATCAACTGTAATTTGGGTAGACTCATGCATATTTTTGGAACCCAGTGGCACTCGTCCGAAACGCCTATTGCGACGACGGAAGTTATTCAATGCTTTGGCTGCTTGTTCCGCTCCGAAGTCAGGCCAGTGTACCCTCGTGGAATAGAACTCGCTGTACGCGGACTGCCAAAGTAAGAAGTTGCTTATTCGGAATTCACCTCCGGTACGAATCACCAAATCGACGTCGGGCAACCCTCCGGAACCCAGATATTTCGCGAACATCTTCTCGTCTATGGCATTAGCATCAACACCGTCAGCGACAATATGCCGCGCCGCATCAACTATGTCGGCTCTGCCACCGTAGTCGAAGGCGACGGCAAGTGTTAAACCAGTATTAGTTCTTGTTAAGTCAACTGCTTGTTCGATTTGCTGCTGCAATTCAGGGTTAAGCCTATCCAAGCGACCTATATGAATTATGCGTATATTTTGTTGATGGAGCGCGCTAGTTTCACTTTTCAGGGCACTTTGCAATAGATCACCGGTTATGAACGTTACCTCGTCTGACGGCCGTTCCCAATTTTCCGTGGAAAACGCGAATAGCGTAACGTAACTAACTCCCTGCTGTGATAAATATCTAATCACGTCGCGTATATTGGTGACTCCTGCACGATGTCCGTCGGTTCTAGGGCGTCTTCTTCTTGCTGCCCATCGACCGTTTCCATCCATAATGATCGCTACATGACGCGGTACTGCAATTGCCAACGCCTACCAGCTGCTTTCCATGGTCGTTATTTCGCTTATTGTTATTGGAAATCGTTTTTGTCACCAAGAGAGAGTTTCATTCATATGTGAAACTGCAGCCCATTGGCGTCTGTATCAAACTTGCATTATCTGTGTCTCTTTGAGTCCGATCATCTCATTGACACGGGCTACCGCTTTATCGGTTGCTTGTTGAAGTTCAGATTGAGCACGGCGAGCCTGATCCTGGCCAATCGCGCCCTCTCGCTCCTTAATACGGAGTGTTTCTTGCGCGTCTCGGCGCACATTACGTACTGCGATCCGAGCTTCCTCAGCACGCTTACGCACCATCTTCACAATCTCCTGACGTCTTTCTTCGGTCAACATGGGCACTACGAGTCGGATAATCTGTCCGTCCACGTTAGGTTGCATTCCAAGATCAGAAGTCAAAATAGCCCTTTCAATACTTTGGATAGCCGAGCGGTCCCATGGTTGAATCACCAATAGCCTTGCGTCAGGAGCACTGATCTGAGCTAACTGGCTAAGCGGCATCGGTGTCCCATGGTAGTCGATCACAAGCCCCTCTATAAGGCCTGTAGAAGCACGGCCTGTACGTATGCCATCGAGATCACGGCTCAGTGCCTCAAAAGCACCGACCATCCTACGATTCGCGTCCGACAAGGTCTCTTTTGGCATGGGTAGTCTCCAGTTATGTGATCGTTAGCTAGTTTTGTACCTCTAATTCGAATTGAATGAGCCTAGCTATCATGCAGAGCGTTGTCTTGGTCCGAGATTACCGTACCAACTTTTTCGCCCGTAACAACGCGAGCAAGAGAGCCTTGTTCGAACATGTTAAAGACGACGATCGGCAGCGAATTATCCATGCACATAGAAAGAGCGGTGCTATCTAGCACTTGCAAACGACGTTGTAGGGCATCTATGTGTGATATGTACTCGAACCGCTGAGCATTAGGGTTGGTATTCGGATCAGAATCGTAGACTCCATCCACATTATTCTTGGCCATCAACAGAGCATCAGCTCCTATTTCGAGAGCACGCAGAGCCGCAGCTGTATCTGTGGACATATATGGATTGCCGGTACCACCGGCAAAGATCACCATACGACCTTTCTCCAAGTGTCGAATAGCCTTCCTCCTGATATATGGCTCGGCTACTGAAGGCATGGATAACGCAGATTGGGTCCGGACTGTAATGTTCACGGTTTCCAAGCTATCTTGCAGAGCGAGTGCGTTCATGATCGTGGCAAGCATACCCGCTGAATCAGCTGTTGCACGTTCCATCCCTGAAGCTTCGTAATCGGCCCCGCGCCAGAAGTTACCTCCACCAATCACTATGCCCACTTCAACGTGGAAGTCCGCCAAGGTACGAAGTTCCGACGCCAAGTACGCAAGCGCTTCAGGTTCTATGCCTGCACTACGCTCACCTTTGAGTGACTCCCCACTCAGCTTCAGCATAACTCGACGGAAGGCCGGGGATTTCAAGACGCGTACACACCGCTGGGCTGATACAGTTTTGGCCTACTAATTTCCGCTAGATTACCCAGCTCCGTTGTCTTCTTCTCCCAACGCAAAGCGACTAAATCGTCGCACACGGACGTTTTCCCCCACCTTCGAAACCATCTCGGTTATTAGATCACCAACTGTCTTATCTGGTTCCTTAATGAAAGACTGTTCGATTAACAATTTATCGTCTTCAATATCTTTAGTTCCGGCAGGTATCGAATCAGTGTCCACGTACGCTGGTGACATTGCGGCCACCTGCATCGCCAAATCGTAAGCTAGCGCCTTGAACTCCGGCGTTCTTGCTACGAAGTCTGTTTCGCAGTTTAATTCCACCATCGCGGCGACGCGACTGCCATTGTGAACATAGCTTTGCACGACCCCTTCAGTAGTGTCACGACCTGCCTTCTTAGCCGCTGTCGCGAGGCCCTGCACAGCTAGGGCTGCGGCAGCAGCCTGTATGTCACCCCGAGACTCTTCCAGAGCCTTCTTAGACGCCATGATCCCAGCCCCGGTCATTTCCCGAAGTTCCTTGATCATTAGAGTTGTAATCGTCACCATAGTTGTTCCGAACTCTATGACCCGATTTTGACGAGGCCGCTACTACGCCTATTTCCCATCTTCATTAGCCTCATCAGCCCCAGAGACATCTGTATCGGTCGACGGTTTATCAAGTGGAGTAGTACTAGACAAAGAATTTGATGGGGTTTCAATATCAGGAGGCTTGGTTTCTGGAACCTTTAAGTCCTCTAAGTCCTCGCTAGTCGAGGACACAGATTCGGTTGAAGGGCCAGTAGACGAACTATCACCAGACGCCACACTGACATCTACTTGCGATACCTCGCGGTCCACAACCTTCGCTGTAGAAGTCGAGTCAGGGGGCTCGGGCGTGGTTGAAGGTGAATCGCTTCCCAATCGCGACGCTGCTTGAGCCTGTTGCAGCGCCCTCGCCTCAATTTCTTGATTCTCGAGTTCAGCATCAGCAGCGAGGCGTTCCTGCTCTAGAACCTCAGCACGATCGCGACCATCGATGATCGCATCCGCTATCAGAGAAGTCATCAAGTTGATTGACCGCACAGAGTCGTCGTTACCTGGGATCGGATGGTCTACTGATGTTGGATCACTATTGGTATCCACGACAGCAACGATGGGGATTCCCATTTTGCGAGCCTCGGCAACCGCAATGCTTTCATTAACAACGTCCACTATAAAAATTACATCAGGCAAACGTGTAATCTCTTTAATACCGCCAAGATACTTGTTGAGTCGCTTGACCTCAGTTTGTAACTTTTGGGCCTCTCGTTTAGTAGTCGTTTGGACTTGACCTTTGCTTAGGGAATCCTCCAAACGTACTAGGTAATCGATCCGGGTCTGTATGGTTTGAAAGTTCGTCAGCATGCCTCCGAGCCAGCGTTGATTCACAAACATCGCACTGGCTCGCTGGGACTCCGTCTCTATCGCTCCTTGGGCTTGCTTCTTAGTTCCAACAAATAGGCACTGGCCACCGCGTGACACTACATCCCGTACAAACTCAACTGCCTTATCCAACTGAATCAACGTCTTATTGAGGTCTATGATGTGCGTCTTAGACCTCTTGGAATGGATATACGGCTTCATCTTTGGGTTCCACCGTTTACTGCGATGCCCAAAGTGAACGCCCGCCTCAAAGAGGGTTTTGAGCGTTAATTGCTGATCAACTAGTGCTTCTGGTGCTTGAGTCATTTCAAATGAATGTTAATTATGCTCGCGATAGAGCCCGGTGCTGAACTTACGGCGTCAGACACGAACAATGCCCTCTCGGAATTCCGTGGCGCCGTTACCGCGCCACAACCATTGATCCACTGACACTTAGTTTCCTGAACCTCATAAATAGGCCAGCAGATTGTAACATAGGGACATGTGGTCTACGGATTTCGTCACATCGCTGTATCCGCAATGTCCATAACTCTAATACTCAGATTGTAAGACTCACCTACGTTTGCAATCACGAGTTCAAGTGCAAAGAGATTGAGACAATCACTCAATTATTAGTATAAACCCACTACATTTCCCTGTCGTTGACACTATTAAAATTGGGTGTTGGAAATTTCCAAGCCCATTAGTCACAGTGCATCCGCTGGAGATAGCACACCTTACTACAAGCAGTCTTAGCGGCGTCGAGGAAGAGATTTGACTAAATCATTATCTATGCGGGCACTAACCAAGAAAGAGTCTCTCGCAGCTGCAATATGTGTTTTGACTTTGGGATCAGCGATTGTGGCAGGATTTTCTTTCGGGGATAGTACCAACGTTGTCGTGAATAGAATTATCGGATTTTCTTCAGCCGCCAGTGGCACACTCGATGGCCTTTCTAACTTACTCGGCGTCAGTTTTGGTTTCGCGGCCGGAATGATGGCGACTGTTAATCCATGTGGATTCGTGATGTTGCCGGTCTATCTGAGTCTGTACGTAAGTGATCAAAATTCCAACTCTGAAATTAGTTGGACCCGACGATTCACGAAATCGCTGTACGTAAGCGCTGCAGTGTCTCTGGGGTTCGTGCTTCTTTTTGGCATCACTGGCTTCGCCATTTCCGCTGGCCTCAGATCACTGGGAGACATATTCCCGTGGGTGGGATTTACCATTGGAATTGTGGCGTCGATTATAGGAGCTTATTTACTCAGTGGCCGCACGATTTATACAAGCGTTGCGACCAGGGCTGCGGCCAAGCTCGGCAATCCGATGGACACCAATTTAAAAGGCTATTTCCTATTTGGACTAAGCTACGCCATTGCATCCCTCAGTTGTACATTGCCCATCTTCCTTGCACTGGTAACCACCTCTCTTGCTACCGGTGGTCTAATCTCTGCCACGGCGCAGTTTCTTAGCTATGCGTTGGGCATGGCTTTCGTCATTACGGCATTAACGATAACGTTGGCGTTATTTAAGGTAACGGTCGTCTTGATGTTACGTAGGGCAATCCCAAGGATCGAACCGCTATCAGCCTGTCTGCTGATTTTGGTGGGTGGTTATTTGGTCTTGTACTGGTTGTCAGAAGGTGGGCTTGCGGCCAAAATTCGTTAATCCCCAGGGAACCAACGCTGCGGCGGACCCCAGTTCCTGCACACGTCATCATAGTTAACTTAAGTGGGGACAAACGATGCTCCACTTACTGGTCCAGATACGAAACGGCTCCGGCAGAGTTCAACTCGTCCCATTTATTGCACTACGTTGCTAAGAGCACCAATATTCGATATCGCGACTTCGACCGTGTCTCCAGGGTTGATTTGGGCGGTGGTACCAGAAGTACCCGTAAAAAGCAGATCGCCGGGCTCTAGCGTTACGTACTTGCTAACATGCGCAATAGTATGAGACACGTTGAATATCATCTCTGATGAGTCACACCGCTGTACCGTATCGCCGTTGAGCCTAACTACTATTTCAAGTGAATCAGGTTCCAGATCAGTCACGATTACTGGCCCTATGGGTGCAAATGTATCTGAAGATTTCGCTCGCCACCATTGGACGTCCTCGCGCTGCCAGTCCCTTGCACTCACGTCATTACCGCAAGTAAATCCGAGCACATAATCGAGCGCTTCTTCCTCTTTTACGTTACGTGCCTGACTCCCAATCACAGCCACTAACTCCCCTTCCGCGTCCACTCGGGTTGTACCTTCGGGGATAACGATCGCGTCGCCCGGACCAATCACTGACGACGGGGTTTTATAAAACGGTTCGGGTCGCTTAGGCTCTTTGGCAGAGCCAACATGGGAACGGTAGTTAAGCGCCATCGCTAGAATTTTACCTGGGCGAGGAACAGGTGCGAGCAGTCTTACAGACTCCATATGGTGAGATACGCCTGCATCCCTGTAATCGGACAACGGGGTACCCGTAATCTCCCTAATTTGATCATCCTCGACTACGCCATAGGCTGTCTTGTCAGCTAAACAGAATCTCGCATATTTCATTGGGAAACCTCCTGACCCTCTAGATAACGGACATTGTTGATAAGCTGCCCCACTTCATAGTGATGCACAAGCACTGAACTTCCTGTAATTAACTTGATTAAAACATAAGTGTATGCGCTTCCATTGCGAATGACGATGATCTCCACACGTTGCATGGATGCGACAGATGGGCTAGGTTGCACGCAAAGTTACACCCAAACGGGTATGAGGGTAAAACGCTCCATGACCTACGATTTAGTAATAAAAAACGGAACTGTTATCGATCCTGCGCAAGGGATCCGGGATCAACGGGATATAGCGATCGCTGGTGGAAGAATTGCTGCGGTAGAAGCTGACATCGGAGATAGCAATACCCATGACGTCGTGGAGGCTGATGGGCTGTTAGTGACTCCAGGTTTGGTGGACCTACATGTCCACGTTTGGTGGGGAGTAGCACATCTTGCTATAGAAGTTGATCCAACATCGCTGGCAAGAGGAGCAACCACGGTTGTCGACGCAGGCTCTTCGGGCTCAAATACTGTTGCAGGCCTGCATCGCTACGTTATCGACCAATCGGACACCCGCACCCTCGCATTCCTTAACATTTCCGGGATGGGGCAGCTCGACTTGGACATCGGCGAACTCGAAGACATCCGGTGGGCACGCGTCGACAAGGCGGTTGAAGCTGCGCGACTGCATGGCAAAGTGATCGTCGGAATGAAAGCTCGTCTTTCAAAACCGATTGCTGGACAGAACGACATGACCGGTTTGGAACGAGCGCTGGATGCGGCCGCACAGATAGATAAGCCATTGATGGTGCATATCGGAAACACTCATCACCCGCTCGAAGAAATTTTACATCGGTTACGTCCCGGTGACATTGTTACCCACAGTTTTCATGGGATTCGACGTGGCATCATTGCTGATAACGGCAGGGTGCTAGCTGGAGCCGTTGAAGCAAGGGATCGTGGTGTGATATTTGACGTAGGCCATGGACGAGGCGCCTTTTCATTCGACGTAGCAGAAAAGGCGCTCGCTGATGGATTTCCGCCTGGAACGGTAAGCAGTGATGTACATAGATACAACGTTCGTGGCCCTGTATACGATTTGGCGACAACCCTATCCAAATATCTATTAATGGGCCTGTCACTGGACGAGGTGATCTCACTGGGAACCGAACGTCCGGCCCAAGCCATTGGGCTCCAAGATCAGGCAGGTTCGTTGAAGGTAGGAGCTCCAGCTGATGTGGCAGTCTTCCGTCTCGAGGATGATCCGGTACAGTTGTACGACACCCTAGGCGTCATGCGGGAGGGCCGCCAACTGCTTGTTCCTGTAGTTACCATTCGCAACGGGCGACGATTCGCTCCATCATATGGACGTCATCCGAACCTCATACAGCAGTAACCTTGAGCTCGACCAATGTACCGGTTTTTATGTTCCGCGACGATTTAAACTCCAAGTTCGGTGGAAGACAGGATATGAACCCAAAGGTCCGTAGTTATTTTTGTTCGTGACTTAACCTGTTTCTTTTACAACCATTGAGCAAATCCAACACCTCTGCGAACTCACCCAGAACACTCGCGCCCGACCTTGGCGCACCTGGGATAGTGGCGGTCAATTTGGTCAAGAACTTTGGACCGATTTCAGTTCTGCGCCGACTCACATTGATCGCTAAGCCAGGCGAAATATCAGTAATTTTTGGACCAAACGGAGCCGGCAAATCCGCTTTGCTGCGCATCATTGCCACGTTATCCCGCGCTGACGATGGACAAGTTAACGTCAACGGGTTCGATACGCTACGTCAAGGAGAACGCGTCCGCCAAAGTACAGGCGTGGTACTCCATTCACCAATGCTATATGGCGATCTGACCGGACTGGAAAATTTGCGCTTCTTTGCACGCATGTTTCGCCTAGATAATGCGGAACAACAGATCTCGAAGATCAGTAACCAACTCAAGGTAACAGACATCTTGGATCAGAGGATTACAACCCTTTCTCATGGTATGCAAAAACGGATTGCCATAGCGAGGGCCCTGCTTCATGAACCGCAAGTACTGTTGTTCGACGAACCTGAAACGGGCCTGGATCAGCAAGCACTATATTTATTCCAAAATCTGCTGAGGGAATGGCGAAATGAGGGACGGTGCGTGTTAATGACTACGCACAACATAGAGATAGGTCTTGCCGTATGTGACCGCGTCTCCATTTTGGCAGGAGGCCGGTTGAAATTTGAAAGCACACGTACTGAACTCACAGAAAGCCAATTTCGCCAATCTTACTCAGAATTGACCGGGCCCAGCCGATGAACGGCACCGTCGGCACCATTTGGGCACTAGCTTGGAAAGACCTAGTGGTCGAGTATCGGAATCGCGAAATCGTAGTGTCGATCGTGATATTTTCGTTGCTGGTTCTGGCCATATTTACGTTCGCAATAGAACTGACGAACCAGTCCGCTCCGATAGTGGGGCCTGGTGTTTTATGGACCGGTATCGCGTTCGCAGGAATAACCGGTCTGAACCGCTCTTTCTCGCAAGAACGTGAGCGTGACACCCTCGAAGGTCTAATGTTGGCTCCAGTCAGCAGAGATCTCATCTTCTTGGGTAAAGCTCTAGGTAATTTTTGTTCATGGTCTTATCAGTCTCGGTGGTCCTCCCGGTATTCACAGTGTTGTTCAATCTGAACCTTCTCCGTCTGGAAATACTGGCCGTCGCCCTACTTGCTACATTCGGTCTAAGCATAGTGGGAACCCTGTTCGCCGCAATGACCGTGAAATCTAGAGCTCGGGAGATCCTGTTGCCTATGCTTTTCCTTCCTTCGGCAACCCCACTGCTAATCGCCGCTGTCGAAGCAACGAGCGGTATTGTGACGGGAAACAGTTGGTCAGCGAGTCAGCAGTGGCTCGGCCTCTCGGCCGCTTTTGACATCTTATTTTTGGTTGTTTCCGTGGCACTGTTTGGGGTTGTTCTGGAAGACTAGTAGAGTATAAGAAGCGATATAAGATGGTGAACAAAGAGTTCGGACCGGCTGGCAGGGATGTACCGCGCATCAATGAAGCTCCAAAGTGGTAGGATTCACCGCTGTTTGGACACTCAAGCCAACAAAGACCGGACAACTGTTTTTGGTCTGACAATCCTTCGACTTCCTACATACTTAAATAATGGGTGCTAATTCCTAACATTAAATGAGACCAATTTCTGATAACACAAGTGTGAGCGGCGCAAACTGGATACTTAAGCTGCTATTGGCAACTTCTTTTGTCTTGGTCGGGTTCTCACTGTGGATGATCTTTCTCTGGGTGCCAACTGAGATTAACCAGGGAGCTGTGCAAAGGGCCCTCTACGTACATGTACCTGTCGCGTGGGTCTCGATGCTTTCGATAGTGATAGTCGCCTTCACGAGCACGTTGTACCTGAATACGAAAAAAGAAAAATAAGACAGCCTAGCGCTGGCAACGGCAGAAGTGGGAGTTGTAAGCGCAGCATTGATGCTCATCACTGGCATGATCTACGGGAAGTCGATGTGGGGCGTATACTGGACCGGCGAAGCAAAACTCACGACGGCTATGATCCTGTTTTTCATATACGTCGCATACCTGATGTTCCGCTCGTATTTTCCACCAGGATCCCAACGCCAGCGGCTATCGGCAATTATCGCTATATTGGGCGCAGTAGATACACCAATCATCTATTATGCAGCCCAGTTGTGGGAGCAAAATCACCCAGCGGCTGTTATTGGACCTCTGGCTACAAACGATAGTAGTGTGGACGGGTCGATAGGTTTGACCCTGATGGTGTCGGCGGTAGCATTTACGGTCCTTTGTTCATATCTCGTAGTCGAAAGGTACCGACTGCGACAGACCGAGGACAACGTACTTACATTGCAAAGATCCATTAACAATAAGCAGATAGCGTCATGAAAATATTCGCGTCTATTTTCTCTATCGGCATATCCCTGTTGATACCGATGTCAGCCATCGCACAAGAACCAGCTGATGGGTTAATCCACGGCATAGTTATCGATGTAACCACAAACGAAAATAACGAGTTAGTATCGTTCTCGGTCGTCAGTGCCTCCGGTGATATATATGACCTAGAGGTACGAGAAGGAGCATCGCCAACCGAATACGGACTGGAGAACAAGACAGGCGAACGTTGGAGCTCCAACCAAAGCAGTGGCGCCAAAGAAGCAGCAGATCAATTACTGGATCACCAGCAGCGATTTGCACCTGTAACAGTGGAGGCAACCGGCGGGGTTGCTTCTTTGGTAGTAGAGATGGAAAGTGCCGATCTTGGTACAAATTTAGGATTTTTATTCACTATTTTCGCTGTAACGTGGGCGGGCTTCTTCGCTTACATATTCGTGATCTCAAGACGCCAGCGTGATCTTCAGAGGACAGTTTCAACATTGACGGCGTTATCTGACAAAGCTGATGTACGAGATAAACAGTGAAAAACAAAATCCCACAAAGCCCGAATGACCAACCGAACGAGAGAGACTCCGAATACCTAGCTCAGCCAAGCACGTTATTTGGACAGCGAACAAAGTTGGCAATTGGTGTACTGCTGGTTGGCAGCGCCCTAATTTATTTCGCCACTGTGGCGTTTCAGGGAGCTGCCGTGAGATTCCAAACGGTGGACGAACTTGTAAGTTCCACTCCCGGCACGGAGGAAAAGCTAGTGGGCTTGGCCGCCAAGCTCGTACCAGGATCCTTCTCCCGTTCCTCCGACGGACTGACTGCCAAATTTGTTCTGCGTGATGAACATGGTAAAAAAACAATGCCTGTTGAATACGTCGGAGAAATCGGGTCTATTTTTTTTAACGAGCATTCGGAGATCATCGTGCAAGGACATTACGGTGAAGACGGGGTGTTTGACACGGAACACCTAAGCGTGAAGTGTCCTACGAAGTACGTGACAGAACAGGAACGCGCTGAAATGGCGCTATCAAAAGGCAATTCGGTGACACAACCTCCCTATCAAGACACACTACTCCCTGCCGAAACCGGGGGGTAGCGACTCCGTACACAGCAATCGCTAAAGTGTAGTCACATGGTCACCAGTAATTCTTAACGTCCGCATAACTTCGAGTTCATATCAAGCCACCCGTAGGGGCCATCAGATTTCCGAACTTGATAACAGCTCAGCTTATTTGACCACCAAGTTAATCAGCTTCCCAGGCACGTAAACACGACGTCGCAATGATCCGAGACTAAGATGGCGCTGGACCTTTTCGCTGGCTAAAGCTGCATCGATAGCGGCTGTCTCACCAGCGTCGGAAGGAAGGTCGATTGTGTCTCTCAAACGACCGTTGACCTGAACGACTATCGTAACTGTCTCGGCGGCCGCTATGGCAGGATCCCACGACGGAAATTGTTGCTGGTGAATGCTGAATTCACCCCCGATGTGCTGCCATAGTTCATCTGTGATGTAAGGGGCCATGGGCGCCAGCATCAGGAGCAGCCGTTTCACGCTATCTTCCCATAATCGGGGTGAGACCCCCCCTTTATCCCATGCGCGAGTCATTTCGTTCGAATACTCCATCAACCCAGCTATGGCAGTGTTGAACTTGAACGAATCCATGTCCCCTGCCACCCTGCGAGTAGTCACATGACCAACGCGCTCCAATGCACGTTCCGAGGACGGATTAACGGGGACGGATGAGAGAATCATGCTATCCCGCAAAACAAGTTCCCACACTCGGTTAAGCCATCTGAAAATGCCACTGATACCAGACTGGCTCCACTCACCACCATGATCCCATGGACCCAGAAACATCAGGTAGCATCTAACGGTATCGGCCCCGTACTTCTTTACGAGAGGGTCAGGTGCCAGTGGATTGCTGCGCTTCGAGATCTTGCGTTGGCCCGTACGCATTATGCCGTGATTGAAAAGTTGAGTGTATGGCTCTCCAAAGTCGACGAATCCTAAATCCCGCAAAGCTTTGTTGAAAAAGCGAGCATAAAGCAGGTGCATCACGGCATGTTCAACTCCGCCAGTGTAGCGATGCACCGGAGCCCATGCCTTCACTGCATCCGGATCAAACGGTCGATACGACTCCGCCGCACTCGTATACCGAAGGTGGTACCAGGATGAGTCCATGAACGTGTCCATCGTGTCGGTTTCCCGTTTAGCAGGTGCCTGGCAGTTTGGACAGGCGGTATTAACAAAATCTTGATCATCCATCAGAGGCGATTGCCCCGTAGGCTTGAACTGAGCCTGCTCAGGCAAAAGTACCGGCAACTCGTCATCCGGAACCGGTACAGTTCCACACCGATCGCAGTACACTATCGGTATTGGCGTGCCCCAGTATCGTTGGCGAGATATAAGCCAGTCTCGCAAGCGATATGTAACTGCCTTTTTGCCCCATTCTTGTTGCTGGATCTTGTCGGTAATGTTCTCTTTAGCCTTCGTGCTGGGCAAACCGTCAAATTCGCCAGAATTTACCTGTATCCCGGGTTCCAGATAGGCCTCGTCAATCGCTTGTCCGTCCCAGTTCGGAGGTGCCACAACCACCCTAATAGGCAAGTTATATTTTTTAGCGAACACGAAATCTCGTTCGTCATGTGCAGGCACCCCCATAACTGCCCCGGTGCCGTAAGTGGCTAGAACGTAATCGCCTATCAAAACCGGGACTTGCTCCCCGTTCAGCGGGTTTACGGCATACGAGCCGGTTGGCACTCCGGTCTTTTCGCGCTCCACGGACGTACGGTCTATCTCTGTTTCTCGGCTGGCCTGCTCGACGTATGCGGTAACGTCAGCGCGTTGTGCCGGTTGAGTCAGTGGTTCTACCAACGGATGTTCTGGAGCCAACACGATAAACGTAACACCATAAATAGTGTCAATCCGAGTGGTAAATGTGGTTATCACCGTCTCTTCCAAGCCATATTCTGAGACGTCGAAGTTGATATCGACACCCTCGGAGCGACCGATCCAGTTCCTCTGCATCAACTTGATGTTATTCGGCCAGTCTATGGATCCAAGTTCAAGTAATTCGTCTGCATATCGGGTAATGCGGTAAAACCACTGCATCATCTGCCGCTTGTTAACGGCCGCATCACACCGTTCACAGTTGCCGTCCTTTACCTGCTCATTAGCCAGAGTGGTTTGGCAACTTGGGCACCAATTAGCAGGGGCCTCGGAACGGTATGCGAGCCCGGCTTCCAGAAACCTCAGAAAAAAGAACTGGTTCCAACGATAGTACTCGGGCATGCACGTAACCACCTCGCGGGACCAGTCGTACGAGCAACCCATAATTCGGAACTGGCGACGCATATTTTCAACATTGCGTAGTGTCCATTCACGTGGGTGAATGTTCCGTTCGATAGCGGCATTTTCAGCTGGTAACCCAAAGGCGTCGAAGCCCTGTGGGTGCAGCACGTTGTAGCCCATCATTCTACGAAACCGCGCAGCCGCATCAGCGGGTGCAAAAGCGAACCAGTGCCCTATGTGCAAGTCCCCTGATGGGTACGGAAACATCGTGAGGTGGTAAAAATTTTCCTTACCGGGCACGTGATCCGATGTGCGATATATTCCGGCCTCGTCCCACCTATTCTGCCAAACCGTTTCGATTTTGCTAGGCGAATACGGTTTGGGTGATAGTAAGTTGGGTTCTGGATTGTTTGTAGTCAAAATCTTTCAGACCCCCGCACCACGATTAATACGCACACTTGAGGACTCACGAATACCTACCGACATGAACGGGCCAGCCAGTCATAGCATTGTAGCCGAGGTAGGATCAGCCAATTTCTGATGCACTAGGGTACGGGCCCATCCCAAGTACAGGACCCGTACAACGTATCATCGGACTCTATCGCTCGGTGATCGCTCTTGGGAAAACTCCATACCATTTGCTAATCAGCGATCGCCAACGAATCGGAGATCATATTGATCAACCCCTGGCTTCCGGTTTTCAACTGAATGGCAATTTCATGTTTGGGTGCTCTATCGCGTATGCAGCAAGGTCTCTTCCCAAGTCCTCCTGCAACTGGATAGTAAGTCCACCGTCTACAGGGAGAGTTACACCAGTGACGAATGACGCGTCATCAGATGAAAGAAATGCTACGGCATTGGCTATATCGTCAGGTAGACCGGTGCGACGAACCGGGTACTGAAGCTCGTAAAAGCGTTTACCTTCCGCGTTACCGTGTTGTTCCCAAATCGCTTTTGAACGCTCGGTCACTATGTGGCCAGGTGCTATAGCGTTCACCCTGATTCCCTTCGGGCCAAAATCAATCGCCATCTGCCTAGTCATACCTATAACAGCGGACTTACCTGCCTCGTAAACTAGGCATCCGGGTGCCATGAGCATCCCGTGAACTGAACTAATGTTGACTATACTGCCACCACCACTTTCCGCCATGACTGGAACTGCATTTTTAACTCCCAGATACAGAGCCCGCACAGACAGGCCTAAACCCGCATCCCAGTCGGCTGGATCCACATCGAGAGCACTACCGTCACTACCACTGTTACCGCCATAAGCGTTCTGTACAAGGATGTCGAGCCTTCCCCACTGTTTCTGGGCCGTTTGAATCATACCTTCAGAGATCGATTCCAACGCTACATCACCCTCAATCGCCATGGCCTTTCCGCCAGCTGATTCAATCCTGGTAGCGTTAGCGATCGCCGCGTCCAGATCCATATCTACGATAAGTACCTGCGCTCCGTCCGATGCCAGCCTGCGAGCGGTCGCTCCACCAATACCGTTGCCCCCACCCGTAACGATCGCAACTTTTTCATCGAATTGTCCCATCAGTACCCTCCAATTTCATTGTCCATCAAGACGCTGTTTGACCGGACACACTATCCCTTTTAAGATGCCGGACTTAATTGATGAACTGATTAGTGTTCACCCACCGATTATGCCTTGTAACTAACACCATACACCCCATATCGGAAATAAGAGCCAAAGCGAACTTGTAACTAAGAAGCCTCAGGCTTCGCTGAACTCAAAACCAGATGCAACGGAGACTCCCGCATCGGACACCAGTACGAGAACGCTCCGGTTAATATT
>CAZXXH010000019.1:0-682 GCA_964644645.1 uncultured Dehalococcoidales bacterium
GACAGCGGTTTGGAACTGAACTCAAATGGCACACGCGTATGGATCGAATTTTCGCCACTACCTACAAACATACAAGTAATCAACGACATATCAGCTGAAGGGTATGGATTACTCGCTCAGACCCATAGAATAGTAGTACACCATTCAGTACCGAGTACCCGCACAACTTTCACATTGATCGCCGATGATATCGACACGCACAATGACAAACAGAAAGACACCACACCTGTCCCTCCAATCTGTCTCTGAACTAGGCGAGTGAATCATATGACAAGCTGGAGGGAAACCCGAGACCCTAAACACAACCAGTGGAACCATCCCACTGCAGGACAAAAGCCAGTTCTCGGAACAGTAATCGTCAACGACCCCGAAACCATGCGACAACGTGTCAGGCGGCTTTGGATTCCACTTTTCGTTGTTGCAGACCTAGCCATCCTTCCTATGCTACACATCGGGCCGCTTCCCTATAAATTCAGCTACCTGCTGATCGTATACATGGTCGCTCGCCGGTTTCCAATAGCCATTCCGGTGCGCCGTGTATTCACCATTTTTGCTACTCTGCTTTTGATTCTTACGGTAAGTTGGACGATACGCGTGATCTCGTCTGGTGAGTACTCGTTAAACAACGCTCAATCCATCATGGCTATCGTCATGATGGCTCCGATAGCATTTGCCTTTGGTT
>CAZXXH010000019.1:692-5101 GCA_964644645.1 uncultured Dehalococcoidales bacterium
CCTAGAGTCATTGCCTACATCCCGTGGGTAATAGTACTTTACGGAATTCTGTCACTATTCGTAACCGTTTTTTGGGCACAATTGATCCCTACCGCATTTGGCAGTTTGTATGGATATCAACAAGAATATCTTGGATTTGGAGACGTGTTGCAGCGACCTGGCGGCCTACACCAAAATCCACATATCACTGCCCTGTTTTTATCAATTCTGCTTATTTATATAGCTATAGGTGTTAAGTTTTCTGTATTTGCAGCTACAAGCTGGAAAGTAATCATCAGCATTGTATTTACCATATTCATTATATTTCTTGTGGGTAGCCGCTCAGAACTCGTCACAACGTTCTTCACAACTACGTTCATTATGTATTATGCATACATCCAACGTAGCGCTTCTAATATGTTCTTTATCGTAGTGGCGATTGCGTTGTTGACTGTCCCTTTGCTTTTACTGTTAGTCAACCATCTGCAGTACGGTACATTGGTGTTCGAAACCATTCCCATTGCCATATCGAACGCCTTTCTAGATCCCCTCGATCGTTTCCACGGGTTTGGGCGTTTTATCTATGCGTGGGGTAATCCCCGATTTTTAGATGCGTTTACCACATCACCTCTATCTGTACTCATTGGTCACGGCCCTGAGGGCAAAGCTGGGACGGGAGCAATCGGTTTATCGTTCCACAACGATTACGCTTCTTTAGTCGTAGCATCGGGAATTCTTGGCATACTCGTATTTTTGCCGTTAATCCGCATGGTGCACAAGGTAAGTTTGGTCTTATTGTCACCATTTATTCTCGCGGCTATGTCAAACGCTTTTATACTTAGCCCAACGCACTTCGTACTGTTTATGATTGTATTGGGAATAGGCGCTCGGGCGTTTGAATCAACAACACTTGAAACAAAGCAGGTGAGGCCGCTATTGGAACCAAATGATAAGATAATGCAACCTAGAAATTGACCCTAATAATCCGATATATTCCGAGATTCCTCTAGCAAACCTACAGAGCCATCGCTACAACACACACGTAACATGATCAACCCTACGGATTCCGTAATTATCCATAACGCCACAATGAGATTTTTCTGTGATGCAGCGATCATGCGATACACCGGGGGCGTGAAGTGTGCGGGTTAGTCGGCGTAATAGCTTGTCCCGAGTCGCCCTTCAGGCCCACTCGTCCTTATTTGGAACGTATGAACGACACGGTCGCTCACAGAGGTCCGGACGGATCCGGAGTATGGATCGATGGTACTGGGCGCGTCGGCATGGCGCACAGGCGCCTTGCAATCATAGATCTTTCCACAACAGCGTCGCAGCCAATGCACGACTCATCCGGCGAACTAACGATCGTGTACAACGGCGAAATATATAACCACGCCGAGGTACGAGCTCAGCTGACTCGCCTTGGTCATCGCTCTTGGCAGACAGATCACTCGGACACTGAGGTGATCTTGGTGGCTTTCCGCCAGTGGGGTATAGATTGCCTGAAATATTTCACAGGAATGTTTGCATTTGCTCTTTGGGACAGTAGAACAAACGATCTCTGGCTTGTTCGTGATCGCATAGGCGTTAAGCCTATGTACTACAGCTCTTATGGCGGCCGTGTGGCATTTGCATCCGAAATCAAAGCCCTACTTGTTGATCCAGATTGCAAACGGTCTGTTGATGAAGAAGCGCTGTTTCACTATCTGACGTTTCTCGCGTCCCCAGCACCGCTCACGCTATTCAACGGAATAAAAAAACTACCACCTGGACACTGGCTCAGAATTCGTCATACAGGATCCATAGAAATGCAAAGGTGGTGGGATCTTTGGGATCAAGTATCTCCCCTGCCAACCGAACGGCCTGATGAAATTGCAGAAATGTTGCTAGCTTCATTGCGTAGGTCAGTGTCTTACCGGAAGGTCGCGGATAGACCCGCAGGGGTCTTTTTGTCCGGAGGAATTGATTCTGGTCTAAACGCCGCTCTTTTCGCTGAGGGAGAATCGGACTCGATCAAGACATTCACCATTGGCTATGAAGGCAATCATCCATCATATGTAAACGAAACCGACCAGGCTCGTGAAACTGCTGCCTTCGTAGGCTCAGAACACCGTGACTTATTCCTCAATTCCAAACACGTTTTGGATTTCCTCCCTAGAATGATCCACCATCAAGATGAACCTTTAGCTGACCCGGTGTGTATACCCGTGTTCTACGTGTCTAAACTGGCACGTGACAACGGGGTTGTGGTTTGTCAGGTCGGAGAAGGCGCTGATGAACTATTCCATGGTTATCGATCTTGGCGAGCCTTACGGATGATCCAAACTTGGAGTGATCGACTTTCATCGATTCCATTGGGTCAGACGGCACTAGGCATGCTTGGCCTTCTACCATTACTGCCTGATCACCGCTTGGAATACTTCAGACAGGGTGGATTAGGACATCCTGTGTTCATGAGCGGCGCCACTGTATTTACTGACCGGTTTAAACATCATCTATTGGCACCAGATGTTACATCTCGATTATCTGGCCTAACCTCATGGGATGCGGTACAAACGTCGCATAAACGTTTCATGGACAACGCTTGGGAGACAACAACCACAAACTGGATGAGCTACGCTGATCTCACGTTTCGGTTACCAGAACTACTGCTAATGCGAGTTGACAAAATGTCTATGGCCGTTTCACTAGAGGCCAGAGTTCCTTTTTTGGATCATGAATTTGTCTCTCTCGCTATGTCGATACCGTCGAACATTAAGCTAGAAGGCAATGTCTCTAAAGCCATTCTTAAACGAGCCTCTAACAACCTATTACCGAAGCAGGTCATCCATGGACCAAAGCGAGGCTTCGGAATGCCCATACGCGATTGGTTGTGGAATCTGATTTTGCCGGAAATGAGATCCAGCATATCTAAATTCAGTGAACGATCTGGTCTCATTCGTGGAAAGGAAGTCGAGCGAATCATCGCGTCGAAAGACGTAGATCAGACCTGGGTGTTGCTAAATCTTGCTCTTTGGTGGGAGCAGCACTTTGACAACTGATGTGTATTGGCAAGATAGAGAGCATTGTGTCCAATATCCGGCCAACCTGCTAATTTCTCCCGAGCGGCCCCGATAGGCTCCAATCTGGTGCCATGAACCAACCCTTGTTTTGTTAGTGAGTAAAACGTCGACAAAACTGTCATTGTTCCGAAGAATGTATAGGGCTAGATGACTTGAATACATACGGACATTAAAGGAGCATGAGAGCGCTACGCTGTAAAAGATGACTCGTCACGGCAACCTTTTTCCAGTGACGAACACCTTGGCAATAGCATTCAAATCACGGTCTAGCCAATCGCTAAACGAACACCATTATCTGATTTAGTCAATTTATGAACTCAAAACGCCGATCATCTATGACTTCGCTACCTATCCGAGTTGCCATAAATGCCCCATGTCCGCCGCCGTTTGGTGGCATTACCAGAGTCATTGAAAACCATCTCAACCTGTGGCCGAAGGATTCCATAGAAGCTCATTTCTTGCCGATGTACGTACCAAACAATCCGGAACCACCTCAGGGAGCGTTGTTCGAAAATCTTTTGGCGAATAGTAAAATTCGCTGTGCAGGTGTGCCGGCGCATGCAGCGCTCCTCTCCTATGCGCCACTCACTCGACCCAAGTTGTACAGGGACTTTCTTCGCTACAACTCGGCTCTCTCTGACTACATCAAACGATACAAAATAGATGTTATATACGCTCACGAAATATGGCCTGCGGGAGCATCTGCAGTCTTACAGGGCAAGTCTAACGGTGTCGGGAACGTTGTTGTTGCTTATGGGGAAGTACATCACACTATAGAGACACATAGAAGGCAAAGACGCGTTGAACCGTATGTGCTGAAAGGCACAGATCATGTAATTTCCACTAGTCAACATTGCCTTGACGGTGCTCTCAATCGTGGTGCTACACCTGATAAATCATCCGTAATATACGCTGGCGTAGATACAGACCAGTTCCATCCACTTTTGGACGGCAATTTAATACGCAGAAAGTACAAGATTCCGCCTGAAGGGACAATAATATCTGCGCTTGGACTGTCCCTGAAGCGCAAACTAGACACCCTATTAGATGCTCTTGAAATCGCCGACCTTGGATCAAATGTTTACTGTTTGATCGGAGGAATGGGTGACGACCATGCCTACGTTGAGCAACGGGCCCAATCAATACGGTCTGTAGACGTACGTACGTTGGGGTTCGTACCAGAAGAAGAACTACCGGCCTTCTATGCGGCGACAGACATCTTAGTCGTTTCTCCTAAAACTCAGATGGAATGCATGGGCCAAAGCATGAAGGAAGCGATGGCATGCGGTACGGTAGTCGCTGGTGCACGAATTGGGGGAGTACCTGAAGCCATCGAAGATGGCGTCAATGGACTACTTTTTGAACCAG
>CAZXXH010000019.1:5111-8345 GCA_964644645.1 uncultured Dehalococcoidales bacterium
AAAAACAGGGATCTCAGAGAGCATATGGGACAAGCTGGCCGCAAAATCGCCGCCAACAAATTTGACGCAGAAGTTGCTGCAAACAAAACACTCTCTATCCTTGTATCAGCAGCCAGCCAGAAATCAGAATTGTGAACGTTTCAATTCATTGAGAGAAACCCGGAATTATTTACTCTAACGATCACCGAAAATGGTTCGATAGTGCTTGACGTTACGTATCTCCTGACGGATATAGACCTGACGCTCGACAATTCACCCGTCTTCCAATCTCAGGTACTGGATTGGATGCGCGTACAAACAGAGTGTGGAGTAAAAATCGGGCTAGTAACCCAAATCGCTGAACAACAGACGTTCGACGATAGGATAGTCCAACTACTGATGGAATTAGGCGTCCCATTTGAGCCATCTACACAGTTGGGTAGAGGAGGATTACCTGGGCAGGTTGTTAGAAGTGCGTTAGCTCTTCGGCGATTCGCCAAAGTCAACCCGTCCCGTAACATTTACGTTAGAGGAGTGTGGGGCGCATATTCATATTTGCTCGCGTATCCGTTCGGGGGGCCACGGCTGATCTACGACTTTCGCGGTGATGTGGAAACCGAATTCTCATACCGTAAACGCCGGCACTGGAAAGCGTGGGTACTGTCCCGTCTGGTCGGACGCGCCATACGAGCAGCCGACATCACTATCTGTACATCCAAACCAGCAGCTAAATTGTTAGAACTGCGTTACGGAGCAAGACCGTCAACTGTAATACCATCATGCGTGGACACAAGACGCTATTACACCAACCCTAGCGCCATACAAGCAGCGCGTTCAAAATTGGGTTACGCTCATGACGACATCGTGTTCGTCTATTCAGGCGGAATTAGTCGGTATCAGATGATCCAAGAAATGATCGACATTTGGGCTACTCTTCAGGATGATCCTAAAATCAAATTCCTGGTCCCCGGTAAAGCTTGGGGAATATTTGGCGTGAGGATTTCCTGTAGTAACTTCACCTGGAATCGGGGACGCATCGAATATCGTTACGTCCCGCGAACTAGGAGCGCTGGTTTCTCCAAGTGAAACAAGAGCGAGCTCTACGACCATTCGAAACCTCGTGACACATTTGAGACAGTCCAGAGAGGATTGGCGTTCTAGATCCAAACAAGCCGCACTGGAATTATTTGACTGGCGAGTCCAGGTACCTGCCTGGAAACAGCTACTCGGGATGGACAATTCTCACAATTGAACCACTGGTCTGGCTCGTAAAAAAACGCAACGAGCGAATTATGGCTCGATCTTGTAACTCAGATTCGCTGTGACGATAACGTTTATACAATTTACCATTCTCTTCGATCCATCTAGAGCTCAACGACCTTCGCTGGCGGATTCTGGTGGAATGTCCATCGCCATCCGGCATTTGTACGATTATTGAGTGCAACACACTATCTGTTCCAGTGGCTGATACCGAACGAGCAATTTAATTACATATCTAGGATCTACATTTAACCGGATGTTGAGTTGAGTTTGTCTCTAATGTCGTAGACTGATGGGACTTAGGACTATCAAACAGGTGATATCTTGTTGGCGATCTAGCTTTGCTCATACTGGGGCCTTTGTGTACGGGGTCCCTATATGTGCACGCGTGAACGAATACAATCTTCTGCGCGCACAGTTCGTTGCCTACATCACCCTGCAGGATCTATCTTCAGAAGAAGCCCAACCACTACGTGTTTAAAGTCAACTCTACTGAGAAAGAGCTCGTTCGCGCCCACTGGGAAGCTGAAGCTTGCGGAGTCCGGTATGCAGCGGGCGACGACGCAGCTAGCTTTTATCAATCACTTACAGAAGCCCGCTACTCCCTGGAACCAATGATTCTACCGTTCGCACAATTCGAGCAATTTCGTGGAAAGCAAGTTCTAGAGATCGGAGTGGGAGCGGGGACTGACTTTAGCCAGTTCTTGCAAGCCGGAGCTATTGTGACAGGTATCGACCTCACGCAAAGTGCCGTGGATCACACACGAAGAAGATTAGTAGCAAAAGGATATCCAGAGAACGAGTTGGATATAAGCCGAGGGGATGCCGAGAACATAGATTGTCTAGATCAGACTTTTGATCTCGTGTATGCCTGGGGAGTCCTGCACCATTCTCCAAATCCCGAACGAGCTTTAGCCGAGGCCTATCGCGTGCTCAAGCGTGGAGGGCTCCTTAAAATCATGATCTACCATGTACGATCGTGGACTGCACTGATCATGTGGATCAAATATTCGCTCCTGACGGGCAAACCGTGGATCAGTCCGAAATCTGCCATATTTGATCAATTAGAAAGTCCGGGCACAAAATCGTACACAGTGCGAGAAGCACGTCAACTGTTGACACAGGTAGGATTTAGACAGATCAATGTCGAACCAAAATTAGGCCCCGGTGATTTGCTGAACATTGAACCCAGTCAAAGACACCGAGGTGTGCTGTTCAGGATCATTAAAGCAACTTATCCTCGCTGGCTCGTGAGGTTCCTTGGGAATCGTTTCGGACTATATCTACTGATTGACGCAAAAAAGCCTTGAAAGTACTTCGGTTTTGAACTAGCCGACATCTCTGACATGAAAATACTGCTCCAAAATTTCAAAACCGGACACCTCAGAGTGGACGACGTACCAGCGCCAGCCGCAAGAGCCGGAGGCGTGATTGTTCGTAATCATCACTCTCTGGTTAGCATTGGAACCGAAAGAACTACAGCGTCATTAGCAAAAAAATCCATCGTCGGAAAAGCCCGTTCAAGACCAGATCTTGTACGCCAGGTGCTCAGTAAGGCACGTAGCGAAGGTATCTTACAAACTTACCGAAGCGTAATGGCACGGCTGGATGAATTTAGCCCTGTCGGTTATAGCAGTGCAGGTAAAGTGCTCGAAGTAGGACAACACGTTGAGCATGTATTGCCAGGCGATATAGTCGCGTGCGCAGGAACCGGCTACGCGAACCATGCTGAAATCGTTTACGTTCCAAAAAATCTCGTTGCCAAGGTGCCGTCCGGTGTAGGCACCAGGCAAGCTGCTTTCTCCAGCATTGGAGCAGTCGCTCTTCAAGGTATAAGGCGAGCTGAATTAACCCAGGGAGAACGAGTTGTAGTTATAGGATTGGGACTGGTAGGACAACTCACCGTACAGTTACTTCATGCCTACGGGTACCCAGTGATGGGTGTAGACCCAGATCGTTCGCGAGTCAGCTTAGCTAAGGCTCATGGCATATCTG
>CAZXXH010000019.1:8355-15525 GCA_964644645.1 uncultured Dehalococcoidales bacterium
CGTCACCGCTGCCTCCAAAGACAGCAGTCCCATCGAACTTGCTGGCGATCTACTGCGAGAACGCGGTCGAGTTTCCGTCGTCGGTGACGTTGGGATGGATGTACCTCGAAGCCGTTATTATGCAAATGAACTGGACCTAAGAATATCGAGATCTTATGGCCCAGGCCGCTACGATCCTTCGTACGAAGAGCATGGGCTCGACTACCCTCTGCCCTACGCTCGCTGGACTGAACAAAGGAATATGCAGGAATTTCTTCGGCTGGCGTCGGTCGGCAGATTAGATACCGACGCATTAATAACGAGCACACTACCAATAGAAAGATCGCCTGAGGGGTATTCGGATGCTCTAAAGCCAAGCCTTGGTAAGTCAAATTTAGGCGTACTGATCGAATATCCTGGATCAATCGAATTACCCGTTCGCACCCTACCGACAAAGGGCGTTATCTCTCCTGTTGCCTCAACACATTCAGACGAAATTCGGTTAGGGCTGATAGGTACCGGATCCTTCATGAAAGGAACCGTCATTCCTGCTCTCTCAGATTTACCGGACGTCCGCGTCACTGCGATTGCCAGTGCCAACGGACACGCGTCAAAAGATCTGGCAGAGCGCCAAGGCGCAGCCTATGTAACGACCAACTATCGAGAACTGTTAGAGGATGATTCCATTGACTTAGTAATTGCAGCGACACGACATAATCTAAACGCTGAAATTGCGGTCGCTGCCCTAGCCGCAGGCAAACACGTGCACGTGGAAAAACCCCTTGCCATTAACAGAAAACAACTCGTGGCTGTCATGAAACAGGCGTCTATTTCTCAGTCGATTCTCCACGTCGGGTTCAATAGACGTTTCGCTCAGGATAGTACAACCGTGCGCGACCATTTTATCGGACGCAGTACGCCGCTAATCATTCACTCGCGCGTTAATGCCGGTCTAGTTCCAACAGATCACTGGGTACACGATCCGATCGAGGGTGGGGGACGCCTCATAGGAGAAATGTGTCATTTTGTGGATCTCCAACAGTTCTTCACGGAATCGCCACCTATCACCATCTATGCCTCGCGTCTTCCTTCAACTGGACACTTGGTTCGGGATGACGAAAACGCTGTCGTAACGCTCGAATTCGCGGACGGGTCTAGAGGCGTCATTTTGTACTCCGCTCTAGGGTCCCCAAGAATGCCCAAAGAATATGTCGAAGTACTAGGAGACGGTAAAAGTGCACGGATAGATGACTTTTCCAAGGCGGATATTTTTTCCAATTCAAACACCAAGAAATTCCAACATCGCCGAGATAAAGGCCATCGTGAACAGTTCAGGCAACTAATCAACGCAGTGCGGGCTGGAGGGCCCGCCCCTATCCCCTTAGAACAAATAGCTAGCTCATCACTCGCTACGATTTGCGTCATCGAATCACTCGCCATCGGTCATCCAGTCACGTGCAACTTGGACCAACTAAACGAAAATCACAGCCTCCCTGATGGACAGGCCTCCGAGCACGTTTGAAAACAATACTTCTGGTTTTCGGCACCCGGCCAGAGGCGATCAAGCTGGCACCATTAGTTCGATATTTACGTGGCCACTCTCAATTGCAACCAGTAGTCTGTGTCACAGGGCAGCACAGCGAAATGCTACTCCAAGTTTTAGAGACATTCGATATCACACCAGATTTCGATCTTGGCATTATGGCCCCAAACCAGACCCTGTCACATATAACTCAGAGTGTTCTCTCAAAGTTGGAACCGATAATCGACCGCGCCGCTCCTGCGATGATTATCGTTCAAGGAGACACAACAACCGCTATGGCGGCATCGCTTGCGGCTTACTTTAAACAGGTACCAGTCGGCCACGTAGAAGCTGGTTTACGTACAGATGATAAGTTCAATCCGTTCCCTGAAGAAATCAACCGACGAGTAGTGGACGTGATCGCGGACCTTCACTTTGCACCCACTGAACTGGCCAAACGAAACCTTTTGGATGAGGGAGTTAATCCTAAAAGGATCTACCTGACTGGCAACACCGTTATTGACGCTCTGTTATTGACAGTAAGATCGATAAACGGCGGTTCCCAGGATTGGAGTGAATCTGCCAATGCTCCTGACGATATACCGATCGCATTAGCCAATTTACTCCGAATCGGACATGGTAAACGCATGATTCTTGTCACGGGACACCGTAGGGAGAGTTTTGGGAGCACATTCTCGGGCATATGCCATGCACTGAAAGATCTTGTGATACGCAACCCAGACGTCGTCATAGTCTACCCAGTGCACATGAATCCGAACGTCAAGGGACCCGTTTATGAGATTCTTGGCAATGTTGAAGGAGTTCACTTGATCGACCCTCCAAGTTACCCTGGTTTCGTATGGCTCATGTGCAAATCTCACATGATCTTGACAGACTCAGGTGGCGTTCAGGAGGAGGCCCCTTCCCTAGGAAAACCGGTACTCATAATGCGCAATGTTACCGAACGCCCTGAAGGAGTAGAAGCAGGATGCGCCAAGGTTGTGGGAGTAAATTCACAAGATATAGTCCGTGAAACCGAGCGATTGCTAAACGACGGAGATGAACACACACGAATGAGTCTATCCACAAATCCATACGGGGATGGCCATAGCTCACCGCGCATCGTGGACGCTATTGCTCAATGGGCCACACATCTATGACAGATATTTGTGTGGTTGGATTAGGCCACATAGGCCTACCCGTGGCTGCCATGCTGGCCAGTCGTGGTTCGACCGTACTCGGAGTAGATGTGGAACCATCCGTAATATCCTCGATCAACTCAGGCATCAGCCATATTCCTGAGCCGGGCATCACGCAACTTGTCGCCGATGCTGTTAACTCAGGACACCTTACTGCCAGCCGATTCGCGTGCAAGGCCGACACTTACATTATCGCAGTGCCGACACCTTTGCTGCCTGACAAATCCCCGGATCTGCATCACCTGATTCAAGCATGCGAATCGATCGCTCCACACCTTGGCCCAGAAAGCCTGGTAATCGTGGAATCAACCATACCCCCCGGCACTACGACCCATATAGTCGCACCTATCCTAAAAAAAGATGGCTTGAACGCCGGTGGGGATTTATTGTTAGCTCACTGCCCAGAGCGAGTATTGCCGGGCAACGTGATCCACGAATTAGGAGCCAATGACCGAATAATCGGTGGAGTTTCCGCACAGTCATCTGCCAAAGCAGCCGAACTTTACCGAACTTTCGTTACAGGCAATCTTCTGATCACTGATTCCAACACAGCAGAATTCACCAAACTTGCAGAAAACACGTACAGGGACCTGAACATCGCGCTAGCCAACGAATTAGCACAGCTCGCGGAAGCGACGAATGTGGATGTCACCGAGGTAATCGAACTTGCCAACAGACACCCTAGAGTAAACATCCTTAACCCGGGGCCCGGAGTCGGCGGTCACTGCATCCCTATTGACCCATGGTTTCTGGTCTCAAAAGCCCAGAACATTTCAACTCTCATACCGGCAGCTAGGCAGGTCAATGACACTCAGCCAGAGTTTGTAGCTAAGCGTGTACTGAACACGCTGGATGACATCGCGGCTCCAAGGGTAGCCATATTGGGTGTGGCATACAAAGGAAACGTTTCCGATACAAGAGAGACTCCAGCTACTGTTGTAATAGACATTTTGGAAAAAGCCAATGTGGAAATCCGCGTTCATGATCCTTATGTCCGTACATTTATTAAACCACTCGTCACCATCCAAGAAGCGTTAGCTGGAGTTGATATTGCCCTCCTGCTGACCGATCATTCTGACTACTTAGACCTTGACCCTAACCTCATAGGCGCAAAAATGAGGTCTCGTCGCATTTTTGATACCCGTAACGTAATAGACAAAAAGCGTTGGATTTCTGCTGGTTTCGATATTTTTCGAATCGGTCACAACAGTACACATACAGATCATGGCACAGAAGAGCCATGATGCTAGACCGAGCCTGGAGCACACTACAACCGTAGTTATAGCTGGACCAACCTAGACTCGTTTGTCCGGTGAGTCCAGATAAGACAAAATGCGTATACTTTATGTGAGCCAGTACTACTCCCCTGAAATGGGAGCCCCATCGGTTCGTGTAGAACAGTTATCGAGAGCCTGGGCAGCCGCAGGTCACGACGTCACTGTTCTGACTGCGTTCCCTAACCATCCTAGTGGGAAAATTTACCCGGGATATAGACACCGGTTCCTACGCCTTGTAGATACAAGACATCAAGACGGCGTTCGGGTATTGCGCGTGGCGCACGTGCCGACTGCCAACCGCGCTGGGTGGGAGCGAATTGTTTCCTACAGTTCGTTCGCGATCACGGCATCACTTGTAGCCAACCTCGTACGCGACGTGGACATAGTGATTGCTACATCGCCTCAACTACTGGTTGGCCTAGTCGGTTGGCTACGTACCAAGCTAAGCAAAGCTGTGTTTGTATTAGAAGTTCGCGATATTTGGCCAGAATCCATCACTGCGTCTGGGGTCAGTCACAAACATTCATCTCTAGTCAAAATATTGGGAACAATAGCGAGATTCCTTTATGGAGGGGCTGACCACGTAGTGACAGTTACCGACAGCATGCGCGGCTATTTGATCAGACACAACAATTTAATTCCGGCACAAGTCGATGTAATCGGCGGTGGTGTGAATCTCGATCTATTCACAAATTCAAACGATCGAACTATGGCCCAACGCGAGTGGAACTTGTGTGGCAAGTTCGTTGTTTCTTACATAGGTACATTAGGTGCAGCGCACGATTTGCGCACGGTTCTAGGGGCAGCAGCTGAACTACTGGAAACAGCTCCTGACGTGGCATTCGTGTTTGCTGGCGAGGGAGCACTAAAACTCAGTCTTAAAAGGGAGGCAAACATAAAGCAACTAACTAATATCCGGTTCATAGATCGCCAAGATATCGCCAAGGTACCTTCGCTCATAGCTGCAACTGACGGTTGTCTTGCCGTTCTACGCAATGATCCGCTGTTTGAGACTGTCGTACCAACCAAGATTTTTGAATATATGGCGTGTGGCAAACCGGTGCTATCCAACATACAGGGGGAGACACAAAAATTACTCGATTTAACAGGGGCAGGGATATCAGTATCATCGGGCGATTCAATGGAGTTAGTCCGCGGCATTCTAGAACTGCGAGAAGATCAGAATAGATCGGTAAAGCTTGGGGAGGCAGGCCGATCCTACGTTCTCGCCAATCGGTCCTGGGAGAAGCTCGCCGGCGATTATATGGCCATCCTAGAAAAGATCATGAAAAGAACAGGGTTTGGCAACAAATCATGAAACGAATAAACGGATCTCTTGAACGGATGCCGCCCAAGGCAGCATCAGGTTGGTATGACAGGGGTGCCAAGCGCGCGCTCGACTTGTTCATCCTCGCGTCAGCCCACGTTCTACTATTTCCGATGTGGTTGGTACTTTGGATTGGGATAACAGGAGTGCTCTTACTTTTGGAAGGCAGACCAATTTTTTACAACCAGTATCGGGTTGGCCGCAACGGCCGTACTTTTCGAGCGTGGAAGTTCCGCACGATGGTAAAGGATGCGGATAAAAAAGGACCCGTATGGACTACGGTCGACGATCCTCGTGTGACCCGTGTCGGCCATACTCTTCGGCGCACCGCATTGGATGAACTCCCTCAATTATTCAACATTGCAGTCGGTGACATG
This sequence comes from uncultured Dehalococcoidales bacterium, assembly GCA_964644645.1. Classification (GTDB taxonomy): domain Bacteria; phylum Chloroflexota; class Dehalococcoidia; order Lucifugimonadales; family Lucifugimonadaceae; genus CAZXXH01. The sequence goes on from CAZXXH010000019.1 coordinate 14,037, forward strand.
AGCTTTGTTGGTCCGAGAGCCTTAGCAGCAGCTGAAATTAATGACCTAAGAGTTCAGGGTTTGCCAGTTGACCAACGAACACAAGTAAGGCCGGGGTTAACCGGCCAAGCCCAACTCCGATCAGCACGCGGTGATGCCGCAAATATAATCGAGTATGACATCCGGTAACTCGAATCGATGTCTCTCATCCTTGACGTTAAAATTGTATTTCTTTCAATTTGGCACACGATTTCTCGCAAATGGGATCACGGTTAAACTGGTACTCACAAGTGGACCCTGCCATGCCAAATTTCCACAAAAAAACGATTCCATCAACGAGATCTCTTGGTAAACGCGCTATCAATAATCCGCTGCATAAAAACCTACGCTATTGGATGCCGCATCAACGGCACATTCTTTTAACTTCTGCTCTGCTGATTGTGATCGCAGCGACTGCCTGCGGCGCCACTGACGAACCAAACATCACAACAATAACGAAGGATGTCGGTTCAAACGATTCAAGAACTATCGCATCGGAAGCCGCTCCATCTCCAAATTCTATTCTTACTCCTACATCGGTTATCCCTAGTTCTCAGTCACAATCCCAGACAGATATGCGCCCAACACCATCTCCCATTCCGATAATTTTGCCTTCGGCCACGCCCACTGTGGTGCATCCACCACAAAAGTCAAAACATATTCCAGTGCCCGCAACGGCAACACCTACGCCAAACCCAACCGCTACGGCAACGGCAACACCTACGCCAAAACCAACCGCTACAGCAACGGCAACACCAACGCCAACACCAACCGCAACGGCTACGGCAACCGCAACGGCTACGGCAACCGCAACGGCTACGGCAACCGCAACACCTGCGCCAAACCCAACCGCAACGGCAACCGCAACACCTACGCCAACTCCAATCGCAACACCCAGACCGGTGCCAGTCGTTCAACCCGTAATCTACCCAACCTCCACACCGGAACCTCCTGTTACACCATCTGGTCCGGATGACCGATTCGGCGTAATAGTTAAAGGAGATGTATCTTCGCAGTTGGATGCTTTGGGAGTGACATGGTATATCGATTATTCGACGGACCCGGAAACGGCTCCACCTGGAACCAATAAGATGTTGTTTGTACCAATTGGATCCAACGTACCGTTGATGCCACCAGAGCAAATCTCTGCATATGCTAAAAAAGGGCCTGGTTCAGTGTGGTACCTCGGTGGAGAACCCAACGTGCCACAGCAAGGAAACATCTCCCCTGCTCAGTACTTGGAGCGCTTCGATTATTACGCTCCACTCATACGAGCAGCGGATCCGTCGGCCAAGATCACTAGCCCTAGTATTCTCAATTGGGAGTTTATTTGCCGAGGATGTGCCGGATACCGTTCGGGCGACTCCTGGCTAAGGGAATTCGTTCAGCTTTATCAAGAGGCTCACGGAGGAGCGAGCCCTCCTGTCGATATCTGGGCGCTCGACACATATCCGCTCACATGGGACGCCGT
>CAZXXH010000019.1:15535-21609 GCA_964644645.1 uncultured Dehalococcoidales bacterium
ATGGACCATAGTTGCAGAGCAAATAAGGCGATTTAGGACCTATTTAAGGTACGAAGTGCCAGGGCATAGAAACTCGCCTATTTGGCTAACCGAACTAGCGTCTCATTGGGCCTACAGTGAATGGACCATATCACCAGATGGATATCTAACCTTGCCCTCCAATATGGACTTCCAAAGAGATTACCTTTGGGATGATATGGCCTCGTATATGACCAGCTTGTTCGACTGGATTTCTGACGAGGCAGAGAGTCTAAATATCGAGCGCTGGTTTCTGTTCGTGACATCCACTGATCTTGAACAACAAGCGCGAGCTGATGGTTACGCTGGAATTTATCTGTTTGAACATGGAGGAAAGAATGCGCCTATGAACCGCTTAGGCCAACTTTACCGCGAATATGCAATTGGGTTGAGATAGAGTAAACAACTACCCGTGATCGCTCTACGTAACATCAGGGTATTTCACGGAATTCTCGTTGATCACAATGCTGGTTAATTGTCTTTTATACCGGGCACCTATAGATTGAATGAATCGGCTTTCAGGTCCAGGCCAAAAGCGCTCCTTGTATAAACTAGCTTGAAGCTCTACTGAATTGCCGCTTCCCTCAAGATGCGCAAGCGATTATCCCAAAGGATCAAGTAGCTCTCAGGCATATCAGGATGCTGTTCTTTCCAAACTGTGACTGCAGCCTCCATAGCTTCTAAATCACGCTCGACGAAAGCCTGCAAAACTTGTAATTCGTGGGCAATGTGGGAATTCGGGCCCAGTCGAGAAACTTCATCTGCGACCTCTCTCCCGATTGGAATCAATTCAGGCAAACTCCGAGAGGCTTCGTGATAAAACCGCGAAAGGTTCATATATAGAGTGATGTTTTCTGGCTCAGCATTTATCGCTGAATCCGATACATTACGGACGAGTTCAGCCAGTGCTATATATTGATTTTCAGGGACCAAATGCCACTGTCGGCCCACTGCATGAGGGAACGCTATTTGCCCATAGGTAGCGAGTGGTGGAAATCTTTCAAGATTCTTGACTGCTTCTTCAACCCCGGCTGGCTTTCTTAATAGTTGGCCAGCATCGTACGCAGGGAGATGAATCAACACAACGCTGGCTACTAAGACACTTACGACCCCGGCGGGCAACCAATAAGAGCGTACTGGAACGCTGACAAGTATCTTGGTCCCCAAAACACTGCGTTCTTTGCTGTCACTGACTGTATGTGACTGTTGCACCGAATCATGTTGGATAAGAACGTCTCCAGGCAGGGTCTCCCTTGAACGACTGGCCACAGCTGGTTCCGATCCGCCCATAAATGCAGCGAGAATTATGAATTGGAGAATAGACACTGACGTTTCAAACAAGAAAAGAGTGTGCACAAAGTAGGCCAGTAGCAGAGCCCCAACAACCAGATGCAACGTCATACTCTGCGCATGATTTTTACGACCTCTTATCACCAATATACCGATCCAAACCCAACCGGCAACGTACGCCATGAATCCCAAAATTCCGGTCGTTGACAGGACTTCTAGTGGGCGATTATGGGTCTGGTCCAACTGTTCAACTGGCATAACGAAATCATCAGCTCGCATGTAACGATGAAACGGTACTGAAAAATTTTCAGCTCCCCACCCTGTAATTGGGCGAGCTCCAAACGCCTGGAGTGCTATTCGAGATCCCACAATTCGTTCGCTCGCAGATCCACCTAGCAAATCCCTCGTTAGCGATCGTTCGACCAGGGAGTTGACTCTACCTAATGAGCGAACCAGATCAGTGTCTCTCGCTACGATCACGGCAACAAACATGAGAATCAGACACATCGAACCACCTAAAGCCCAGATACGGACCCGTTTATTGGCATACCAGAAGGTAAACATTAACCCCGACGCCAAGACGCCTGCTAATAAACCGATGAATGCGCCTCTTGAACCTGTTTCGGACAGCACCCATATTGATGTGATCGCAGTCACGACAAAAAATGAGCGTAGCCCGAACATCCAAGGATCAAGTAGTCGTCCACGCTGTGCAATTCGATCGCTCTGACGTCGTCGACTACCCGCTTGTTTGACTCCAATTGGTTCTCTCCTCGTGAAAGAGTCCATCAGAAGACCAACAGCAAGCAGGCTGGCAATCATCATGTACGCGCCGAGGAACGTCGCGTTGCCTAATGTGCTGAATACACGTGACTCTTGGCCAAGATAAGAAAACAGAGGGATCTCAACGCCATGTCTCTGAGCCATACCTAGTAATCCGACAAACAAGGCTATGATGAGATTCCATATGAACACTGCCCGCCACTGTTTCACTCCCTTAACAACAGAAATTACCACCACCAAAAGAACGAACCAGTGAGCTTGGTCAAAGACGCCCTGCATCCGCTCAAAGTTGCTCCAGAAGCTACGCTGGAAACTCACGCCAAACAAAGCTGCCAACAGATTAGCCAGAAGGAAAAGTCCTACTAGTCGCACCAGCCATGAACTCGCGGGCCTATACTCGGGACGCCTTACGGCTAGGATCACCCACATGCTAAAAACTATCTCGATCAATATTCGAGACCATATCGCCTTGCCCACAACAAACGGGAAAGCAGTGCTCGGTGAGAATATGAGAGGAGTGACAAGTACAAGCAACAAGCCAAGCCTGATACCCCACAACAGGGCGTAGTCCACAGACGAAATATTTATGGCAGTGTTTTTGCTCACACGTAAATCCGTTTCTAGTGCGATTGGCCCTATAACAGATCACTGTACTTGGATTCTGAAACGTCCACACCTACTCCAAGCTACCAGAAACATACCCAGGAGGGCTGGCAGTGCCGTGTTTATGTGTCTCGGTTCGTACTGCAACAAAGCCGCCATCCCAAAGACAAAAATCAACATCGTGATCAATAAAATGCTTTCCAAATTCATGGCCCGGTTTCCAATAGTCCAAAGAGAGCCAATAGTACCTGCTGCGATTACGAGATTACCCAGCATTATCAATATTATGGTAATCATCAGAACTAGAAGACCACTTCCGATGCTTTGATCCCAAATGCCTAGCGTCTTATAACGTTCAATTTCAGTGATGTTCGGCATAATACCTAGAAGATCTTTCAACTTTTCCTTAGACACATCAAACCGATCTCGATCAACCTGCGAGAACCACCTTTCAACTTCGCCTACATATAATCCGCCAAGAAAGATGTTGCGACCATTGTGGACAATCTTGCGCAGAAACGCAGTTGGGTGAGATTTGACAGCAGACAAGGCATAGTCACGTAGTAATCGATCTCCTTCGTAACTCACTGGGTTAATAGCCGGTACTGCACCTTCTACAACTATCGCTTTGGGGGTGTCAACGTTCCCTCGTTCATCCAAGTGCCCGTGGTTACCAAGTACCTTTGAAGCAACAGAATCGTGGTGAATAAGACCCCACGGATTGTTTGGAAGTTGTCCCAAAGATACCACCGCAACCAAGCCCAAGTTGGATGAGGTAAGAGTGAAACGTTGGTCATTTACGTGCCTTACTACCGCCCACGGCAATAGCAAAATGAGCGCTACACCACAAAAAGCGACCATCTGCCTTAAACGCCTGTAAAAAACAATCAGGCGCTCTTCACTAATAATTACCGATGACGACAGCGGTACCACTACCGCCAAAAGGCCAAGCAAAGCCAAGAATTCAGACCGGAAATTCAACGCAATACCAAACAATACTCCGCTCACAACAATATTGCGATTTACACTTTGTTGCCGCATACCATGAATCAGCAGCGCTATCGCAAGCCACACAAGTGAAACCGCCAATCCAGACGGGCTTTTCACACTGGCGTGAGCAAACCACGGGATGCTGCCGATTAGCACAATGCACGCAGCTAGCCTGTTCAAACGGTATTTTTCAAATACCACTCGATCTAATATGACGTAGGTATAAACAGATGCGACCCACTGAACTACCAAGAGGCCAAACTGTCCGAAAATCGACAGGAGCAACGGGTAGCCCCACATCGGGTAGCTCAAAATACCTGGTTGCCCACCATTGCTGAGAAAAGAGGCATACGGCACTATGTATTGTTCAAATATACCCCTCTCAATTGCGTGGCCTCGATTCATAAAGAACACAACCGTACCTATAAGCACCAGCGCCACTATGAACCAGTGATCTTTAAGAGCTTGCACGGGTTGAGTTTTCATCAACATATTGATGGATTTCTCAGGTCTGTTCTGAGACAAATTGCCAACTCTTTTGGCATTTCGAGTTCGAGAGGCGTGTGAAGTTCAACAGAGGCCGAGTATGTACGTTCTATTCCAACTATGCCACTAAGTCAGCACATCGCTAAATCATCAGGGACCCTATATTATGCCCCACAGTCAGACGGCACAGAAGTTAATCACGTCAGCGTAAAGCCAGGCCATTCAAGAGCATATGCACATTTAACCCGCACTGTGTAAGGTGTTATTTATTATTCCGATTCTAACAGTGAAATCCCTATTTACTCAGCCTGGTTGGTCATTAATCATGCAAGACTTCGCATGTAAAAACAGCACAGGCGATATAGTGTCAGAGGAGTCGATCCGATACGGGTACACCATTTGAGTTTTTGTCTGGTGTTTAGCTCAATACACGTGGGGCTGTAGCTCAGCGGGAGAGCACCTGCCTTGCACGCAGGGGGTCACGGGTTCGAATCCCGTCAGCTCCACCAAATCCGAAGTTCAATGGCCAGTGTCGCAGCGCTTCCCGTACCGTGTGCCAAATACAACAACGAAATCAAATCCGTGAGGTGATAGTCGGTGACCCAACATCTAACACCGTCGCGACATCTTAACGTGGATGGCGCGTACAACATACGCGAGCTAGGTGGGTATCCCACGGCTGAAGGCCGAAAGACTCGGTGGCGCACCTTTCTTCGAGCGGACAGTCTCCATCGTCTGCCCAGGGCGTCGCAGCAGGCTCTGGTGGACTATGGTCTGCGCAACGTCATCGACCTCCGTCGCAACATCGAGCTAGAAAAGCGGCCTAACGTGTTCGCGGAATCAGCCGACGTCGAGTACCGCCACTGCAACATGGCCGGCGAAGAGCCACTGGATGACTCCGCCGAGGACACAATACAGTCCGGTGTGCCAGCCGACCGGATATTCTCAAGCTATCGAACCATGCTGGACTCGAGGCAGTCCACTGTTCGAGACATCCTATCGTCCCTGGCCGAACAGGAAGGCCGGACCGCCATGTACCACTGCGCCGGAGGCAAGGACCGGACAGGCATCGTCTCGGCGCTGCTGTTGGGAATGGCCGGGGTGTCACATCAAACCATAGCCGACGACTACGGGTTGACCGCCCGCTTTCTGATCGCACGCCCGTGGGAGGAGAACGGTGCGCTAGGGGCAAGGCCCGAAACGTACACGTGGCTAGACTACCAGTCAGAGTTTTGCCCACCCGAAGCAATGCTTAGGGTCCTGGATCACCTCGGCAGCCGGTACGGCGGAATCGAAGGCTATGTGCGTACTATCGGGCTCGCCAATGCCCAGATTGAGGCGATACGAGCCGCGTTCGTCGAGTACCCGGCGCCGGCAAACCTTGCTGCCCACAACCGGCTTCGAACTCAGATTCGTCCATCCGCCGCCGCGGGAACACCGATGTCAGACTGACACGCCTAGCGGGCGCTGTCAGAGGAGAACCCTATTGTGTTCAGATTAGTCGCTTCAAAAGGTTCAGATAGTCCACACCGCAGGTAATTAGTACCAGCCCAACACCTATATCGATCACGGACCCATCGCCAACGATAAACGGGCTACAATGCTGCCTTGAGGACTTCCAGAAACAACAAAGCAAATTCTATTTGACTTTATGACCAGCAGTGGTTTCGTCGAAGAGATGCCCTGTGCCTAGTGAAATCAAGAAATTCCCTGCAATCATTCTAGGATGCCTACTGATCTTGGTCGGTACTGGTGGGTGTGAATCACCTTCGGCTAAGGATTCGCCAACTTCGATCCCAGAACCTACTCCTGCATCAACACCTGAACCAACACCAACTTCGAAGCCAGAACCCACTCCTGCGGCACAACCATCATCTGACGAAAAGTTGCCAGATCTCACCGTA
>CAZXXH010000020.1:0-9160 GCA_964644645.1 uncultured Dehalococcoidales bacterium
AAACGTCGCACCACGGGCATGGCCATCGTCCTAGCAGGCAGCAGCCTGGGGGCGGTCGTCGTACCACTGATGGCTTTGGGCATCACCTCACACGGCTGGAGACCCACTGTTGCTGTTATCGGTGGTGTGTCTATCTTTGTCGCCCCATTCATCGCTCGCATATTCTCGGCCAAGGACACGCTTAGGCCAAATACGTCTGCACATCCCACCCCAAACGATTCTAATTACTCCCCCAATGACTTTACCGCAAGACAAGCTATTAGAACCCGCTCTTTCTGGGCACTCTCCATGACACATATGCTAGGAAACATGGCGCTAGCTGGTGTCTCAGCACATGTAGTTCTCCATTTGACTGACATCGGTCTTTCTCTACCCCGTGCAGCATCAATTATCACAATTATTGGAGTTGCATCTCTCTGTGGGCAGATCACAAGTGGAATATTCGGAGACCGCGTCAACAAACGACTCGCAATCGCATTTTTGTACGCCAGTCAGGGATGCGCCATAATCTTGCTTGCGGGTGTAAATAATTACACCGAAGCGACCATTTTTGGGGTAGTTTGGGGGGCGTCGGTAGGTGCAAGGCCCCCCATGTTTCACGCCATGCGAGGTGAATATTTTGGCCAACGCGCCTTCGGAACGATAATGGGGATGGTAAGCCTGCCTATGGCTATGGGCATGACCGCTGTTCCCGTCTTGTTAGGTCTGGCTTTTGATATTCAAGAGACGTATAGATGGGCTTTTCTGATGCTCGCAGCCACATCGTTAACTGCCGGGTTGATAATACTTTCCGCAAAGGGGCCAGGGCGCCCTAACCAGTCTCAAGTTGTGTAAAAGACTACCTAACTAAGTAGACCCAAAATTTTGGGACTCCACTAAAACATTACAGCCCGTTTACGATGCATTACAAAACGCTCGAGCAGTCGGCCCATCTGGTAGAAATTCTAAGTCCGGTTACATTGTGTCAAGATATAGTTGGCGTCTAAGTGCTTATACTGTTCCCTTTCCGTCGGTTGTTGGGCAGCTAGCCTAGCTTGCAGGCGTAACCAAAACAGATCTATCTCAACAATATAAGGATCCAAGAGTATGCGACCTATAGTGGATGTAGCGGCAGATCTTGGCTTGGACTGGCAAGACCTTGAGCCCCACGGACGAGATAAAGCTAAGATTCCTCTTGATGCCTTCCCTCCCAACAACTCTCAAGGCACCCTGATCGTTTTAACAGCGATAACCCCAACGCCCGCTGGGGAAGGAAAGTCATCAACAGCCATAGGCCTAACCCAGGGTCTGTCAAAGATCGGCAAACGAACAGTGCTTACGATTCGTCAACCATCTTTAGGCCCGGTCTTCGGGCATAAGGGTGGCGGCACCGGTGGTGGGAAAGCCACCGTACAACCGGCAACAGATATCAACCTACACCTCACTGGCGATTTCCACGCCGTGCAGTCCGCCCACAACTTGCTAGCTGCTATGACGGATAACACCGCTTATCGCGGTCTAATCGAGGATTTCGAGGCTTCAGGAATTACATGGCGACGCGTCACAGATGCAGAAGATCGCGCTCTTCGACATGTAGTTGCAGGAATCAACGGCAACGTCAATGGGCCTTTGAGGCAAACCGGCTACGACATATCTGCCGCCTCTGAAATCGGAGCGATCATCGCCCTCGCTGCGGACTACAAGGATCTCCGGAGACGTCTTGAAAACATTCTGGTTGGTTGGACCAAAGACCGGAAACCGGTCAGGGCCAAGGACATACGGGCAGTGGGGTCAATGATGGCTCTATTACGCGATGCCATGAAACCTAACCTATGCCAAACCGTCGAAGGCCAGCCCGCGATCGTACACATGGGCCCGTTCGGAAATATAGCTCACGGCTGCAACTCGATCGTCGCCGACATATTGGCCCAAGCGACCTCCGATTACGTTGTGACCGAAGCGGGATTCGGATCAGATCTCGGATTTGAGAAATTCATGAATATCAAGGTACGTCAGGGTGGTCCTACACCAACCGTCGCCGTCATTGTATGTACAGTTCGCGGCCTCAAGTGGCACGGAGGATTTCAGATTAGAGACCTGGACTTGAAAAACGTTGCAGCAGTCTCCAAAGGTGCCGAGAATCTTAAGCATGCCGTGCGCGTCGTACAGACATTTGGTATTACGCCAGTTGTAGCCATAAACCGTTTTCCGAATGACACTCGTGCCGAAGTGTCCGAAATCAAACACATAGCGCACACTTCTGGGGCGGTAAACGTCGCAGAAGCGAAAGGCTTTTCAGAGGGTGGTGAGGGGATGAAGGAACTAGCGGAAGCCGTTGTAGACGCAGCGCGCCAGCCATACAAGGCAAGATTGCTCTACAAGGACGATCTCCATTTGACAGAAAAGATAGAAACGATTGCGAATGAGATCTACCGTGCCAGCAAGGTAGATTGGGCACCGATGACACGGACCACTGCGAAACGCTTTGAGGATAACGGTTGGAATTTCCCCATTTGCATGGCCAAAACCCATCTCTCGGTTACAGCAGACAAAAAGTTACTGGGTGCACCCACTGGGCACAGGCTGCCAATACAGGAACTACGCGTTGCCGCAGGCGCTCAGCAGGTAATCGCGTACGCGGGTGACGTCATGACTCTACCAGGCCTACCATCGAATCCTAACGCCTGGGACATAGACTTGGACCCAAACGGTTTGATAACCGGTGTTCTTGGAACATAGAGCCCTCCGTGTCACGGAGACAAACAGTCTCTCACTCGCAAACGACCGCGCAATTAGTTTACCTATATTTCAAGCTGTCCATATGATATGACGCTAAAATTAGTGCGACGAACACCGGTTAGTTGTACAAAGCATAAAGGTGAATCGTCGGTAAACAAACGGAAACGATGCGGGAGCACAGAAAATCTCCGCGCTACACCAACATTCATGTTAAGTGTCTGCTACGGAGTTTCACCCATCGGATAGGCAACCACTCCGTCATCGTCAGTACGCAGCAGCAGCAGCAGGCGTCATCGATGGAGAGACAGCACTTTTCAGAGATCTGAGTTTTACAGCACTAACGGGCTCCCCATATGAAACACCGTTCGGAGTCGTGATTGGGAACGTAGCATTGTAAGCAGCCGTCAGCTCGATCCGGTGACCTAGGCGTTCCAATTCCACCTTAACAGCATCCGGGAATCGCCCATCAAGTAAAACATCATCTGACTCTGCATGCATGCGTGGTGCCTCAATCGCCTCCTGTAGTGGCATGTCAAAGTCTATGTAATTCACTATCGCTTGCGTCAGAGCTGTCCATATCCGTCTGCCTCCTGAGGCCCCAAGAGCCGCCACTAATTGACCATCGCGGTGGAGTATCAGTGGAGTCATATTGTGTAAGGAACGCGCTCTTGGAGCGATGGAGTTAATGGTGCCTGGCATTGGATCTGGCCAGCGCATTGCATTGTTCATCATTACCCCAACACCTGGGTTGACCACACCCGAATACCCAACATTAGTCTGCGTGAGCGAAACTGCGTTACGGTCGCGATCAACTACTGTGAGATGCGTGGTTCCACTATCTTGTGCCACTCCAGCCGGACCAGGAAAATGCACTGGCCGGTTTTTTACGCTGTAAGGCCATGGATTACCAGATTCCGGGTAACTGGCGCTCCCTTGTTCTACTAACGCAGATCGAGTTCTGCCATACGCCTTAACCGACAGGCCATCGATCGGCGCCCCCGTGATATCCGGATCTCCCATGTAGGTAAAACGGTCTACGCTTGCAAGCTTGGTCGCCTCAATGATCAGGTGTAGAAGTTCAGCGCTTCCGAACGTGCGGCTACTCATTTCAAAATTTTCCAAAATATTTAAGATTTCAAGAACCGTTGGTCCAGCAGTAGGCCCAGGCACTGCCAAAATACCAAAACCCCGATAAGAACCTCTTAGGGCGTCATTGTGGAAAATTGGCTTATATTCGGCAAAGTCCTCAATTCTGAGGGTGCCGCCATTATCCTCGATATCCCCGCAAATCATCTGAGCAATTTCACCACGGTAGAAAACATCAGTGCCTTTCGAGGCGATCTGTCGAAGCGTGTGAGCATAGTCCTTCTGGATAAAAGTCGAACCAGGTTCGATAGGGTATCCATCTCGGTAGTAGAGCGCCCGTGATGCTGGTACTGGATGTAGGTACTCGCGCCCACGGAGCAGAGCAAGTGTGAAATCGAGCCCAACCCTAAAACCAGTCGCTGCTAGATCCGCGGCCGGTGCAATAGCATCGGCAAGATCTATCGTGCCCCAACGCTCAAGAGCCAGAGATAAACCAGCCACTGTCCCTGGCGTAGAGATAGATTTGTATCCCTTTATGTTGGCATCGTCTCTCACTAAAGGGGATGAGTATCGACGTGAGTATCGATGTGTCCCTTCAGAAGGCGACTCATGGTCCTCCAAAAGGTCGAACATGTAAGGTGAATTCGCTGCAGCACCCTGCATGCCGTAGTCAATTACCTCAGAACTCCCTTCAGAGCGCCGGAGAATCACCACACCCCCACCACCAATACCGCTACTGAACGGCAGGAGCCCTCCGACAGCGAATGCAGTTGTTACTGCCGCATCAACAGCATTGCCTCCACGTTATAGTACGTCCAGACCAATTTCCGAGGCGATGTGATGCTGAGCCACCACCATGCCGTTGATGGCCTCAATCGCTTCATGAGTTAGTAGTGGACGGCTTATGATCACTTGGAGACTCCTCCTGTGATCATATAACGAGTAACATCGGTTTGTTATTGTCTATTTTCCACAACCTTAACTACTCGCTGGCTAGTGGACTCGAATCATATAGCGAAGCGCAGAGATCACCGAACACTCACTCAACCTTTGTAGTGATCTCTATGGTAAAAGCGTCTTTATACACCTGGATTTTCGGATACAACGAATCCGCAAAGGAAGCGATGTATTCAATCTGATGCTCTCCCGCTCAAAACTTAAGTTTGAAACCCACCGTGTATCCACATTGTCTTAATATGTTTAGTATCTCTGCGCACGCATAGCACTCTGGCTAATGTTGGCCACGGGAAAGCCCTCTAGCCTCTCCACCACACTTTGCTTACCGCCATTCTAATAATTACACGTTGTTGTAATCGCATACGTGAGATCCATTCATCTACCACGTGGCTTGGCTCAACATAGTGCTCGACAATCCTCCTTGTCTCATTCCAAATTCCACTGCCTTCTATTACTCGTGCGACACCAATCATTGAAACGTATTCTGTGCCCTTAACATCGTTGTATACGCACACAGCCAAGCGAGGGTCTCTACGGAGGTTTCGCACCTTGATCGTTGGGCCAGTTGTAGATACCGTCAAGAACCTCTCTGAGTAACGGTACCAAACCGGGGTAGGATGGGGAGTTCCTTCAGGGGCTACAGTTACCAATAAAGCGATGAGTGGTGGAGCAAGGAACCGCTCTAACCTCTCCCAATCGATGCTCTCCATAAGGAAACCTCCATTCAGCCGGAAATGTAGCTGAAAACCCACTCTGACAACCGAACATTGCGCTATATTTGACCAGACTTGCAATCAATACGATCCAATAACCTCTGGGTAATTAGACAATTTTGAGCGGGTATTAACAAACAGATCCACGTACAATTACTCCTATAAGCCATGACAAACGACACGCGCAGCGAACCATCCTCGGATGACATTACCGTAGAGGTCAACGGTGTTGAATCTCGCATCACCGAGGGCGGGCGCGTTCTCGACGCTATCCATAACGCCGGCTTCAACGTACCAACACTATGCTATGACGCTCGGCTAGATCCGCAGGGATCTTGCCGAGCGTGTTTGGTCGAGGTGGAAGGTCCATCGATTAACGGCAAGCCTGGCATACGTCAAACTGTCGCATCTTGTACCTGGTTCGCAAGCGAAGGCCAGCAAGTCACGACCCATAACGACTCCCTACAAAACTATCGCCGGACACTGCTCGAACTCGTTCTATCCGAGACCCCTCCACCTACTGAATGCCCCAAGTGCGCCTCGTTCGGCACGTGCGATTTCCACGCTGCTGTAATCGAATATAAAGCTGAGTGGGATGCTTTTCCAAATTTAACAACGCGTCCCAAAGCAGATGACCCAAATCCTTTCATACAGCGGGACTACGATTTCTGTATTGCCTGCTACCGCTGCACCAACATATGTAACGACTGGGAACAGGCGTCAGCGATAACTGTGACTGGGCGGGCTCAAACTAGCAAAATTTACACTTTCTTTGACAACCTTCTACTAGAGAGTCCATGCACCTTTTGCGGTCAATGCATAAACACTTGTCCTACAGGAGCACTAACTGATCGAAAAATCGTTGGGCGCACCCAAGCCAGCAAGATCGATCGCACCAAGACCATATGTCCATATTGTGGTGTTGGTTGTGGAATAGAGCTCCTTAGCCAAGATGGCAATCTCATGGGGGCACAACCAGACTTCTCCTCTCCCAGCCAAGGCTCCCTATGCGTGAAAGGACAGTTCGGCGCATGGGACTTCGTTAAAAGCCAGGAGAGACTAAAATTCCCCCTCATCCGGCGGAATGGACACCTCCAGCAGGCCACATGGGATGAAGCACTAACCCTAGTTTCAACCCGTTTCCAAGAAATCAAAGACGAAGACGGTCCTGACTCTATAGTTTGCTGGGCATCAGCGCGAGTCGTAACCGAAGCAAATTATCTAATGCAGAAGTTCGCCCGCGTTGCTATTGGAACCAACAACATCGATAACTGCTCTCGTACTTGACACGCTCCCACGGTCGCCGGTCTGGCGGTCATGGTAGGCAGGGGGGCTATGAGTAACTCGATCGAAGAGCTGGCAGGGTCGAAATTTCTGCGGGTTACTGGTGCTAATACCACAGAAGCTCACCCAGTAATTTCACTGCGCATGAAACGAGCTGTCCGTAATGGCGCAACGTTGGTGGTAATAGACCCTCGCAAGATCGAACTCACACGTTGGGCAAAGCGCCATCTACAGATCAAAGTCGGCACAGACATACCTCTGTACAACGCAATGGCCCATGTCATCATCAAAGAACATCTTTACGATGATGAATACGTACAAACTCGCACAGAGGGTTTCGAAGACCTTGCAAAGCACCTTGAACTGTACACACCAGAGTACGCAGCGGGCATCTGTGGAATCTCTGCGGAAGATATCATAATCACCGCCCGCGAATACGCGGCTGCGTCACCGAAATCAGCAATTTGCTATACGGTAGGCATTACTGAGCACTCCTGTGGCGCTCATAATGTTCAATCTCTCGCGAATCTCGGCATGCTCTGTGGCAATTTCGGACGACCCAATGCAGGCATAAACCCACTCAGGGGACAAAATAATGTACAAGGAGCCGGGGATGCCGGGTGTATCCCGACAGATCTACCCGGGTACCAAAAGATCGAGAAATCCGCCGTCCGAAAAAAGTATGAGCAGGCTTGGGGTGTGCCACTTCCGAAAAGACGTGGTATCACCAAGATTACGGCTATTGATCAAGCTTTGCGCGGCAACATCCGAGGCATCTACATCATGGGAGAAAACACGGTCGTATCAGACCCTGCTGCAAACCATGCGGAACACGCTCTACGAGAGGTTGATTTTCTAGTTGTCCAAGATATTTTTCTCACCGACACAGCAAAGCTAGCCGACGTAGTCCTACCCGCCGCTGCGTTCGCTGAAGTTGAGGGCACATTCGCGAACAGCGAACGTAGGGTCCAAAGGGTGAGAAAAGCTGTAGAACCACCTGGACAAGCCAAACCAGACACCGAAATTCTCTTAGATTTGTTTCGGCGGATGGGCAAACCGCAGAGCTTGAGTACGCCTGCCGAAATATTCGACGAAATGCGACAAAATTCTCCCATATACGCAGGTATTACGTATGAAAGGCTAGAAAAAGAAGGTGGTATTCAATGGCCATGCCCCACTGAAGACCACCCTGGCACCGTTTTCCTACACAAGGACGATATGGACTCAGGTTTACGTGGATTCTTCGCACCGGTAGACCACATTCCACCATCCGAGGAACCAGACTCTGAATATCCATATACCCTCACGACGGGACGGCGACGCTCCACATATCACACAGGTACGCAGACTGGCCGAGCCACCGGATTCGAGTTACTAGTACCTCACGAATGGGCAGAGTTGAGCAGCTGGGACGCGAGCAGCCTAGGTATATCCGAAGGGGACATATTAAAAGTCTCTTCCCGGCGAGGCACCGTTGAGGTACCGGCCAAAGTCACCGACCGATCCCCGCGGGGTGTTGTTTTCATGTCGTTCGCCTTTCCGGAGCTTACACGAACCAATAACGTCACATCAGACGGCGTAGATTTCATCACTGAAACACCAGAATTCAAGGCGTGCGCAGTGAGAATCGAAATAGTGACTAAACAAAATAATCCCTAAGCGGATTCAACGTTTTGGCCAAGGGACCCATGTTTTCCAGCGGTAAAGTACTACTATCGCTTCAGGGTCCTTCAAGAAGTTATGAACACCCCATTGCACCCAGTACATATTCCGCCTGTCAAACTCGTATACTCCGTAATCGAGGTCAGGGAAATCTGTCGGTTTAACCCACAGGCTCGTTTTGAACTAAGCGCGTTTGCCTTTGTTAAGCTAGGCTCGCGCACTACTGATGCTTACACACCGACTTTCACAATCAGGTAACGTTCAATGACCCAATCAGCCGTCCCATCAATCGTAAACGACCTTGAGTCAACCATATTAGAGCGATTCGCACACCTCGGTACACCTGGGATCGCCGTAGGGGTGGTCATAGACGGAAATCTAGCGTGGGCCAAAGGTTTTGGACGTGCTCGTACAGACAATGACAATACGCCGAACAAGCGCACCATTTCTCGGGTTGCATCAATAACTAAAACCTTTACAGCCACTGCAGTAGTGCAACTACGTGATGAAAGCCTACTAAATCTCGACGATCCCATTGTCCTACATATTCCTGAATTCTCGGCTGTCCGTACTCGAATAGGCCGGGTGGAAGACGTGACTATCCGACGCCTACTAACCCATCGCTCTGGCCTTTCCACTGAAACACCATTACCAACTTGGGCCGAACCATGTTTCCCATCGATGGAAGCCATCCTCGACGCCTTACCAGATACAGAAATCGTAATCAATCCGGAATCGGC
>CAZXXH010000020.1:9170-9896 GCA_964644645.1 uncultured Dehalococcoidales bacterium
GAGATCCTTCGACCCCTTGGGCTTAAATCGTCAACGTACGAGCTTACAGATGAAATTCACAGCAGGTTTTTTACCGGGCATGATGCAGCCCAAATTGGGAAACAACCAACCAAGACTGTCTATGGCCACCTAAACGGAATGTCTGCGGCTGGCCAATTGCATTCGTGCGTTGAAGACTTGGCTCTATGGGCCGCATTCCAATTTCAGGAGGACGGGGGAGAACGCAAAGGAACACAGATACTCAGAGGACCCTCCCTCCAGGAAATGCATAGACCCCAATTTTTGGATCAAGATTGGTCTAACGGTCAGTGCCTCGGCTGGCGCGCGGCAAGAGTTGGAAATCAAATTTTCCACGAGCATGGAGGGGGAGTTCATGGGTTCAGCTCTTCGGTAAGATTCAATTTGCAGTACCGAACGGCTGTGATAGTGCTAGCCAACGTTTGGCCCCCGCCACCGGCTCTCAGATCACAATTCCAAGAGCTAATTCAGATTGTCACCACTTCGGTTGCGACTTCTAAACCACAAGCCACACCGACTAGTGGGCAAACACCGCCTGTCCGACTGGCCCCATACGTAGGTAATTACCTAGCCTATCCCGGATCATACGTTCAAATCGTCTATGCTGCACAGTCCCTCCTGCTTCAGCATCCACCGTCTGGCCTAATGGCACTTCACGCACCAGGATCCCTAGAACCTACGGTAGATCGCAAAGAGCTTAACGTCAGA
>CAZXXH010000020.1:9909-18882 GCA_964644645.1 uncultured Dehalococcoidales bacterium
GCGGCTTCCGATATGCTCGCCAACCAGATTAACCGTGAATATTGAGTCTCAAAGCACCAATAATCGATCGCAAAGTACTCTATTTGTCGTAGAGATCAAGTGTCCACAGCATGCTAGCCTTATCGGTAAATGGGGAACGCCACAGCAGTTAGCGCCCGCGCCAAAAGATCGTTAAAACACGAATTCAAAGTCCGGATTATGAACGAACAACAAATGCGAACAGAAGGCGATTCAATGGGAGAGTTGGAAGTCCCCGTACACGCATATTACGGTGCCAACACCCAGCGAGCCCGTCTTAATTTCCCCATTAGCGAACTACGGTTCAACCGATCGTTCATCCGCGCAATCGGACAGATTAAGCTCTCTGCAGCTATCGTTAATCGCGACCTTGGTGAACTACCTACTGATATAGCCATCTCCATCGAAAAAGCAGCGACCCGCGTCATAAACGGGGACTTTGACGATGAGTTCGTGGTAGATATTTTCCAAACCGGCTCAGGAACTTCCACCTACATGATCGCCAACGAGGTAATTTCGAACGTCGCGATAAAGGCGCTTGGCGGGATAATAGGTTCTCGCAATCCGATACATCCCAACGATCACGTGAACAAAGGCCAGTCCTCGAATGACGTGATCCCGACTGCTATACACCTAGCTGCAGCGTGTGCCATCAAAGACGACCTGTTACCGGCAATTAAGGAACTCGAAGATGCCCTTTTAAAAAAATCACGGTCGTTCTGGCCTGTAATAAAAACCGGACGAACTCACCTACAAGATGCCACCCCAATCAGACTCGGCCAAGAATTTATGGGCTACGCCGGCCAGATGAACTTGGGCCAAAAACGCGTGATCGTAGCCCTTGAAGAACTATCCACACTCGCGATCGGGGGAACGGCCGTAGGCACTGGTGTCGGAATGCATCCGGAATTCGCCGCACGCGTAATCGAGCAACTGACAAATCTCACAGGTCTCGAGTTAACAGAAACATCCAATCATTTCCAAGCGCAGAGTACATTAGATGGTGTTGTTACGGCATCTGGGGCCCTAAAGACGGTCGCCGTTAGCTTGATAAAAATCGCCAGTGACATCCGCTGGTTAGGATCCGGCCCGAGGGCGGGCATAGGTGAAATCGCACTCCCGGAGGTTCAACCAGGAAGCTCCATAATGCCAGGGAAAGTTAATCCAGTAATCGCCGAGTCAGTAAGCATGGTATCGGCTCAGGTCATAGGCAACGACGCCACCATAGTAATCGCAGGCCAATCAGGCAATTTCGAACTGAACACCATGATGCCAGTGGCAGCGTACAATTTGTTACAGTCCATAGATCTCCTCGCTGCTTCATCAAGGAATTTCTCCCGTCAGTGCATTGAGGGAATAACGGCCACTGAGCGCGGGCCCTCTATGGTCAATCAGGGACTTGCTATTTGTACCGCGTTAGCTCCCACCATAGGTTACGACGCTGCGGCAGCGATCGCCCATGAAGCCTCCGAAACAGGTGAAACAATCAGACTGGTTGCTCTTCGGCGTACCGACCTATCTGAGACTGACATCGATCACATATTGGATGCCGAACGGATGACTGAATCTGGATAAACTAGCTCAGGCAATCTGGGTGATGACATTGCAACCGTATATAGGCGAGTTTTTCGGACCTTACCGGGTTACTTGAAGTAGCAAACAACAAATATATCGAACCGTGATATTTCCAATCCCCAACATTAGATAGCTCAAGCAAATCTGATTGGGGGTCTAAACGTAATATGCTGTCGAACCATAAGATGAAAGGAGTTACATGAGTGCTGAACTACGTGTAAAAGAATTGGGGCTAGACCTGTCGCGTCCACCGCAGCCCATGGCAAACTACGTATCTGCTGTAAGAACTGGAAATCTTCTCTACACTTCAGGCCAAGGCCCCAAAATGCCCGATGGTTCCGTTCCTACTGGCAAACTGGGATTAGATATGGACGTTGAGGCGGGGTACCAATCAGCAAGGCAGGTAGCGATAGGCCTCATTTCTACTGTTAGAGCGGAGCTAGGCACGCTTGACCGGGTAAAACGAGTGGTAAAATTACTAGGAATGGTCAATTGTGTTCCGGATTTTAAAGATCAGCCAAACGTGATCAACGGAGCGTCCGATCTTATAGTAGAAGTGTTCGGCGAACGTGGGCGTCACGCACGCTCTGCGGTCGGGATGGCAGCTCTACCAAGCGGCATACCAGTCGAAATCGAGATGATCATCGAGGTAGAGTAAAGCTCTTACAAAGAGAAAAACTCTCCTAATAGAGCGCCGTCGCTGCCACATCGTGATCTTAGTAGCCGACAACAAGTTCAATGAGTCGTGACCACGCGTGCACATATCAAACATATCGGAACGTATGTTCTTGCAGCAATAAGCACACACCACGCATTTTCAAAATAAGGGGAGACGTTGCAAGCCCCTGCAGTCAAAACTCTGCCAAACGCACAGCGTTACCAGTGATCGATTATAGCGTGCGCCGCTTTAGAGATTCTGGTTGGTAGTTAGGCCGGTGCATAGCGGATGCGTGGGTCAAGGAGTGGGTAAACCAGATCGATCACAAGCGTCGCTAGCGACACGGAAACAATCATCATAAAAACAATACCGTATATTAGGAAATAGTCCAGGTTGCGAATGGCCGTGAATAGAACATTTCCTATCCCTGGGTAACTAAACACTACTTCCACGAGTACACTCTGTGTCAAGATCAATCCAAGTGTAAGGGCCAAGTTGGTAGCCTGAGGCAAGATAGCGCTTCGCATAGCATATCTCAGGAAGAGGCGATGACCTTTCAAACCTTTCGCCTCCCCTAAAATCATGTAGTCCTCTTCTAAAACCGTCACCATCATCCCTCTCATGTGGATGGCCCAAAAACCCATTTGAGCCAAAATAATGGAAAGAGCTGGCAATACGGCGTGCCGAGCCGCCTCAGCGTAGAATCCCACGCTTACATCAGGGATCGTTCCTATGCCATATCCACCGCTGATCGGCAACAAACCCCAAGTAAAAGCCACCATAAATATCAGACCAAGGGCCAGCAGGTAGTAGGGAATCGCAGCCAAAGCCATAACTAGCGGGCCTACCAAATTAAGTATCAGAGACGACCGGCGCCAAACCATTACAGCGCCAAACACCGTGCCGACAGCGAAAGCAATCAATGTCGATATGCCTATAAGGAGTAATGACCACGGGATTCCCATTCGTATGATGTCGATTACACGCGCTGGAAAGTTGTTGATCGACCAGCCCAAGTCCAAGCGTGCCGTGTCACCCAAGTAGCGCAAATATTGCTTCCACAGAGGTTGATCCAACCCGAACTTCGCTTCCCAAGTATTAACCACTTGAACCAGATTCGAGTACTCATCCGTATCCGACGGTCTTGAAAAATGGTTAACACCGAATGCCGCCGTGCGCGTTATCTTTTGCCGGATGGGGTTTACCTCTCCCATCCTGGGTAGCACGAAATTAAAGCTCGCGGCCAACCACACCACAATCAAGAAAACTACAAAACGCCTCAATACGTAGCCGATCGTCATTGGGAATGGATCCTGAAATACATTATTTTCTTACGGCTCTAATTTACTATCGCTAACACGCACTCGCCATATCAACGATAATCAAACCTACCAGATTCAGAATATGCCGGAGATTGTGGACGCTAATCGATGTCCCAGGAACCAACACCCGTGAAATTAGTTTCCGAAATTTGAAGACACCACCAGATCAATAACCGTCTATATTAATATCTGTCTTCATTATGCTGGATACCATTCACTCATGTACGATCTTGTTTTAGCTTTAACGCAACTTGAACACATTACTCAATAACAATGCAAAATACGCCCCATAACCCCGAAGACAACACGTCTGTGGCAGCCAAATCCCAAATAGGTTCCGAACTAGGCCGATCCGTTGGAAAGCATAGGTCTTGGGAAACAACCGAAGGCCCAACACGGGCTCCCCACCGCGCGATGATGAGAGCGATGGGCCTTACCGATGCCGACATAAACGCACCATTCGTCGGGATAGCGTCTACGCACAACGAGGTCACACCGTGCAATTTTGGTATCGCTCCCCTCGTGGAAGAAGTCAAGCGGGGAATATTTGCAGCAAGCGGCGCACCATTCACCTTCGGCACCATCACAGTATCTGACGCGATCTCTATGGGTACGGAAGGAATGAAAGGATCTCTAGTTTCCAGAGAGGTAATAGCGGATTCTATTGAAACCGTCTGTTTTGCTGAGCGTTTTGACGGTCTGGTTGCGGTAGCCGGATGCGATAAGTCCTTACCAGGAGCAATGATGGCAATAGCGCGTCTAAATTTGCCTTCGGTTTTCGTCTATGGTGGTTCTATCCTCCCTGGCCACTGGCGTGGACAAGACATCCAGATACAAACTGTTTTCGAGGCAGTGGGCCGGTACCAAGCAGGTGAGATCGACGGCTCTGAACTACGTTCCATAGAGATGCACGCCTGTCCTGGAGCTGGCGCCTGTGGTGGTATGTTCACAGCCAATACCATGTCTACAACCGGCGAAGCCCTCGGTCTATCACTTCCTGGTTCGGCATCTGAGCCGGCTGTTGATCAACGTAAACTCGCATCCTCACGGCGCGCTGGTGAAGCCGTATTAAGCCTTCTTAGAAACGATGTAAGGCCCTCGGACATCCTAACCAGGCAGGCATTTGAAAACGCTATAACAACCGTTACAGCAGTCGGCGGATCAACCAATTTCATGCTCCACCTACCCGCGATAGCGCATGAAATTGGCATAGATCTA
Organism: uncultured Dehalococcoidales bacterium; assembly: GCA_964644645.1. Lineage (GTDB taxonomy): Bacteria > Chloroflexota > Dehalococcoidia > Lucifugimonadales > Lucifugimonadaceae > CAZXXH01. The sequence continues at coordinate 14,701 of CAZXXH010000020.1, forward strand.
ACGCTACGGGAAATCCACGATATTGCTCAGCGGACCCCATTGCTAGCGAACATGACACCGGGCGGGCGTTTCGTGATGTCAGACCTAGACAAGGTTGGTGGAGTGCCCCTCGTAATGAAACGACTACTAAAACTTGGTCTATTGCATGGGAACTGCATCACCGTAACTGGCAAAACGATTGAAGAGAACCTAGCGGAAGCAGATGTCGATGACTCAGATACGACTGTTGTAGCTCCGATAAATCGACCAATATCAAAAACAGGTGGTCACGTAGTGCTATTTGGAAATATCGCCCCTGAAGGCGGCGTTCTGAAAGTTGCCGGCCACCAGTTTGGTCAAAAGTGGTCCGGACCAGCGAAGGTGTTCGATCAAGAAGAGCAGGTGATGGAGGCTCTGAGCCGTCGTGAGATACAAGAGGGAGACTTCATAGTTATCCGTTACGAGGGCCCTAAGGGTGGACCAGGCATGCGAGAAATGCTCGCTGTCACAGGCGCAATCGTGGGACAGGGTCTGGGCGACAAGGTTACCCTGCTCACCGATGGGCGATTCTCTGGCGCCTCACACGGCCGGATGATTGGACATATAGGTCCTGAAGCCGCAGTTGGTGGACCCATAGCAGCTCTCCGAACCGGTGACTTAATAGAAATAGACCTTGAAACGTTTGAACTAAATTTAATCGGGACTGTAGAAGCTATGGATCCTGATGCCATCGATGGATCCACATCCAAGACCATCATCAATCCAGTCAACACCATTAACAGACGCCTTGCCGATTGGACTCGCCCAGAACCACGTTACCGTCGAGGGATACTGTCGAAATACATCAAGCTTGTACAATCAGCTGCTACCGGAGCAGTTACCAACTGAAACCGTTTCAACATCCTCGTCGGGCATATCGTTCAGTCAATGGATAGAGTCACGTAACCGTTATAGTGAGCACCGTCAGCGCCTCACCAGAACGCAAAAATGCCTCGCGCGCTCCTGCACTTTTGCACTTCTTCCACAGACGTGGAATTTAACGGAGAAAACAGATACCGTTACGAACACCGCATCAATTCTGGCCTGTATATATCAACGATTTTAGACGTATGTGTTCCACATCCACCAGTGGAACTACATAGAACACAGTTGAATAACACTATAGCCCTGATACAACTATAGACGTTTAACTCCAACACACGTAACCTTCATACGAGCGCGTTAAATTATTAACTGCATCAAATATAAAATTATTACAATTAAATAAAGTTTAAACCTGTTACCACTATTTCTGAAATGGAGGAAGTGACGTTTGCGAATCAAAGATATCAAATATGAGGAATTCCAAAATGCTGCTCGGAGAGGCCGGACAAGATCAGATGAGACGGAACAGTTAATAGCGGTTATAGATGGTTTAAGCCGTAATCAAGCTAAGGCCATTTTAATCGGGCCAGACGATACGGGACCCAAAATTCGTTCTAAGTTGACGTATGCGGCAAAACTCGCCAAAAAGACACTCCATATAGCCATCCAAGACGATAGGGTTCTGTTCGCACTAGGCACAAGACGCAGACGCCGCAAAAGCTAAACCGCAAACCGACGAGTCTTGTCCGAAGTCATAATATTATCGAACTACTGTCGCTAACCCAGATCTACCTTGTTGCGCTAGACAGAACAAACGAGGTATTGAGATGAGAGTACCGATCAGCTACGCTGCGGTCGTATAGGAACCGTAATCTTCCACTCTTATACAAGCGACCCAGTGGTCAGGTTGCACTTCCCGTAATTCGGGTATGTACATGGAACAATCCTCCACCGCTATTGGACAACGCGTGTGGAACACGCATCCAGCCGGAGGATCTAGCGGGCTCGGAATATCCCCCTCGAGAACCATGCGTTCACGCTTGCGATCCAAGGTTGGATCTGGTATTGGGACTGCCGAGAGGAGCGCTTTCGTATACGGATGAAGCGGATTGTCGTAAAGCTCTCTACGATTTGCCACTTCAACAATCTTTCCCAAATACATAACAGCGACACGATCACTAATATGCCTTACCACCGAGAGATCGTGTGCGATGAACAGGTATGCTAAATTAAATTGTTCCTGTAAATCCTGAAGCAGATTGATGATCTGCGCCTGTATAGATACATCAAGGGCAGAAACCGGTTCATCCAGAACTATGAAGCTCGGGCGGGCCGCAATTGCCCTGGCCACCCCCAATCGTTGTCTCTGTCCACCGCTAAATTCATGGGGATAACGGCTACCCATACCCCGATTAAGGCCGACTGTCTCTAGTAGGTCCCCAACTTTGTTCCTATAATCCTGCCGACTGTCATACATCTTATGCACAATCAGGGGTTCCCCAACTATGTTTCCAGCCGTCATTCTTGGATTGAGAGCCCCATATGGATCTTGGAAAACCATTCCTAGGCGACGCCTCATTTGCCTGAGTTCTTTACCGCCCAGTTGATTTAATTCGACCCCCTCAAACGAGACGTCTCCTGCCGTAGGCCGCGCCAATTGGATGATCGCCCGTCCCGTTGTTGTTTTTCCGGATCCGGACTCACCCACCAATCCGAGGGTTTCTCCGGGGTTAATGGCAAAAGATATACCATCAACCGCTTTGATAAATCCCACAGTTCGTTGAAATATGAACCCGCGTTTCACCGGGAAGTGGACTTTTAGGTCCTTAACGCTCAATAGCGATCCGTTACCTGCCGTCACTTCACGTCCCCCTTATCGCGACTTACATTTTCGTGTTCCCAGCACCGTGAAATATGGCTTGGACCTGCATCCATAAGTTCTGGTTCATCATTCCCACACTGTTCAACAGCCCATTTACAGCGAGGCTGGAAAGCACAACCGCTCGGTAGGCTCAACATGTCCGGTATTTCACCCTCTATAGACTCAAGCCGCTCCACCGCCACCGCGTCAAGTCGCGGCACCGAGTTCAAGAGCCCCACGGTGTATGGGTGCTTAGGATTACCGTAAATTTCTTCAGCCGTTCCAGATTCCCGCACCTTACCCGCATACATTACATTAACGCGGTCAGCGTACCGTGCAACGACTCCCAAGTTGTGTGTGATGATAAGCAGCGCTGTTCCGATTTCGGAGGTAAGAGTCTTCATAAGCTCCAAAATCTGAGCTTGAATGGTCACATCCAACGCAGTAGTCGCTTCGTCAGCTATCAATAACTTCGGATTACATGAAAGTGCTATAGCAATCATCACCCGCTGACGCTGGCCTCCGCTTAGTTGATGCGGATAGTCCTTCAACCTCTCGTCAGGATCAGGTATTCCGACCATATCGAGCAATTCAGCCGCACGTGTCAAAGCCACATTTTTGGTCATTTCCAAGTGCAGTTCCAATGGTTCTGTAATCTGTCGCCCTATGGTCAGCACTGGATTCAGAGAAGTCATGGGCTCTTGAAAAATCATCCCAATACGTGCCCCTCTCACGGAGCGCATCTCTGGTTCACTTAGCTGGATCAAATCCCTTCCTTCAAACACCACCTGACCGCTCACTATACGACCAGGTGGATTGGGTACCAAACGCATCAACGAGAGTGCACTAACACTCTTGCCGCACCCGCTTTCACCAACAAGGCCCAATGTTTCTCCTTCGTTGATATGGAACGAAACCCCGTCCACAGCCTTTATCACACCACCCTGTGTGAAAAAGTGCGTTCGCAGATCAGAAACTTCTAGGAGAGAGTTAGATGTTTTCCCGTTAATCATGAATGGTCCTGCAACCTGATTTCCCTTTGTATCGGGGATTGACAATAAACACTAAAAGCCCTTCACAACTTGGCACCCGCCGGAGTGTACAGTGAGGGTAGACTCGTCAAAAGACTGCACTATCCCTACCACTGCGTTGCTCCCTCCGGGAGTAAGTCTCGATAATTCCGCCTCGGAAATAGCCTTAAACACGCATCTCATATGCCCTCGGCCCACTTTGAATGTGACGAATGCTACGCCCTTATCATCCACGCCTGACTCTTCTACTTTACCGTCCATGACGTAAGAATTTCCTTGATGTTTAGCTTTCGCCGCTCCAGCGTCCTTACGATAGTCAGAGACCAACTGCCTGGCACTGACTCTGGGATGTTCTTCGTACGGCAGATCATCCACTAGCACAGCTGTCTCTTCCTCTCCAATCTTGATCGGTTGTGGTGTTGGGAACGGAGTTGGTGTCGGTCCGGT
>CAZXXH010000020.1:18892-21311 GCA_964644645.1 uncultured Dehalococcoidales bacterium
CCGGTTTTCTTTGCCGCTCCCGCGGCTGGGGTCGATGGCGAATAATCTTCTTGACCAACCACTGTTGTTACGCCCTCGGGCTTTGCCAAGGCTTCGGTCGGCGTAGCAACTGGCTTCTCTAGGCTTGCTGTATCCGTCGCAGACGGTTCAACCTTAGTATCTACAGTAGCTGCCTTTTCCACTTTAGGTTTTGTAGTTGATGTAGGAACCGCTCTTTTTTCCTCTGTGCTACCGGCCTCAGAGTCCGCTCCACCAGAACACGACACAGCGACCGCGACCGCGCCAGCCACCAGTGCAACCCCCACGAGCTGCAACCACATTGGCTTAACGTAAGAACCCTCGTGGTGACTTGTCCGTCTCAGCATATTTACCTGGCTCCCCTAAGCCGCGGGTCCAATATGTCCCTCAGGCCGTCTCCAACCAAGTTCGCAGCCAGAACTGTGAGCGCTAGAAATACACCGGGGAAGAACGCTATCCAAAAACCTATTTGAATATACCTGCGCCCCTGTCCAATGATGTTCCCCCAACTCGGTTCATATGGCGGGGTACCAACGCCTAAAAAGCTAAGAGCCGCCTCAGTGAGAATAGCTCCCGCAAACAACAAAGACGCTTGAACAAAGACCGGCGCAAGAGTGTTTGGTGCTATATGTCGCCACATTATACGCAACAGTGGCGCGCCCATTGCGTGGGCTGCCTCCATGTAAGTCCTTTCCCGAATAGATAGAACAACACCCCTAACAAGTCTCACCATACCAGGTGTATCTACGACACTTATCACAAGTATCACGTTGGTGATACTTGAACCCAACGTAGCAACCAACGCCAGAGCGAGAATAAGCGTGGGAAACGCCATCATGCCATCCATAATTCGCATCACAATATTGTCGGCGATTCGGTTGTAACCAGTAGCTACCCCAATACTCACGCCCACTACGGTAACCACAATTGCAACAGAGATGGCGACTCTAAGCGAAATTTTCGAACCATGGACAGTTCTAGAGTAGATATCGCGTCCCAAATCGTCGGTCCCGAACCAATGAGCAGCACTTGGTCCTTGGATGCGATTTGGTAGATCAGTTTCTATAGGATCTATTCGGTCGATCCAGGGTGCAATGATTGCCATCATAGCCATAGCGGTCAAAATCACCAATCCGACTAGCAACGTCGGGTTCTGACGAAGAATTTTCGCCAGCGCCTTGCTTTTACGAGACCATCTTTCGAATCGGTTTACCGATTCGTTTCCACTACCAATAACCATCAGAGTCTCACCCGCGGGTCAACATAAGCGTACGAAAGATCCACCAGTAGATTGATCACCACATAAAAACCGGCCAGCAACATCAACAGGGATTGGAAAATTGGAAAGTCTCGTTGTTGCACCGCTTCAGCTACTAGGCGTCCAAGACCAGATATGGTGAAAACTGTCTCAGTGACCACCGCTCCAGTGATCAAACCAGCTGTTAGAAAACCAAGAACCGTCAGGATGGGTATGGCGCCGGCGCGCAACGCGTGCGTGAACAGTACAGTTCGTTCGTTCAATCCCTTTGCACGGGCTGTGCGAATGTAGTCTTCTCGGAAAACCTCGAGCATCGCGGACCGAGTCATTCTGACAATAACCGACGACCCGCCAATCCCCATAAGCAACGTTGGCAGGGTGATGCACTTAATGAACCCCACCACATCATCTGTAATACTGACAAAGCCAATCACAGGAAAAATCCGAATATTAATTGCGAACGCCCAAAGCAGGATGAACCCGAGCCAGAAGCCAGGGATCGAAATACCGAGAGCGGCATAAATTTGTGCGGCCCTATCTATCCAACTGTTCGACTTCCACGCTGCCAACACACCTACCGGAATACCAACTAGGACGGCCATCAAACCACCGACGATCGTCAGACTTAACGTGGCCTCCATACGTTGAGCTACCAGCTTGGTAACGGGCTGGTTTGAAAATATGGATCTGCCCAGATCACCGCGTGCCGTTCGCTTCACCCAATCCCAGAACTGTTGTTCAATGGGCGCGTCAAGACCAAGTTCTTTCCTAATCTTAATAATTTCGTCCGGACCAGCATAATCACCACCGATTATGTTCGCTGGGTCTCCCGGAGCGAGATGCACTAGCGAAAACGCCACCACACCCACAAAAGCCAGGATAGGGATCGCAGCCAAAATGCGCTTTACGATATAGCCCTTCATTCGGACGAAACCCTATAAAAGCTGATGGCGATTACTCCGTACATCCTCCCATCCAGACCTATTACGGACCTGAATGAGAACTCTCTACCCATCAATTTATTCCGATTGTCTTACTAGGCTATACGAATCGCACAAGCGGCGCAGGCTCCCTCTCGCTGGGGTCTTCTGCGCCGCCGTGCTTAATTCCTACTACTTCAACACCAGAGACGGACGCCGACTG
>CAZXXH010000021.1:0-12940 GCA_964644645.1 uncultured Dehalococcoidales bacterium
GACGTCTAGATCTAGAGTCAGGCACGAGGACTGGTTCACGCTACGTTGATCAACCACGGTCGTATAGATATCCTGGTTAGCAGCGCTGGTTATCCAGCTCGTGCTCCTGGGTACAACTATGACAGATCGGACACGTGTCGAGGAAATTCAAATGGCCTCCACTCTCCAGAGCGATGTTTCTAGGGAGATTCAGGCAAATATGATGGAAGGTACATCTGGTGTTACCTAGTGCTTGTGGTTCGCCAGTAAGCCGCGTTATGGATCAGACGGTTCAACTATGACATCTGAAAAAATGGTTGATGAGGTCCAGGCTCGTTTGAGTTTCGCTATCCGGACTGCTCGTGAAGCTGGAGCACTGACTCTCCGATACTTCCAACAGACCAGTCTGCATGTTGAACGTAAGACTGACAGATCTCCTGTCACAAGGGCCGACATGGAAGCAGAGCACTTAATCAGGCGGAGTCTGGCAAACACCTTTTCGGCTGATGCGATTATTGGAGAGGAACTCGGAGATGAGAAGGGGTCTACCGGATACACCTGGTACTTGGATCCAATCGATGGAACGGAGTCATTTATACGAGGTGTCCCGCTATATGGAACTATGATCGGTTTGGAGCATGATGGGGAATCGGTTGCTGGGGTCATAGTTTTTCCTGCACTGGGTGAGCTCGTGTACGGAGGGCATGGTGGGGGTACTTGGTATGCGACTGGACAGGATGTTTCGTCAGGTTCACGCCTCAAAGATCAGCTAGGCGCTCAAGTCGCCCGAGTGTCCAAAATTGATTCACTTGGCGACGCTTGCTTTAGCACCACCTCTGTTCAAGGGTTTGACGATATAGGACAGCGAGCGGGATTCGAGCGACTACATTCGGCTGTGCGCGTGAGTCGCGGCTGGACGGATTGCTATGGTCACTACTTGGTGGCTACGGGACGCATAGACGTGATGGTCGATCCGATTATGAGTGTGTGGGATAACGCTCCATTGAAGCCAATTATTGAGGGGGCCGGTGGCCGCTTCACAAGTCTGATCGGTGGTTCCACAATTCACGGCGGTAGTGCTTTATCTACAAATGGAATTCTTCACGACGAAGCGCTCAGTGCAATCAATGATTAATTGCTGACACGTAGTAGTAGCGGTATACCCAAAGTGTTTGTGGCCTATTTGTAGGCAGGTCCAATTTGGGTGGACTGTATCCCATACCTGTCTAACAAGCTTGTGGTAGCCAGGGCCGATAAATTTCTCCGTTCTTTACCGTTATAACGTGAGTCAATCGTGAATTGGCGGTAACAGACATGCCGGGTTCCCACGTGCTTGGACCAAGTGACGTTGCAGTAGACAAACGATCATGCAGCAAAAATTTTCCCTCTTCAAGCTTTAATATTGTTAAATCCCCGTTAGACCCGACCTTTAAACTGCCAATTTTATGTTCAAGTCCCATGGTTTTGGCTGGAGATTCAGTACATTTCTTAATTACATCATTCAGAGACATTCCAAGATGCATAAATTTAGACATGGTTGTCACTAAATCAAACACCGGACCAGTAATATTATGGACATGAAGATCACTACTAATAGTGGTGGGAATCAGGCCTTCAGACAACGCATTGTCTGCAGCAGTAAATGAAAAACCGCCGCCGCCGTGTCCAACATCGATAACAACACCTCTAGATTGAGCCTCTTTCATGGATTCAATCACATAACCGGTCGGATCCAAAATCCCATCTCCCATACCATGGAAAGAATGGGTGATTACGTCACCAGGGCGTAACATATCTATTAACTGCGGTAAGGGAGTATTGCTATTTCCAATATGTATCATCACAAAGCCATTTATGGCTTTGGCTGTCTCAATAGAAATCTTCAGAGCGTCCTTGTCATTTCCCCCTGCTTGAACCCGTCCTAAACGAGCTTTGATACCTAAGACGCAATCTATATGTGCCAAACCCATTTCATCAGTATGGTTCATATCAGCCCATCGTAAATCCAGCAATTCCCCATTATTCGTTAATACCATTCCCATAGTTGAGATATTTAATAGAGCGTAAATGCTGGTTCTACTCTTATTAATTATGTGGCTACGAAACGATGGGAAATTCCAGGCCCCTGCGGATCCGGCATCAAGTGCTGTCGTGACGCCTTTGGATAAATTGCTCACATCTGGTTCTATACCATAGGTCGAACCTCCCCAAAAAGCGTGTACGTGTAAATCTATCAACCCAGGCGCCACAATTAAACCTGTAGCATCGAATACTTCTTGTGCGTTATGTTCCTCAATTGAAGGCTCTAATTTTACAATGGTTCCGTCTCTCAAAGCCACATCAAAAACACCATTAAGTCCTTGCGAAGGATCTATTATTGTCCCTCCCTTAATTAGCAATGTATATCCCAAAATAATCTCCTAAACAAGTCATATGTAATACCCAGACGAATCATCAATTAATGTGGTGCATAATATATATGTCATATTAATTATTCTATTTAGGCCTAAATCCTAGAAATCAAGAGTCGTGAAACTCCTTTCGTTTCTCTGTGTGCAAGTTAAAGTAACAAATATCAGTTGACAGGGTACCGCGTATTGACAATGGTAGCTGCTACCTACACGTGGTCTACTCGTCGGGAGCAGAGAAAAATGAACAAGGGATTTCTTGGTGAGCACAAGCTTGGTCAAATTGCGCGAGCAGTTTATGGGTGGTGGATGCCCCTTTACGCTGGAGCATACTTTATTTCGTTGATCGTAAAGAGTCATACACGCCGCTTAGGTAGGCCTGTGAGATTGTCGGCACTATTTGGCTTTGGTAAGGTTGAGGCTTGCGGGCCCTTCAATAGCAGATTTCTCTATCACTGAGCGGAGAGCCGATTGGCGACCAAGTCCACTGCCGAGAAAAGCGATCTCCGAGAAGAGATTCGTAAGGCGCTCCGTTCTCAAAAGCAGCCTACGGTGACGGTTCTGTCATCTTTGATTGCCGTTCAGGACCATATTCGATACCTGCCAGACGAGGCTATAGAAGAAACAGCTTCGTTCACAGGAGCCACGATCAATGACGTTTGGAGCGTGGCCTCTTTCTACACAAATTTTAGGTTTACCCCGCCGGGACGTCACATAATTGATGTATGTTGGGGGCCGACATGCCACCTACTCGGTGCACAAAAAATCCTGCGCGCAATTCAGACAGCCATCGGTGTAGAGGAGGAAGGGGAGACTGAAGACGGTGATTTGACATTGCGATATAGCACTTGCCTTGGGGCGTGTGCAGTAGGACCAGTGATAGGTATTGACCACCACCTGATTGGAAGGTGTGATCAGAAAACCGCTGTATCAGCAGTTGCCGATGCTAAGGCCGACGTATGATGTATCCCATATCAATGGTTAGGCCTTCTAAAGAAAAATTTTGGGTGCCCAAGCACTCGGCTGGACCCTTTATATGTCAGTAGCGTTCGACGATCTATCACAGAAGGCGGAGGCACGCTGGCGCAAACTGGTCAGTGGGGATCGTCCCTGGATCCGCGTTGGGTACGGTACTTCTGGACAAGCTGCTGGCGCTGATGCCGTATGGGAGGCCGTACAGTCATCAATTCGTGTGAGTGGGAATGACGCGATAGCAAGCCGGGTTGGTTCCTGGGGTCTAGTTTACGCTGAGCCGTTGGTCGACGTGACTTTTCCTGGCGACCTAAGAGTATTTTATTCGCAAGTCAGTCCAGACAGGGCTAGAGAAATTGTTGCTCGAGATATAGAGCGCGGACGCCCGACGCCTGAATGGGCATTCGCACAGTATGGATCCGCTGAATCCGTTGATGGTATCCCTAGGCTTGCAGACATGGATTCGGTACGTCATCAACGCCGCCTTGCAACTCGCAACTGCGGCAATATTGATCCGTTTGATCTTTACCAGTACGTGGCAAATGCTGGATACGCTGCTTTAGATAAGGCTTTGGATCACATGACGGCCGAGCAAGTATTGGACGAAATCAAGGCGTCTGGTTTGAGGGGTAGGGGAGGGGCTGCGTTTCCCACTGGTGTGAAGCTTGGCTTTCTTGCGCCGAACCCAGCTTCGGTTAAATATATCCTGTGTAATGCTGAAGAGGGTGACCCTGGCGCGTATAACGACAAGGGGATCTTAGAAAGCGATCCCCACACACTGATTGAAGGGCTTATTCTGGCTGGATATGCCACGAACGCGAGTAATGGGCACGTGTTTATACGTCAGGGTCACGATATCCCGATTGAGGCCACAAGGAGAGCAGTTCAAGAAGGGTACGATCATGGTTTATTGGGGAAAAACATCTTGGGCAGCAATTTCAGTTTTGACGTCGAGGTGTCCCTGACTGGAGACTCGTATGTTGCAGGTGAGGAGACTGCCCTGATGGAGGCTATTGAGGGGAAGCGATCCATGCCCCGATATCGACCGCCTTTCCCAGCAGCCTCCGGGCTTTGGGGCAAGCCCAGTAATATTAACAATGTTAAGACGCTGTCATACCTGCCTGCGATCGTGAGAGAAGGGGCGGACACGTTTAAGGGTATAGGCACAGAATCCAGTTCAGGTACCGCAATATTGTGTATTTCGGGTCATGTCAACCGCCCTGGTCTGTACGAAATTCCAATGGGGATGACATTGCGACAAGCGATAGACGATATCGCGGGTGGTGTGCCCAATGGAAAGCGTGCCAAGGTGCTACAGACCGGTGGGCCGCTTGGGGGTGTGTTGGGAGAAGAGGCCTTCGACGTCCAAATCGATTTCGACGCTATGGCTCAGGCCGGGGCCATTTTAGGTTCTGGAGGAATCATTGTTGGGAACGATGATGTCGATGTGGTGGACCTGATCCGTAATCTTGTTGCCTTCAACCAGTTTGAATCATGTGGTAAATGTTTCCCGTGCAGGTTAGGTACCACTCATATGTTGGAGACTTTGGAACGTATATGTGCGAACGATTCTAAACCAGATGACCTAGCGCTTTTAGAGCGTATAGGGAGCAATATGAAGGTAGGTTCGCTGTGCGGCCACGGACAGCTGGGATATAACCCTATATCTTCGGCTCTGAAGTATTTCGAGGACGAATTCCGCGCCCGGTTGGAAGGGAATTTGGCACCAGCCGGAGGGCTTGGCGATGGTTCTATGATTGTGCCCACACGAACAAGACCGTAGAGAAACTAGAGACTGGTATCAACCTATCATGTCTGACCAAATAACGTTGACTATAGACGGGCGGTCCTTGTCCGTAGACAAGGACCAGACGGTATTGCAGGCAGCTATGCAAGCCGGCATCTATGTTCCCTATCTTTGTTACTTCCCCGGGATGAAACCCTATGGAGCCTGTCGCGCTTGCGTTGTAGATACAGAAGTTGGTGGGAGGAGTGGAGTTCAGGCTTCGTGTACAACCCCGGTTGCTCAGGACATGGTGGTAAATACCCGGTCTGAGTCTGTCATTGAGTTGCGCAGAGGCATTTTAGACCTACTTATGGCCGAACATCCTCACGGCTGTCTGACCTGCCACCGGATAGAGCTGTGTGGTCCCCAGGATATTTGTCAGCGACACGTTGGTGTTACGGACAGGTGCACCATATGCCCAAAGAACGAACGTTGTGAACTCAAGGACACCGTGAGGGCTCTGGAGCTTGACCTTACCACCCCGTTGAACTACCACAGACGTGATTTGCCAATACATACCGATGACCCGTTTTATGATCGCGATTACAACCTGTGTATCGTTTGTGTACGTTGTGTGAGGGTGTGTTCCGAGGTGCGATTCGATAATGCCCTTTCACTCGTTTCCCGCTCTGGTGTGGCTTTGGTCGGCACCTCACATGGGACCTCCTTGTTGGAGTCCGGATGTGAATTTTGTGGTGCATGTATTGATGCGTGTCCGACTGGGGCTTTAGTTGAGCGTGACTATAAATGGGAGAAGGCTGCCAAAGAGGTTAAAACCATTTGCACGAACTGTTCTGTTGGCTGCCAGATGGTGATGGAGGTGAATCGCTTTGACAAGGTGGTTCGCATGCGTGGTGATATGGCGGGAGCCGCTAATCGTGGACAGGCCTGTTTCAAGGGCAAGTTTGGGTACGACTACCCCAATCACAAGAGCCGGATAAAGTATCCGATGATCCGCGTTAATGGTGATTTGATCCGGGTCACTTGGGAACAGGCGCTTACGACAATTGCGGAACGAATTGAATCTACTCCAAAGGAGGGGCGAGCTGTCATAGCCTCTCCTCGTGGTACCAACGAAGATGCTTATGTGGCCCAAAAGATGGCACGCGTCGCTCTCGGAACGAACAGTATAGACAGCGCATTAAACCGCGTCCCAGAGTTGAATATGGGGCTATATACGGCATTTGGCTACCCTGGAGCGACCAACCCGATATGGGACCTTGAAAAAGCTCGATGCGTAATAATCGTGTCCGGTACCCCAACCGAAGAACAGAATGTGCTCGCTGTTCCACTTAAGAAGGCGGCTAGGAACGGTGCTCAAATTGTGGTTATCGACACGCGAGAGACTGAACTTACGCGCTACGCAAATGTGTGGCTCAGGCACAAACCAGGGACCGAGGTGGTGCTGCTAGGTGGAATGGCCAGGGTGATTCTTGATGAGGCTATGGAGGACAAGGACTTCGTCCAGAACCATTGCGATGGTTTGAAGAAACTCAAGCAAGCGCTCTGGACCTTTGATCTGGCACGAGTTTCCAGTGAGTGTGGAGTTGACCCGGATTCGGTTAGGCGAGCTGCTCGAGCTTATTGTCAAGGCCCAGCTGCGATAGTATTTGGTGTCGATACTGTTTTGCAAAGCGAGCGATCCGATTTAGTCAATACCGTGGTAAACCTAGCTCTTCTTACCGGCAACATTGGCAAGGAAGGAGGAGGGGTTTTCCCCTTGTTAGAGGGGGCTAACACCCAGGGTGCCAACGATGTTGGCGCTGCACCGGATCTACTGCCAGGGTATGTTGACGTCCGAGATCCATCGGCCCGGGAGCGTTTTGGCGAGAAGTGGTCGTCGAATCTGCCCGATCTGCCTGGTGTGGGAGTTGATGAGTTAGTCACAGGTATTAAGAGTGGGAAGATGCAGACGGCTATTCTTATGGCTGATGGAATTCCCACAGACGTGCAAGGGAATGGGAATTGGCCAGACAAGTTAGGCTCCCTTGACTTCTTGGTAGTTTCTTCAGCGTTCCATTCGTCCTTAACTGGTATTGCAGACGTGGTGTTGCCAGCATCGACATATCCGGAGCAATCTGGCACGGTGACGAATCTAGAACGCAGGATCCAGTTGATAAACTCTGCTTGGACTCCTAAACACGAAGAAAAACCTGGTTGGTGGACCTTGGCGGCTATCGCGCAACGGATGGGAGCCAAGGGATTTGAGTATGAAACAGCTGAGGAGGTTTTTGAGGAGATACGGCGTATCGTGCCAGCATACAGTGGGATAACCTATGAACGACTTCACGAAACAGGCATCCAGTTGCCTTGCCCCGACGATGAACACGCTGGCACTCCTCGGTTGCCAGCAGAAGATGCTGTTGAACGACCGTTTTCGTTGGTCGTTCAAGCCCTGAGAGCTCCCATTCCTGATCATAACGCAGAACATCCGTTCTTACTGGCGTCTGGACGTGTGTTACACCAGCCAGATCGTGAGACTGAAGTCGTTCGTTCCGGGGATATGAATTACCTGAAGAGGCCGCTCAATGTTGAGATTCACCCGGAAGACGCCAAGGAATTAAGTATTGAAGAGGGTGACACGGTGGAGATTTTGGGTGGAGAGGGTGGAGAGCATTCTGTTGGTATCGCGACCCTGACGTTTCCGCATAGAGGAATTCTGGGCGTCACAACTCTCTTTGCAGACCTTGCATCTGGAATGCAAGATTCAGATGAGATTGATCCAGCACCTAATGTGGAAAGGCTGCCTCTCCTGCGAGATAGGTTGAGTAAGGTCGTGGTGGAACAGGCGGTCGCTGACACAGTGTAACCTTCGATTCAGTGCCAAAAATCGGGATTAATGTGTCATCCGATGATAGAATTTGAACTCACAGTTGGCTTGTGGATACGGGTTTTATAACAGGCAACCCACTAGCAAAAGGTTAAGAACAGGGACGAGTTAATGGTGACAACTTCTGAGGTAACGGATAGCACATTTGAAGCAGAGGTCATACAGGCGGAATTGCCAGTACTGGTGGATTTTTGGGCAGAGTGGTGTGGCCCCTGCAAAATGGTTGCTCCGGTGGTGGACGAATTGGCCGATGAGTACGCAGGTAAAATGAAATTTATGAAAGTGAATGTCGACTTCAATCCGGATACGGCCAGTAAGTATGGCATACGTTCGATTCCAACCTTGCTGATTTTCAAGGGTGGTGATCCAGTGGGTCAGGTAGTGGGAGCGTTACCCAAAAACCAATTACAAGAGCGAATCGACGCGGTGCTTTCTTAGAACACTCTGATTTAACCGTAACGTAGCCTGCTCCGACGTCGTGGGTGTTACCACGTGTTCAGGTTCGTGTGGTGGGGGAGTGGATGGGTCCCGGTGGACTTCACGGACTTCAAATCCGATGGCGGGCTCCCTATCGGCGTCCGCGGAGGGTTCGACTCCCTCGCACTCCCGCCAATCCTATTTTCGTGGATGGAGAATGGATAGGTGTCGGTGGACTTGAAATCAGTCGTTACGTTCGACGCTCTTTGTGCAGATGATTTACGTTTGATCGGTTGAACTCCTGTTGGGTATATAGACACTCGACAGGCCCGTTAATAGAATGACCGACCATCTGAACGATTCCAGTTCGTTGCTCTGAGTTTTTGGAGTTTCGCCAATGGTTGTTGAATTTCTGCCTCCTCCAGGCACCGTAGTGGAGGACATAGACACACCCGCGATGATCGTGGATCTCAATGCCGCTGAAGCCAACATTCGCGACATGCAACGAATTGTTGCCTCAGGCGGTTCTTCGATGCGGCCGCATACGAAAACTGCTAAAAGCCCATACTGGGCGTTGAAGCAGATCGACGCCGGTGCGATTGGCGTCTGCTGTGCAAAGGTGGGCGAGGCAGAAATTCTCGTTAGTGGTGGTGTCACCGATGTCTTGATCACGAGTGAAATCGTCGCGTCATCGAAAATCGCTCGACTTGCATCAATCGCTCGAAAAGCGAACGTTACGGTTGTGGTTGATCACGAGGCGAACGCTCGCGATATTTCTGAAGCGGCGCAGGTAGCAGGTTCGCAGGTCGGTGTGCTCGTCGACGTCAACATCAGGTTAGACCGGTGCGGAGTGGAGCCGGGCGAACCGACGACTACGCTCGCGAAGGTCGTTGACCGACTTCCAGGTGTTCGCTTCGATGGGCTGAACGGCTATGAGGGCCACATATACGAAATCGGCGATGCACGCATCCCGGAGACCCTTAAGGCTCTTGAAAAGCTCCAGTTTGCTATAGCGGAGGTGAAAGCAGCTGGCCTACCGGTTGGAACGGTGAGTGCAGGCGGCTCCAGTACGTACGATATAACGAGTAAAGTTCCGGAGGTGACAGAGATCCAGGCGGGAAGTTATATCTTCATGGATGGTGCATACGTCGACCAAAAGATACCGTTTAAACCGGCACTTACGATTATGACCCAGGTGATTAGCAGACCCACCGCAGGCCGAGCGATTCTTGACGTGGGGCTTAAGTCGATTTCCAACGACCACGGACTACCCAGGGTCATGGATATCGTCGGAGCGGATTTCACGAAACTCTCCGAGGAGCATGGAACGCTGTCTTTGGAGGGTTCGGCGCAAGGACTGAAACGTGGAGACGTAGTACACCTGTTGCCGAGCCATGCCGGGACCACGATCAATATCCACGACTACTACTTCTGCGTGCGCGATGGTGTACTGGAAGATGTGGTAGAGGTCGCGGGCCGAGGCAAGTTCAGGTAATCTCGCAGACTCCGCATGTTGGCAATTCATAGGCAACACAGGCTTCAGCCGTCAGTTTGCACGGCCAATATAGAGACGTTTCTCTAGGGTGTTGGAACGGCGTTTGGAGAAGGTTCTTATACAACTAATGCCAAACGGGACCTCAACCTCTCAGGGTTTGGGGTCCCGTTTGTTTATACTGCGCTTGTTAATGGAGTGCTAGTTTATTTCCATAATGGAAGTGCGACAGCATTGCTAAGTGCTAGCACAAGGTTCGTGGTAGTTTCGCAAGCCACATTCTGCAGTCCAAGTGTGCATGGTGGAAGTCCACTTCCTTCCCCGATTCCAAGTTGGCCGAGCCGATTGTCGCCCCACGTGTAAACACTCCCAACCCCAGGCGCAATACCAGGAGGGGTTGCTGGACCACAACCCCCGTATGGTTCCCAGGCGCTGAGCAAAACACTGTGGCTGCCCATAGCCGAAACACTGGTTATGCGGTGGCCGATTAGTGATTGGGTGGATTCCACTGGTACGTAGTCCCTTTCGCTGGCTTGTCCATTGCCATTTTGGCCCAGCGTACCCCAGCCGAAGGAGAAGACACTGTTACAACCCGGAGATTGATCGCTTCCTGTGACAACTAGCGAGTGGTCCGCTCCTGCATCGACGTCCACAGCGGGAAATGCGTCTATGTCCTGGTTGGGCAGGACTCCGACTGTGGTGCCGGTCAGGGCGGTGGCAAAGTCTTGTGTCTGTTGATCGTGCGAAAGTGTCTTGTCCATGGTGTCGTTACCGAGTTGACCCCAGTAGTTATCACCCCAGACGAACACCGTCCCTGAGCTATCCAACGCGATGGAATGCTGATAGCCACCATCCACATCAACGATGTTGGTAATCTGTTGACCAGACTCATCGAGTACTGCAGTTGGTAAGGATGCATCAATCGGTTGGTTCATGTCGCCAAGGGCCCCGTATTCGTTCTTACCCCAAGCGTATAGGTCCCCGCTAGCGTTAGCAGCCATTGAATGGAAATGCCCAGCGCCAATTACAGAGATTCCAAAGAGCACACCGCCCGATGGGTGTAGAACAGGGCTAGGCATCCACCGGTTGTCGGAGGTGCCATCGCCCAGTGCACCCCACTGGTTATGGCCCCAGGCGAACACCATGCTGTTTGTGTCCAAGGCAAGGGAGTGTGCGTCTCCAGCCGCTACCGCAACAAAGTTGGGCAGGCCACAAACCGGTACAGCGAAGGGTACGTAGTGAATCGGGCTTCCAACCGGGTCAGTCCCGGTGAATCCAGCGCCCATGCCCTGGTTGCCACCCAGTTGACCATGCGCAGCGTACCCCCACGCCCAGAGTGTACCGTCCTCGCGGAGGGCAAGACTGTGGGTTCGTCCAGCTGCCACGGCGACGATCCCTTGGAGAGGGGTCATTCCATCAGGACCCAGCACTGTAACGGGTTCGCTTCTGTCGTTCCCAATATCGTTGTTTCCTAGTTCACCAAAACCGTTTGATCCCCATGACATTACCTGTCCATCGGACACTTCTGACCACTGGGATTCTCGGGTTACAGCAAGGGTATGGCCGTACTGATCTGAGCCGCCTGCAGCGATTGTTGTCCTGGCGAAATCTGTGAACTGGGTACTGGCGGCGAAAGCACCTTCCATGGGGCTCTCTGAGTCACCATCTCCATCGAAATCTCCCTCCGAGGCGATTCTCAGGATCGTGATCGTCCTGCTCTCAGTGATCTCGCCGTCAGAGGCCTCTACAGTTATCGGGTTGAGCCAAACGCTCTCGGTCTCGAATGAACCCGAAAGAGACGGGCCAGCCGTCAATGTCAACACGGTCGTGTCGCTACCGCTGCCAGAAATTGTGGCAGGGGCGAAGGAGCCTGTGATGTCCTGGGTGCCGACATTGAGCTCAAAAGTCACGGGGGCAGCGTGCCCACCGCTTCGCTCTACCGAAATCACAACCGGCGTGTCCCACACCGAAGCGGTGGTGTTTGTTTGGTGGTACTTACTCAGAATCGCACATTCTGAAGCAAGCTTTATGCCAAATGAACCGGTTTGAGCGATGGTGCCAATAGTGATGGGCACACAATTCGTGTTGTTGTTCTCATTTTCCTCGATTACGTTTTGTTCTGGATCAACCCAGGCACAGATGTAGTAGTCGCCTGAGGGTGTATCAGCGGGGATTCGCGACGGGGAGAGTTGAGTGCTGTAGTCGACGCTATCAGAAATTGGAACAACAGTCGTGTTGTTGGCCCGCCCGCCTAGTAACAAGACATTTTCGCTGAAACTGGTGTTGAACATCGGCAGTGAAGGGGGTGGATCTGTAGTTGTCGCTATGTATATGTCTACGCCGTATCCAATATCAGGCGTACCTGGTGCTAACTTGCCGTGCGCTGCCGCGTTGCCTAAGTTCCAAACCTTGACCACCATGTTCGCTCCGATTACCTCACCTGGCTGAGCTGAGGGTGGAGTCGTCAGCACAACTGAGAGATCGGGCAGTGCTTCATCACTAGACGAAACAGCGGCGGACGCCTCTATGCTGATTGGTTCGCAATGGTAGTTATTTGTTTCGTCTGCTTCGGTTACGTTTTGGCCTGAATCAACCCAGGCACAGATGTAGTAGTTACCTGCAGGAGTGTCAACAGGAGTGGCAAGTGAACCAGAGAGCAGATTGCTGTAGTCTTCCGTCTCCCCTGAGGTGAGGTCTTCTGTATTGTTGAAGGATCCCCCCTTGAGCAAAACGTAATCAAAAGATTCAGACCAGTTGGTACCGTAACTGGCCGAATAAAGGATCCCGTGATCAGATGGTGGAGTTACGGTCTTTGCAAGGTATACGTCGGTTCCGTATCCGGTAGATGGGTCACCAGGTTCCAGCTTGCCAGGCGCCGTTGCATCGCCAATGTTAGTGGCCGCTAGTTCAACGTAGTCCCCAATTGCATCTCCGGCCGTAGCTGTCGTCGGGACTACCAGGTGTACGGTTAAATCAGGCAGTTTGGTCTCTTCCTCGTCGGCCTCTTCCTCAGCGGCCTCTTCCTCGTCGGCCTCTTCCTCAGCGGCCTCTTCCTC
>CAZXXH010000021.1:13040-17712 GCA_964644645.1 uncultured Dehalococcoidales bacterium
CCTCTTCCTCAGCGGCCTCTTCCTCGTCGGCCTCTTCCTCAGCGGCCTCTTCCTCGTCAGCCTCTTCCTCGTCGGCCTCTTTCTCAGCGGCGGGTTTATCTGAACTGCGCTCGCTACCTGATTCTTCAGGCACACAAGCCACCAAACCGAACGTTGTGATTAGAATCACCAAGAGAGAAATCACTGCGAAATGGGTTCTACCTAACATTGCTCTGAATCCTCGCATTCCTTTACCTATCCACATGTTCAGCTGGTAGGCGTTTGCCAATTATCCACTGTCTACCATGCTTGTATACGGATCGAACTGCTTGACGCTCGCCTAACTATTTAATTACAAGATGTTTACAGATGTCTGAATTGTTTTTGCCATATCCCGAACAACTATCTTAGCTCTATCCTAAAAAATTCGCGTCGAAACATGCACGAGGACGTACATTCCAAATAGGGCAGGATAGTGAAATAGTCAGTGGACGATGAATGATTTACGTCTGCTCAACTGATAACTAAGATGTGACGCAGAAAGATTCTGCGGAATACGAATTAGGATTTGCATTATCTGGTCTTCATGCGTTCGTAGAGCTTCATGAACATGCTTTGTCTCTATCTGCAAAATGGTTAACGGATTAGGGGCTCTATGAGGTTTCCAAAACACCCCAACTGGCGCATGACTGTGCTGCTATCACTATGATTGGTAGGTTCTCCAATGGCATGCCCCGATACTGCTCGTACCGGTCGCGGAGTAGCTGTACGGCTAACAAATGTTGACCACTGCCATCGATTACTGAGGCGTTACCCCGCACCAATACCCATGCCAGTTTCGACCAATCTTCGTCGTAGTGGTTGAATAGTAAAGCAGCACGCCCTGTCTCTTGGATATTTAAGAGACGCCGCAGGCGAATCGTGGTCTTTGGCTTACCGTCGATTGGTGTGTAGATTTTATCCTCATAGAGGGCAAAGCAAACTGGCACTACGTGTGGTCCTGTTTCTACGCCACTTGTCCCTAGGTGGCCAATGCGGCACCGGCTTATAAACCTTCCCTCACGCTCCTCAATGATCTTTCTATGTTTCATCTGTGGTTTCCTTAAAGGCGGTTTGGGTATTAGAAAAAGGAATATTGGTTTTCGATTCCGCCGGTTTTAACTTCTCGTTAGACCGAAATCCACCATAGAGAGATAACAAGTGGAAAGTAGGAAGAATAGCGTCTGGAGATTTCCGTTCCAACAGTGGGAGATCCATACAATTCGTTTTCGTAGTCGGACCAGCCGAGCCAATACGGTAGTGTTTCCGCACGGTCCTGCATCTTTGACTGGCGGGATAGATCGGTATCGTTATTAAAACCCGGAGATCATGCATGGTTATTTGCCAGTAACGAAACCTGGTCTTTTCGTCTTGAACACATTCAGCCTGTTCTCGGTTTTAGAAGTTTTGATTTGCATCTACATCCCTCATGGCTTCAGTGACATACGGCGGTTGCCAATCAGAACAATAGTTCTAATATAGAAAGTCTTGGTGCGGCAAGTTGTTCTGTGTTTTCTCATAGAACTCGCGTACGCCCAATATTCCCAAGGACCAGTAGTTACTTCGGCGTACTTATTAGCCGCAAATTAACTAACAGGCTACTTTTACGGAGTATAAGAATGGAACAGCGCCAGATTGCATGTATTCGGATACCTAATTTTTATTGGGAGGTCGAGGTTACTCGAAGGTCGTCGGTGTGTAGCACGCAAGTTCTTATTGCTGGGTATCGTAGTCAGTACGATGCGCGTGAGCGCGCTGGTCTAGGTAACCGTATTGTCTTGGACTGCTCGCCCGATTTAAGTGGGGTGAAACCTGGTATGCCACTTTGCGAGGCGATCTCACGTCATAAAAGTGCGGTGATTATAGATGCAGATTTACCTTTCTACTCCTCAGCTTTTGACGAAATGCTGAGTGCTATCGAGAGAGTTGTGCCTGATGTGGAGAATGGTGGTACTGGGCTTGCATATGTAGGCATCTCTGGACTCGAAAAGCTCTATGGTAGCGATGCTCAAGTGGTACACATGCTGGCCGAGGCCGTATCAGTGGTATCAGGTTTCAATCTGCATGTTGGGGTAGCACAGAACAAATGGTTGGCGTACCTGGCATCATTTCTTGGCAAGCCTGGTAGCGGCCGTAAGATTACTGGAGAACCTGGTCGATTCTTGGCTCGATTTCCAGTAGATCTATTACCAGTTTCGTACAAGACGGTGAAAAAACTACATTCATTCGGTTTAATCAAGATGGGTGATATAGCGGATCTTCGGCAGGGTCCTATGGAGGCCCAATTCGGCTCTGTTGGCAGAATGATCTGGAAACTCTCGAACGGTATAGATGACCGGCAACTGGTACCACGTAAGACGATAGAGGTCGTGTCTGAGCACCTAACATTTCAGGACTCCACTATCAGCATTCCGGCTATTTTATCGGCGATTGAAAGCCTCCTGTACAAGGCTTTCAATCATCCACAGATGCAGAACTGCTACGCCCGTCAAGCTTCGCTTCAGGCGCAAGTTTTCCGTAGAGCACCATGGAATATGTGTGTGCCTTTCAAAGAGTCAACTGGCTCTAAAGATAGAATGTTTTTTGCCATTAAGGCGAAGCTGGAAAGGGTCTATATTCCCGGTCCACTAGAGGATATGAGGCTCACTTTGTCCGGGCTCTGTGCGAATAATTCCGCAATCGAGCATTATTCTTTGATCCTTATTTGCCTCTATAACTCCATACTTGTGCACTTAGACCCCTGAATACACCCCGTCCCGTGAGTGTACGAGTAGGCGTAGGAGGATGGCCAACGGCGGTGCGTACCGATAATACGCGCGTCGATGGGATTCGCTCCCTAGGATCCACTAAGTACACGCGAGCGCAGGGCGCTGGTTTCCGGAGAAATATTTTCGCTGACTTTAAATGGATTTCGGTGAGTGAGGTTGAAGACCTGTGGAAAATCAACGACGAGTGGTGGCGTGGAAAGAATGAGGAAATCGAACGTACCTACTATCTGCTCATACTAAGAGACAATAGAAGGTTGGTGGTTTTTTGTGACATGAAGACCAGTGAATGGTTCCTTCAGACGGACTAACTGCAATAAACGTTGATCTAGCAAAGGGATTGAGACCAGTAGACGTGGAACTCTTGAGTGTTCAAAAGTGTATTCCGAAATAAGGCGCTAAGGTTCCAAACATACTAAGTAGCGATCGAGGTGTGGATGAATGCTGGATAAGTGGAGGTTTTGATTCCATCAGGTATTTAGGTGCAGGCGACATAGATTCCTTGAAATTCAATCTTGATGATGGTCTAAGCGAATGCGGTCTATTGCCTCAATATGCGGAGCTACATTGCCATACGAACTATTCCTTTAAGGAGGGAGCCTCTGAAGGTTGGCACATACTTGAGACAGCCCGGCATATGAATATGCGTGCTATTGCGATCACGGACCATGACAACCTGTGCGGAGCGATGGAATTTGCTCAGTATGCGAACACAATCGGCATCAAGGCCATCATAGGTGTGGAGCTCACGCTGAACACACCCTCGTTGAGCGGTATAGGGGGGCACCACGTCACACTGTTGGCTGAAAATATAGATGGTTACAAGAACATATGCAGACTTGTTAGCCATGCACATTTGCATTCTGAGAATCGTGACAGCCCAACCCTCGATCCAGAACTCTTTGCCAAGCATCATGTAGGCGTTATATGCCTTTCCGGTTGCCGTAGAGGCGAGATCTCGGAGCTACTGATGGCTGGGCATTATCAAAGAGCGAAGATCGTTGCAGAGCGGTACGTTAGCTGGTTTGGAGCCGACAACTTTTTCCTAGAAATGCAGCAAAACCTAGTTAAGGGCGATACGTCACGTAACAAGCTCATTGCTGAACTAGGGATAGATATTGGCGTGGGGAACGTTGCCACAAACAACGTTCACTACCACGTCAAAGCGCGCCATCGCCTAAATGATGCTCTGACGGCCATTCGTCTGGGTAGATCTTTAGAAGAGACACATGCTGAGAGACGCCCCAATGACCAGTTTTATCTGAAAACACCTCGCGACATGGCGAAACTTTTCGTTGGATATCCGGAAGCTATCGCCAACACGGCCATCATCGCGGACCGATGCAAATTTGATTTGATGAAAGACATCAAGCGTATCTACAGTTTCCCAGATTATGAGGTGCCTCAAGGGCATACCTCTATTTCTTGGCTGCGCCATATATGCGAACAGGCTGCAAAGTACAAGTATGCCCATGCGGACGAAGAGTTATGGTCGCGGTTGAAGGATCGTCTTAAACGTGAATTTGGGATGATAGAGAAATTCAGTCTGGCTGGTTTTCTACTCCAGTACCACGACATCATCAAGATGGCACAAGAGGTTCAGGTGGACTTAGGAGTAGTAGATCCAGGTACGAAACTTGAGGATCATCCTCCAGGTCGGGGTCGTGGCTCGTCCGTGGCCCTAGTTATTGGATACCTAATTGGCCTATCACATATCGACCCTCTTGAATTTGACCTGCGATTGGAGCGCTTTTTACCGGATTTTGACGAAGGAGAAGATGTGCCATCACTGGATATAGACCTAGATTTTCCGCGCGATATACGCGAGGAGCTAATCCTACGAATTCACAAAAGACTGGGCTTCGAGCATGCTGTTCTCACCGGGATGT
>CAZXXH010000021.1:17722-20064 GCA_964644645.1 uncultured Dehalococcoidales bacterium
GGTTAGGGGCGCAATCAGGGATTTGGGTAATGCGCTCGGTTTACCAGAGGACGATTTGGTCAATCTAATAAAGCTGATCGATGGTCATTCAGGCATAAACGACCTGACGAACGAGATGGGCAGACTACCGGGTTACCGTGATCGATTAGACGCACCACTCTGGAAGGAATTGGTCGAACTAGCTCTGCAGCTTAATCGCTTCCCAAAGTACCTGGCTCAGCATCCGGGCGGAATGATTCTGAGTGCTCAACCCATGAGCGAGGCAGTGCCTCTAGAGCACGGAGCAATTGACGGTCGCTACATATGCCAGTGGGACAAGAATAGCGTGGAAGATGCCGGATTTGTGAAAATCGATTTTCTGGCCTTGGGAGCTTTGTCGCAAATGACGGAGGCCCTGCAACTTATTCGTACATACAGAGAAAGGACGGTAGATATCTCCCGTATAGATTTCACGGACATAGCTGTATATCGAGACATCCAGAATGCAGACACAATAGGGGTATTTCAGATCGAATCACCGGCCCAGATGCAGACGTTGGCACGTCTCAAACCAAAGAATTTACAGGAGATGGCATGGGAAGTAGGTGCTGTTAGGCCCGGAGTAGGAGTGAACGATGGAGTATCAATGCTTATACGTCGTCACCTTGGTCACGAGTCGGTCACATATGACCATCCCCTAGAACGCAAGGCTTTGGAAAGGACGTTGGGCGTGGTTCTCTTCCAGGATCAGCTGGCTGAACTAGCCCGTTATGTTGCCGGAATGTCTCCAGCAGAAGGGGAGCGTATGCGTCGTTCTTTGTCACGGCGAGACAGGGACCAGCAGGCGTCCGTGTGGAGAGCCAGATTCATAGCGGGCGCAGTCGATAGAGGCGTGTCTAAGGAGGTTGCTAATAAGATTTTCGGCAAGTTCCATAATCTGTATCAATTTCCTGAAGCGCACGCTTTCGCTTTTGGAGTAACCGCATACCAGATGTCTTGGCTGAAGCATTACTACCCACTGGAATTTTTTGTCAGTCTCTTCAACAACCAGCCAATGGGCTTTTATAACTTGGAGACACTCAAGGAAGACGCTGTACGGCATGGCATCACGGTGCTCAACCCAGATGTGAACCGTAGTGATGAGTTGGCCACAATAGAGTCCGATGCGTTCCGAATGGGTCTGAAACACCTGGACAATGTCGGTGATGCCACGACTAGGTCCATTTTGTCTGCTAGGGAAAAGGGAGGATCATTCAGATCCCTGAAAGACTTCATGTGCCGTACCGGTGTAAAGCAAGAGCCGCTTGACAATCTTTCCCTCTCAGGAGCACTCGATTGTTTATCTCCTTCCTCGGATGTTGATGTCAATCGCCGAATGCTGCGGTGGGAGGGAGGACTCAGATATCACCAGACAGGCCTCCAAATGGTTTTGGACATCCCTGTTGTACAGGATATGGTTGATCTGCCTAGAGAATTGAATTTGGAACGAGTGCTAGGTGAGTACGCTAGCCTGGGGGTGCACCCTAGCGGGCATATCATGTCCTATATTCGGCCATTCCTGCCTCATGGAGTGATTCGAAGTGACTATCTTAGCGACTGTCCGGAGGGCAGAATGGTCACCGTTGCTGGTGTGGTTATCCGGCGTCAGAGACCGACGGGTAAAGCAACATTTATTACACTCGAAGATGAGTTTGGCCACTCTCCGTTGATTTTATGGCCGTCTGTCTACAAACGTACTCGGCTACGCACCATTAACCCGATACTAATTGCTCGCGGCAAACTGTCAAAACGAGACGGCACGCTGAACGTCGTGGTTGAAGACGTCTCACCTGTGATTGTGGACTCTAAGCCTCTAAAGATCCAAGCTTGAAATTGTCAAGGGTGAAGACAGCTAGTAACTTGATAAATTCTGACGTATTTATTGTCTATTACTTGCGCTTCTTCGATCGAATTCAGTTGTGAATTCAATGTCAAGTATGGTTTCGGTACGAGCTGTATCGAAGATACGTTTAGCATCTG
Source organism: uncultured Dehalococcoidales bacterium (assembly GCA_964644645.1). Classification (GTDB taxonomy): domain Bacteria; phylum Chloroflexota; class Dehalococcoidia; order Lucifugimonadales; family Lucifugimonadaceae; genus CAZXXH01. Next base: position 19,721 of record CAZXXH010000021.1, read on the forward strand.
GTGAACCAACCAGGTGTAGTACCTCGAACCCATGGAATTCGACTTCCAGCGCGCTCACACATGCGCGACCAACATCAAACCGGTCTATGTATCCATCTCGAGCTACTGCTTCGTCGAATGTAGCTTCGCCGTACTTGCAGCGTCCCAAATTGACATCCACTATGTCGCCAAGCCGTAGAGCTATGACACTGAGGTTGTGGATCTCTGTAAACCAGGATGCCATAGATTCTTGAAGCCGCTTGGTCATGTCGTAAATACTGCCAGTTCCGGCGTACGGTGTGTTGCCACTGATAAAAGTGCCGGGCTGATGATCGACGTGTGTTTCAGCTGAAGAGATCAAAATT
>CAZXXH010000022.1:0-5295 GCA_964644645.1 uncultured Dehalococcoidales bacterium
GCTGTGGGCATTTGGACGGAAAACAAATTGTCTCTGAACAGCAGTATGTTGAGAAACTCAGAGCAGCTCTGACAGCACGCAAAAATATGCTGGGTATAGCTAGAACTGATTCCAGAGATGTTTACTCTTTTGATGAAGCTGTCAAAAGAGGGACACTTTATAGAGATTCAGGTGCTGACGTGATTTTCCCGGAGGCACTTGAGAGCATCGACGAGTTCAGACAATATGCAATGAGGGTGAAGGCACCGTTACTTGCAAACATGACAGAGTTCGGAAAGAGCCCATTGTTGACAGCCAAGGATCTGGGGGATATTGGATATAGTTTGGTTATCTATCCTGCAACCGGTCAGCGTGCTGCGCTTGGAGCTGTAAAAAAGGTTTTTACAAACATTAGGGAAAACGGGAGCCAGATCAATTCACTTTCTGACATGATGGATAGGTCAGAAATATATGACCTGATCGATTATGAGAAATTTGCCGAATTGGACAAGAGGATAGCGCCTAAAGTTACGAAGAAAAGCGCATTCCAATAGGTTTGAGAACCCAAACGTCTACTGCGTAGACAACTATGAATCCTAACCTAGCTTAGCAACGACCTATTTTTTTCGGCCTTAATCCCCGCTATGTACGAAGATTACTGTAGGAATCGTCTTTGGATTCATACGTTTCCCATTCCCGGTAAGTGCCGACCCCAAAAATGATTCTCCTCTACGAAAATCGGTGAATTTTGGAGATCTTTTCCCTTGAGTGAAATTCAGGCGGACGATTTACCTGTCTGAACAAAAAGACCATCCTTGTCCAAGGTTAGCGATTCCCTGGTAACTTCGCGACGCTCATTCTCACGTGGGCTGGCTATCTAGCCCAATGGTGTGATTTCACTTCACAGGGTGTGTCACTGGAAATGTTACAAATTAAATCCAAGACCAGGAAGTCGAACCATAAAAGCTGCAACCAGGATCCAGATATCGAGAGCCAGTGCCATTAATCCCTTCGCTTGCGAGCCTGAATGCGTCTATCGTACTTGATAAAGGCTCCACACAAACCGATCCCTGAGGACTATAAACCACGATATGGTCCATTTCAGAGGAAGACTTTACGGTCAGCTTAATTGCCTCTTCCCATTCGATTTCCGCTGGTTTTAAGGGATCAACTCTAAAACAATGATCAAATACTCCTTCACCCGGTATCATTCCCTGCCTTAAATCCAAATGTGCAGAAATTTGTTCTTCGAAACCATTAGCGTTCCCATCAGGATCAGTTTTCCATTCAGATTCCTGTCCTGGCAAAGATAGTGTAAGTCGCTTATCACCGAGAGAGGAATTAAACCAAGGATGCCATCCAATCGCTACCGGAAACCTGTTATCACCATAATTTACAATTTCTAGACTCATTACTAATGACGATCCAAATAACCTAGCATTGAAAGTAACTCTTCCTTTTCCAGGCCACGGATGTTTTAAACCCGTACACATCTGCACTCCTTCATTATCGGCATTTACAATCGTCCACTTTTCGTCACGCGTAAGGCCATGTATTGCAAACGGAGGACGATTAATTGGCATTTGAAATTTTTCCCCATCACTAAAAAGGATTCCTTTCTTCAGTCTGCCTGGCCACGGGCACATCATGAAACTTCCCGTTCCTTGTTCCAGGGTTAAAGGGTCGTGAGGGCCTTCCCCGCCACTTAAAAGCTCATAAGCAGTATCGTCTGCAGAAATCACTTTTAACGAACGGAGACTAGCACCTGCCCATGGAGAAAAAATTGCTTTGCCAAATTTATTTGCAATAACAATATGATCAGATTTTAAATCCATATTATGTTCCTTCGTTAATTTAGCAGGGTCGGCTCAAAGCATTACCAAAGTTCTTCCAACAGTTAGGAGACAAAAAACCTGCCTTCAGAAATAATGGATGTTATTTCCGAGTTAAGTCGAGTCGTATTCAAGTATAAATAGTCTTTTAGATTACATATTCACAAGTGGATACCCCGATCTTCCACCAGTTCACTTATGTCGGCAATTTGGAGACCAAAATGACGACACGGGCTGATATCAATCGGGAAATCGAACAGATACATGCTGTTACCAGTGAGTTTTCAGTCATAGTGCAGCAGTGGGAAATAATAGTTGGAAAGTGTGCATGGACTTTTTAATCTGGGTGGTGAGGGTTCCAATCCCATCCGACCCTCACATTTCCAGGTTCGAAACCACAGCATCTTTACCAGACCCTAACCACCCTACATTAACCGACTTTGCAACATTTACTGGTGGTAATGTTATACGCTGAAATGGGGCCTTCAACCTTTACAGCTCGCCTATGGCAAATTCAGACCCGTGCCATGCGGACTGCAAGTACAAAATGGGAATATACTTTTGAGATTGAATGCATGTTGAGCAGTCAATACTTGTTTGGTTTATTTATTTATATTGGCTGCAAATGTTCGTGAATACCTCAATGATGTTGTTGGCCCGTAGTAACGTTTTGTTTATATACCTTATTTATCTCGCGGCGAGAAAATAATGGTTTTGCTAGAGAATTAATGAACTCTAATTCTAGGTCGTCGGGTCACCCGTTTCGGTCCCTCGGCAACCCTAACTTTCGAATACTCTGGATTGGTGTCCTTCTGTGGTCAGCTGGGACGTGGATGCAGAGGATTGCGGTTTCATGGCTAGTACTAACCACCACAGGCAGTGCATTTTTGGTTGCACTGTCATTCGGCCTTTATTTCCTCCCAAATTTACTTCTGGGACCATTTAGCGGTGCTGTAGCGGACCGTTTAAACCGTAAACGTCTTCTCGTCGCTGTTCAAAGCCTGAATGTGATGGCTAGTCTGATATTGATGATGATGAGCGTTTCAGATTTCGATCAAACCTGGTTAGTACTTTTGATAGCGCTGGTATTTGGAATCGGAATGTCTTTTGGTATACCTACAACTCAGGTACTTGTCTACGATCTTGTAGGCGCACGGGATGCACGAAATGGAATCGCGTTGCAGTCCGTGGTTATGCGTTCCGTTGGTGCCGTAGGCGCTGTCGTCGGTGGGGTACTTATAGAAACGTTGGGTTTTAGCGCGACATTCCTCGCTGCTGCCTGTTGTTACGGCCTAGGTCTTGTCGCGATCAGTGTAATAGGCTATCGGCCAATTGAACTCCCGGCAGGAGCTGAGTCGGTCTTTTTCAAACTTATTGAAGGCTTTAGTTTTTTCTTCAGGGATCGGCTTCTAACAATTATGTTGGTGATGGCTATGCTGATGGAGGCATTCGGCTACGGAGCAGTCTCTTTGTTGCCCGTTTTCGCGGGAGAGGATGTTCTAAATGTCGGTTCTGGTGGACTTGGAGTAATGAATGGCGCTCTTTCGATCGGAGCTGCTTTTGGTGCTTTGTATATCGGGGCTTCAGCTGAATCCATGAAAATGAACATGAAACTATTATTTTCATTCCTGTTCTGTGGCCTGTTAACCGTAGCTTATTCGCAGTCTGGATTATTTCTCTTGTCTGTGGTTCTGCTTGCGGGGTTTGGACTAGCGGAGGGGCTGTTCACTACTCTGGTAGTGCTACTGTTACAGCAAAATGTGCCTGATCGCATGCGCGGACGGGTGATGGGTGCCTGGACTTTTTGCATCGGAATGGGGCCTATTGGGGCTATGTTAATTGGATATCTAGCTGAAATTATAGGAGTACAGCACGCGGTGGGAATCAGTGGTGCTCTGTTAGTTCTGGCAACATTGATTGTTGCAGTCGCAGTTCCGGTTCTCAGGAAATGATCGATTCTGATGGTCAGGGTGAATAGCACAACGATTGCTAACCCCTGAAGCATTCACTATATATTCGGAGCTATCCCTGATTTTGTGGATGTATGGGCGTCTACCTGCCTACATTGCTCCTATGTTTTCCGATTCAATCATACCGATTTCTTATATCTATAAAATGCGATATAAAGAAGCCCCAAATTGCGCAATGGTACACATTGGGATCGTCGTTGATAACTGAGTCTCGCCGCGGATGTAGGGCCGGGCCAAGCGATTGCGTCATATGGAAGGGCCTTTATTGTGATGGGGGGCGGTCGGTGAACGTGTCGAGACGTTTGCCGGCACCAACAGGGTGGGTAACGTCCTTCCTATATCTTATCAATGCTATTATCTGAACAATTTGGAGAAGAATGCGTAAATCACTATGTGTTGAAGAGCACACAAGCTAGTCTATTTTGGAATCTCGGATGAGGCGAGAGTGATGATATACGACACGATTATCGTGGGAGCAGGGTCGGCAGGATCTGTTTTAGCCTCCCGACTTACAGAACAGTCCGGCAAGTCAGTTCTGATTCTGGAGGCAGGTCCTGACTATAACGACAAAGAGAAATTACCAGATCAAATTAAATACGGGGTACGCCCATGGTATGAATCTTATGATCCGTTATCGCACACGTGGGAATACGAAGCCATTGCCACACCTCTCCGACCGGAACCCTTCTTGTTGCCGAGAGGAAAAGTGACGGGGGGATCCAGCGCTATAAACGGCCAGGTGTGGTTCAGAGGAATACCCGAAGATTTCGACGGATGGGAAGAGGCGGGCAATGTAGGGTGGTCTTATCTGAAAGTTTTGCCATATTTTAGAAAATCAGAAACTGACCTCGACTTTCCAGGAGATGACTTTCATGGCTCGCGAGGTCCAATACCGGTTCGAAGATATGTAGAGAATGATCTTCTTCCAAGTCCAAAGGCCTTTTTAGAAGCTTGTTCTGCCGCCGGATATCCCCGCACAGAGGACATGAATCATCCTGATTCCACGGGGGTCGGATTCTATCCGCTCAATCGAATCGATGGCATCCGAATGAGCACAGCGCTTACCTATCTTGAGTCAGCGAGAAATAGATTGAACCTAACCTTAAGATCGGGTGTTTTCGTAAATAAGGGCATTTTAGAAGGTGATAAGGCTGTGGGGGGCGAGGTTGTATCTGAAGGAAAGGTCTTCGAGGTATTCTCGAACCTGATTATCTTGTGCGGAGGGGCGATAAATTCTCCCCAGTTATTAATGCTGAGTGGCATAGGACCTGCAGAACATCTCGAGACAATGGGAATTGAGGTCGCTGTTGATCTCCCTGGAGTTGGACAAAATTTACGCGATCATCCCGCAGTATTTATGCACTATGAGTCCAGTATTCCTCACCCTGAGTTAGTGCCACCGCTACAGGTCGGAATGAGGTACACAACCCCCGGGTCTGAATTTCGAAATGACATGCAAATGCGCCCGATTCCTATTCGTACAGAACATATTCCGGTTGACCACGAGATCCCTG
>CAZXXH010000022.1:5323-12494 GCA_964644645.1 uncultured Dehalococcoidales bacterium
ATCAGCCAGTGTAACATTAACGATAATTGAATCACCCATACGATCTTGAACGGATGAGAGGCGCCGTGAGGTTATGCGCAGAAATTTCGGCGAGGCCAGAATACAAACCCGCACAGATGTCTCGGATATCGCCCGGTGATGAGATCCTCGAAAATGATGAGCGTCTCGATAGTTGGCTGTTTGATAACGTGCTGACCCAGCACCATTCATCAGGTACTTGCAAGATGGGACCTGAATCAGATTGTTTGGCGGTTGTGAATGAAAGCTGCGAGGTGCACGGTGTTGAGAATCTCATGGTAGTCGATGCTTCTATCATGCCAGATGTGGTACGTTCCAACACTAACGCCACAACGATTATGATCGCCGAGAAGATAGCTGATTTGCTGTCTCCTAACTGTAGTCACTCCAGATAGCACAACGCCCCGTCCATGGTTTGCCAGGATCGCGGGGTTGGCTGATACCCCTTGTTATGGCCATGGTATTCGTGGCAATGTACAAAAGTAATGATTTAATATCTGCAGACGCGATTTGAGTAATAGGCAGCAGGAGTGTACCACGTGCTTTTTGTATCAATATTAACTTCTGATAGGTCGAGGGATCCGGAATTGTGGGCCACCATATGGAATGGTCAAGCTCCACCGTCAATAAATCTAATAGGTGCATACAACCTTGGTAATGATAAACGTGTGTATATATGGGAAGGAGAAGCTCAAGCAGATATACAATTTATGGATAGGTTCAATGAAGTAGGTTCTTTGGAAACCTATCCTGCGTTTGATCGTACCGCCGGCTGGAGAAACGCATTCGAAAAAGATATAGATGCTTTTTCTGAGCGGTTGCTGAACCGAAATCCTCAGGAAACTGACATGCCGTCTCGGTCACAAATGAAATCCGGTATAGAGTTGCGTACCCGGGGAATGAATGCTCCAAATCGTTACGCTGCTCGGTTAGAGGCGAAGGAATGGGTAAAGGAACGGGAGTTAGATACATGCCGAGGATGAGATGACTCAGTATGTGGCTTCCCGTTATTGTTCGGATGAAGATTCTGACTACTCATCCTCCTGTCACAACTGGTCCTTTGTTACTGAATCACGGCATCGTCCTTCTAGGCCGCCAGGATCTCACATTCTTGCAGACCTGATGTCTCCGCAACGCTAAGGAAATCATAAATAACATTTTTGGAATTGTGCATGTGAAAATACGAACCACGTTTACCCAGAGGTAATGGTCTTCGAGCCCCTACCGGGGCATAAGTTGTTCTCCACCGTACCAGTATTTCTTGGTCCTTAAATTGACAGTGTGTTACGTGCCAATTATATTGGCACACAAGAGTATCGATTCGAATGTTTCACGAGTGCGCTTATGTGAGTCTGGGGCTTGCCGCTTATGTGTGAATCCGATAATCAGCGAGTCCCTTATTTTCTCCAAGGGGATTTGCAGATTATGACTGATACTGATATCGCATTGATGGCACACCTCATGAGACGTGCCGGCTTCGGAGAGTCCCGTGAGCAGTTGGAAGGCCGGGTATCTGTTGGGTACGAGGCCACTGTAGAAGAACTTCTGAGCCCAGAAACTCAAACTCCGGTGGACCTCTACGACCTATTCAGATACCAACCGTGGGCATGGAAACCGGGAACTATCCAAGGAATGGGCCACGCAAGTTGGCTCTATAGAATGCTTAACACCGAAGCGCCACTTCAGGAAAAAATGGCTCTCTTCTGGCATGGCATTTTTGCTACCGGAGTCTCCAAGGTTGACCATTGGGATGAAATCACAGATCTAGTAGATATGCTGCGAGAGAACGGGATGGGGAGCTATCGCTAAATCCTACTGGAAGTTGCGAAAAACCCGGCCATGATCTATTGGCTCGACAACAATGAGAACCACGCCCATGCGGTAAACGAGAATTGGGGACGTGAGCTTCTAGAACTATTCAGCATGGGTGTAGGGAATTACACGGAAGACGATGTGAGGGAGTGCTCTAGAGCATTCACTGGTTGGACCATAACTCCGAAGCTCCCTAGGTTTCCGATGGGTAGGTTCGATTGGTTTTTCGAATATCGAGATGAGGATCATGACCATGAGGAAAAAACTTTCCTAGGTCAGTCAGGAGATTTCAATGGTGACGACATCATAGATATTATCGTTCAGCAGCCGGCTACCGCTCAGTTCGTCTGTCGACACCTTTACAATTTCTTTGTAGCCGACGAACCACAAGTGCCTGCATGGTCTGTGACGCCTCCGCAAGACCCCGAGGCAGTAAACACGCTCGCCAAGGTGTTTGTTGAAACGAACTATGATATGCGGTCAGTCTTGCGTGTGCTATTCAACTCCGATTTCTTCAAAGAATCTAGATTCACCCGCCTCAAGAGTCCGGCAGAAGTTGTTATAAGTACGCTGAGATTGGCTGGAGGGTCAGAGTTTCCAGGTCCTGGATTGGGTAACTTGGCGCGGCAAACCGGATATATGGGGCAGGATCTGATGAATCCCCCCAGTGTCGAAGGTTGGCACACAGGTTCCGAGTGGATTAACTCCGGCTCACTGATGAGGCGTACCAATTTTTTTGCTGACTTGGTTGGTGAGGTAGAACGTCCCGGTATTAAGGCCATCATAAGTGATCTCAAGGCCAAAGGGGACTTATCACCAGAGGAGTTGGTAGATGGCTGCCTTGACTTAATGGGGCCACTAGATATCAACGACGACTCAAGAGAAGAGCTTGTCAGTCATGCGGCCGAGGACGGCCTGGTCCGCTGGGGAAACAACGGCCAGTCTGAAAAACGAGTGGGTCAGATGCTTCAACTGATAGTCTCACTCAGAGATTACCAGTTCGCATAGCACTTTGATGACTTTACAAACGTCCGGTACCCTGAAAATATCCTGAAGGAGACCCGAATGACCACTGCTCAGAAAGACCCCGTACTTGTAGTATTGCAACTGTCTGGAGGCAACGACTACCTGAATACGGTCATACCTTTCACTGACCCTTTGTACCGGGATTATCGGCCCACTGTAGGTATTCCCGAGAACGAAGTTTTGAACATATCCGACGATCTCGGTTTTCACCCCAGCATGGGACCGGTTCGCGACATGTATCAAAAGGGTAATGTTGCAATCGTACACGGTGTGGGTTACGAAAACGCGCCTCGTTCACACTTCCGTTCGATGGATATATGGCATACATGCGAACCTGATACATTAGGTACTGAAGGATGGCTTGGGCGTGTCATACGAGACATAGATCCTAACAAGGAGAACGTGGTCACCGGTGTCAGCTTCGGTCCCAGTATGTTCCGAGCGATGGCCCTGCCCGGAGTACCGATAGCAACCGTCGACGACCTTAGTAACTATGGGTTACTAACAGGGATAAGCGAACAACTACAGCGGGACCGTATTCTACAGCGCTACAAGAACCTGTATGCGCAGAATATCGGCAGGGGTCCTGTTATGGAATTTCTTGGGCAAACGGGGCTCGATGCACTGAAGGGCGCAGATGTACTGAGTGAGGCTCCTGAGAGATATTCATCCACGGTGGAGTATTCCGACAACACGATCTCTCAAAAACTCAAAGGAATTGCTCAGATACATCTAGCGGACCTCGGAACTCGTATTTTTTATTCTGATCACGGCAGTTTCGACAGCCATTCCAATCAACTGGGTATGCACGCCACTTTATGGAATGAAGTGTCCGCCGCGGTACAGGATTTCTTCGACGACCTGAGGGAACACAATGCATCAGAAAACGTTGTGATGTTCATATTCTCCGAATTTGGTCGTCGGACTCATGATAACGGTTCAGGAACGGATCATGGATCGGCGGGGGTGACCTTCGTCATAGGCGACCAGGTGAAGGGGGGTGAATACGGTGCATACCCTTCCACTAAGCGTGAAGACCTCCAGCAGGGAGATCTTGTTCCGAGTACAGACTTTCGAGGAGTGTATTCCACAATTTTGGAAGATTGGCTTGGTATGGATGCCAAACCTATCGTCGGAGGAACGTTTGAGAAACTACAGTTCATTGAATCAGCCTAGGTGGTCGGGGACGGTATTTCTGTACACAAAGAATCAACCGTAAAAGGCCTGCGATTTTGAAAAAGGGGCTGGAATGTTGAAGGCAAGAAGGTAAAAATGCTAACGCAGACAATACTAGGGCGGGTTTATGATTACAGCCATGCGGTTGGCGGGTTGTACTTACCCCAGATAGTGGGTATAGCCTTCGGTGAGCTTGACACAGTGTACACAATCAGTAGACCTGTAGATACCATCTCCGGAGTGCCGTGGAACAAAACTGGGGTTGGGGCCAAAATTGTAAAGCTCACGATAGGTAATGTACCCGGGGATGAAGAACATTTACTGGACGTTGGTCGATACGGGGATGCTCCTGGAGAGTTTATATGGCCTGCTGGCATCGCATTAGATAGTGATGAGAACATTTATGTTGCGGACGAGTGGTTGAATCGCGTTTCTGTATTCGACAGTGAGGGCAAGTTCCTGACGCATTGGGGAGAAGGTGGACAGAAAGACGGCCAATTCAATCACCCCTCTGGCATTTGCATCGACGCCGACGACAACACCATAGTTGTTGATAGTCTCAATCACCGTATCCAAAAATTCACCAGAGACGGTAATTTCCTTGGCAACTGGGGAGGATTTGGAAGGAGTCAAGGGGACTTGAACTCGCCCTGGGGTATAGGACTTGACGTCCAAAATAATGTGTATATTGCTGACCACAAAAATCATCGCGTTCAAAAGTTTTCACCTGATGGTGAATATCTGATGGCCTTTGGAACCGAAGGGAATGGGCGTGGCCAGTTGACACGCCCCTCCGATGTGACTGTAGATCCCGATGGAGATGTTTACGTTTGCGACTGGGCCAACGATCGCGTACAGGCCTACGGTCCCGATGGCGACTTCATCACGACATTCATCGGTGACGCGCAGGAGCTTGCGAAGTGGCACAAACAGACGGTAGATTCCAATATTGACGTAATGAAGGCTCGTCGCAGGGTTTATTCCCTTGAGCCTGAATGGAGATTCGCTATGCCTACGGCTGTAGAGTTTCACGACGCTAGGAACCGTCTGATGGTCGCGGACACTCAAAGGGGCAGGATCCAGATTTACAACAAGTTGAACGACTACCTGGAGCCCCAGTTTAATCTGTAAGGATAGATGATCGGCCGATAAAGACCGGCAATCCCCCATTTACAGGCCGCAATCCAAAAATATAATTGCTACCAGACCACCATCGTCTTGGATGCGTGAGCCCCTTCAGTTGATTGTAGGCCTGAGCTTGCACAAGGTGCTAACATATAGTGCCCGCTGTGATAGCCGCCATGCAAAGTCAAGCGTCACTGGGAAGAGCCCCCAACCCTTTGAAACGCGGTCGCTGTCTATTGAGATGCTAGTTTTTACGTGGTTCGCCATGAACTGGGGATCGGATCAAAATGTCCGGTCGTGGGAGTCGGGCCGGTGGGCATAAATCTCGCATCAGTGACAAACAACTAACCTGATCTAGGAACAAACCTATGGACGATAGCCAAGGGTGCCTTCACGAAATTTTCCGCCGGCAGGCCCGTCGGACGCCCGATGCGGTCGCGGTCGTGGATGGTAACAGTTCGATAACCTACGGCGAGCTGGACAACCTCACCGACCGTCTGGCTGGCTACCTCCAGGCGCACGGCGTCACTCTCGACAAACCTGTAGGTATCTTCATGGAAACTTGCTACGAGTATGTCGTCTCCTACATCGCCATTCTGAAGGCAGGGGGCGCATACATACCCCTAGACCTTGCCTATCCGGACCAGCTGTTAATGAATATATTTTCCGATGCAGAACCTAAGGTCATAGTCACCAAATCAAGGTACGGCGACAGGCTGAACGGAAGCTTTATTGGCACGGCATTGAGAATAGATTCGGATGAATCCTGGATAGAATGTACGTATGATCCCAATGCGGTTGCGGATATCACGCCGGACAATCTCGCCTTCCTCGCATATACCTCCGGTACCACCGGGGACCCAAAAGGCGTGCTGCAGACCCACAGATCGGTCGTTCATTCATACCTGAACCTCTATAAAACAAGTATATATGGTACGGGTGACAGGGTCGCCTGCAATTTATTTTTTGTATGGGAACTTCTTCGGCCCCTGCTGAAAGGAGCCGCGTGTTACGTGATCCCGGACGAAGTGATCTATGATCCGAGACTGCTGACCGAATTCATCGCACGGCACGAGATTACAGAGGTGTTATTCACACCGTCATTGTTAGAAACCACGCTGAATGGTCTGGATGACGATCTAATTCGATCACGGCTCTCATCGGTCAAGGTTATGTGGCTGAATGGTGAGGTGGTCACCACCAAGCTCAAACACAAGGCCTTCGACGTCCTACCATCCCACGTTCTTTTTCTAAATACCTATAGCATCAGCGAGTGTCACGATGTTTCAGACGCCGACCTGGCAGATGAGGAGGACCTACCGTCGGGATTCTGCACGGTGGGGCTCCCAGGGGACAAGGTGGAACTCCTGCTGCTTGATGAGGACGGGAAGCCTGTGCCGTCAGGGGCCACGGGGGAGTTGTACATAGGTGGTCCCTGTCTTGCCCGGGGCTATCTCGACAAGCCGGCGTTGACAGCAGAGCGCTTTGTCTGGATCGACGGTAAGAGATACTACAGGACCGGGGACGTAGCAGAAATACTGTCTAACGGGAGATTAGAGATAAAGGGCCGTTGCGATGACATGGTCATGATTCGCGGATACAGCATACATTTAGGGGCAGTGGAGGCAGCTCTGCTTGAATACGCCGATGTTAATAGGTGTGCTGTGATTACAGAGGGTGAGGAAGGCGAAGACAAACGTCTTGTCGCCTACATCGTTAGGAACGAGAGGGCCGAATGGAAGATAGTTGAAAACTCTGGCGTCAGTGTCGACTTGCGCCACATACTGGATTCCCATTTACCCCATTACATGATTCCCAACACATTTGTTGAAGTCGATGAAATTCCACTGAACCCGGTGACAGGCAAGCTTAATCGCAAAGCTCTTCCTGAGCCAGCCAAAAGGGGCCGGCATGCCACTGTCGACATCACTATCTCGCCGTCAGCTTCACGGGAGGAACATGAAGAGGGCATGCGTGCGTTGTGGGAACGCATCCTCTTTCTCGATCAAGGTAC
>CAZXXH010000022.1:12504-20004 GCA_964644645.1 uncultured Dehalococcoidales bacterium
CACAAACGAATCCGATTTTTTCGATTTTGGCGGGCATTCGCTGGTAGCAGTTGAGTTGACCATTGCCCTGGAGGATATGTTTGGCGTAAGGCTTTTAGTAAAAGATGTGTATGAGAACCCCTCTGCATCGGGTCTTGTGAAATATATGATGCAGGGGACGGAGTCAGTGGCTGAACGGAATTTGTTCCAAGAGGATACCCAACTGGACCGGTTGATAGTTCCATCTCGGGGAGAGGCACCCAAGGTGTTAGATGATGCAGCCTCCATTTTTGTTACCGGGACAACCGGTTTTTTAGGTGCTTTCCTGTTGGAAGGATTGATTAAATGTACAGATGACTCTGTGGATATTTACTGTCTGGTCCGAGCGGAAAACCGTTCTAGGGAAGGCCCATTAGACCGGATTCTAGACAACCTCGATGCCTATGGGTTACTGCAACCTGGGATGGAACAACGGATCATCCCGGTCTTGGGAGATCTGGCCGCTGAACGTTTCGGATTGCAGTTTGATCAGTTTGACGCTTTAGCGCAAAAGATTGACTTGATTTTCCATTGCGCTGCTCTCGTCAACTACATATATCCTTACTCTGTAATCAAACCATCGACGGTGGACGGCACCCACGAGATTATCAGATTCGCGTGCACTTCAAATACCAAGCCAATTCATTATGTTTCTTCTAATGGAATATTTCCGATTAGCTGGCATGTTTCCCACCTAGAAAACGATGACATAGATGCATTCGCCGACGAGTTGAAGGGTGGATATAGTCAGGCAAAGTGGGTGTCTGAGAAACTGATGTGGGAAGCCGTATCCCGGGGCCTTCCCGTCTGTTTATACAGGCCGGGAAATATCGGGCCTCACAGTGTCACCGGTAAGGGAAACCCCAGGGACCTTCAGGGCATGATCATTGACGCCTGCTGTAAGGTTGGCTATGCGCCCAGCGGAGTGAGTTGGCAATTTGAAATGACCCCGGTGGATATCTTAGTCAAAGCCATCAGCTGCTTTGCGACTAGTCCGTCCCACTATGGGCGTGTTTATAACATCGTCCAACAGGAGACCTTGCCTGCAAGGACGGTGTTTGATCTTATGTGTGATATGGATCTGATCTCTGGGTACACACCTATCGCCGAGTGGAAATCCAAGTTGGCCACACGGTCGGATGCGACTGGTGAACGTGTTCTCAGCTTGCTGGCCGAATCGCTGAGCGAAGTGGAATCTCAACTTAACAACACAGCCAGGTACGACTGTTCCAGCTTCCAGGAAGTGCTATCGCGGTGTGGCATCCCCCGGCCTCCGATTAACGCTGAATACCTGTTGAAAGGGATTATTCCCGGGAACTTGGTTCGGTCGCCCTAAATCATCTCTGTCTATGGGGACTCCGACTGGAATACAGAGGAACTGGTTAGCGCTCCGACCTGGTTTCTCTGTTCCTAATACCTGCATACTCCCATAAATGGCTGGCTCAACTGGCCCCCGGGGCGGTGGGATGGTTCTTTTTCGGGTACTCCTTTTTTTGTTGGTGCGTGCGTAGTTTAGACTAGGTGGTTTTTCATCAAATAGCTCTCATTTTTGATTATGTAGTAGACTATAAGACCACAAAAGTAAGGAAGGTGTATATGTTTCAGACGAAGAAAAAACTGGTGAATCCAATAATTTTGCTTTCAATTTTTATAACAGTGCTAGCTTTTGGATGCGCTGGTGAAACAGAGATTGTAGAGGTACCAGTAGAGAAAATAGTTACCCAGGAAGTGGTGAAAACCGTTGAAGTACCCGGGGAAACTGTCATAGTAGAAAAAGAGGTCATAAAGACCGTTGAAGTGGAAAAAGAGGTCATAAAGACCGTTGAAGTGGAAGTTCCCGTGCCAGAAGGCCCGAAGAGGGAAATTGTTTTCGGCGGGCTTAACTGGGATAGCGCGCTGGTGCAGAATGGCGTGGCAAGGTACATCGTCGAACACGGCTATGGGCACGAAACCTCCCAGATAGAAGGCGCGACTGTGCCGCTGTTTCAGGGGTTGAGAAAAGGTGATATTGATATCACCATGGAAATCTGGCTTCCAAACCAGAATGTTGTTTGGAACGATGCTGTAAAGGCGGGGGAAGTGATTCCTGTCGGGAAAAGTCTTGAGGACAACTGGCAAAGCACATTCCTTATTCCAGCCTATGTCCAGGCAGCTAACCCGGATCTGGACTCGGTAGAAGACTTGAAAGAAGACAAGTACAAAGCGCTATTTGCTGAACCAGATAGTGGTGGCAAAGCTGTTCTGTACGGCTGCATAGCGGGATGGGCATGCAGAGGCGTACAGGAAGGTACAGATGCCGGTGTGGGACAAGTAGAGGCCTATGGCCTTAGCGATCATGTAGAACTGAGAGATCCCGGGACATCTGGAGCCCTAGCGGCAGCAATAGAAGGAGCTATCAAGAAGGAAGATGCAATTCTTTTCTACTACTGGGGCCCGACAAAGTTGATGCTGGATCTTGGGTATCCGACCGATATTATCGACTTGCAGCAACCCGCCCCAAGTGAATGCGCCAATAATGACCCTGTGCACGGCTGTGCTTTCCCTCCTGCGGAGGTGATGATAGCCATGAACACGGCGCTGGTGAGCGATGCTCCGTATCTAATTAAATTCTTTAATAATTGGGATTGGTCTGCGGGCAATCAACTTGTTGCCGACGCCTGGTACGGCGAAAATTCAGAGAACTACGGCACCGCCGAAGAGGCCTTTGAAGCAACCGCAATACATTATCTGAGTAACTATGACGCTTGGCAAAGCTGGCTTCCGGAGGACATAAAGGCAAAGGTTCTTGCCGCCTTGGCAAAGGAAGGCTAGTCATTGACACAGGGTGAGAACCCTGACAGTTAGTTGAACCAAGGGCCGCGCTGCATGCAGCGCGGCCCTTTTAATGTTGTCTGAAAGGAAGCTTTATGAATATGATAACTGGAATTCCACAGGATATTCTAAGATTGCCTGGTGCGGATTTATCATAAGGGTGAGGAGTACTATCAGTTGGATCGCTTCTCAACGTAGCCCTGGGAAATTCTGTCTATAATGACGGCCAATATTACGATGGCACATCCTGCCACAACAGCTTCACCTTCCCTTAATTGTCCCATCGCCCTGAGAACCTCGATCCCTAACCCTCCTGCGCCAACCATGGCTGCGATTGTGGACATGGCCAGAGCCATCATGACCGTCTGATTGATTCCAGCCATGATCGTGGGTATAGCCATTGGAATCTGGATTTTAAACAATAGCTGCATTTCACTTGACCCGAAGGATTGGCCTGCTTCAACAACTGAGGGGTCTACCTGCCTAATACCTAGATTTGTCAGCCTTATGCATGGCGGGAGGGCATAAAGAACCGTAGCAAAAATCGCACCGACGTTGCCAAGTCCAAAAAGCATGATACCGGGAACCAGATAGACGAAACTGGGCATCGTTTGCATAGTGTCTAATACTGGACGAATGGTAGCTTCAAACCTGTCGCTCCTGGCCGCGAGCACACCCGTCGGCAGACCCACGAGAACAGACATGAATACCGATACGATCATTATGGCGACCGTCACCATAGTTGGCTCCCAGAGGTTGACCATTGCGAGTATTAGCAAGCCGACCAAAGAGATAAAGGCTACATTGAGAGAAGCCACTTTCCAGCCGATCACAAAGACCAGGATCATCATGATGGGCCAGGGAACCCAAAGCAAAAAATCCCTGAGCTTACCAAGCATTACTTTCAGGGCGTCACTGACAGCGTCGAAAAAGCCACCAAAAGTAATAATTGTCCAGTCAATTGAGTCGTCGATTCCACCCTCGATTTCTGAACTAACGTCCAATGGGAAATCAATAGCAAACTCGAGACTAGAGCCATGTATCAAAAAAGACAACACAAATGCTGCGGAGATGACTGTCAATGGCAAGGAGAGTTTCCTGATCCAGTCACTAGACTTTGAAGAGGGGTTTCTCTCTATTTCTATTTCTTGACTATCGGCCTCAGAGGCATCAGCCATATATTTTTCAGCCATATATGTTTCCTTGGTATCCTTACTAGGAAGACAGGGCGCGCAAAATCGATTTTTGAGTAATTATTCCGACCAGCTCTGAACCGGATCTTACGATGGGAATGGGGGCTTCTGAGTCTGCTAATTTCGGAATTGCGGCTTGAATATTGGTTTCTTGACTTAGGGGTTGATGAGAAGTTTCTCAATATCCTCATTGCGCTCGGCGGTTTCAACCAATGAACGACATATCACTCCCAGAACTGACTCGGTTTCATTAACGCAGACGGCATATTCGACACCATTCCCATCCATAGCAGCCTTCAAGTGGTCGATGCCACATGGCAGGGTAAGAATGAGATCAGGGGCAACGCAAACAGACCCTAAATTAAGCACCCTCTCTTTTGAAACATCTTCTGTGAACTCGGCAACGAAGTCGTCTACTGGGTTGAGGATTATCTCTTCGGGTGTTCCCAACTGAATGATTTCACCATCTCGCATGATTGCAATTCTGTCCCCTACCGTAATAGCTTCGTCCAGATCGTGGGTAATAAAAACTAAAGTTTTGTGTATTTGTTTCTGTAATTCAGCGAGTTCATGCCTCATTTGCCGTCTTATCAGGGGGTCCAGTCCGCTGAAAGGCTCATCCATCAGTAATATTTCTGGTTCCATCGCTAGTGCCCTTGCCAACCCCACTCTTTGCTGCATTCCGCCGCTTAACTCGCTGACCCTAGAGTCCTCCCAACCCTTCAGACCCACCATGTCTATCATCTGCTGTGCGACTTCGTAGCGTTCGTCCTTCTTCACACCTTTGATTTCTAAGCCATAGCATGCATTGTCTATCACGTTACGATGCGGTAGTAGCCCAAAGTTTTGAAATACCATTGAAACCTTCGATCGGCGGAATTCCCTCAAATTCCCTTCATCGAATAATGTCACATTTTCCTGATCAATAAATATTTCTCCGGACGTTGCCTCGACGAGACGGATGAGGCAGCGTACTAAAGTCGATTTCCCACTACCAGACAACCCCATGATCACAAAAGTTTCCCCGTGATTAACGCTGAAGGAAACGTCGCGCAGGGCAGCAATTTGGCCGAATTCAGACTGGATCTCGGCAGCGGATTTTGACCTGTTTTCAGGCTTTAAGACAACTTCTGGATTCTCTCCGAAAATTTTCCACAGGTTTTTTACCCGGATATGGTAAGCGTTTTGATCGGGTTCTTGTTCTATAAGAATATGATAAGGCCGTGTTTGCTATTAATTTACTCTTTCTGCCCCTAGTATACCGTGAAAAAGGAACGGGTGGACTGGACGATTGCCGGACCGCCTGGTCAGATTTTTCATGGCTCAGTAGTATGTCTGTGGCTTCCTCGATCATGAACACAGGCTATAACAATTGCATCCTATGAGCTGCTGTCGGCACGAGCAACCAATATGATGGACCGCCTTTCTAGGAATGAACGTTTTTACCTTCCGGATCGTAGAGGGATCTGAGTGATACACCAGCTTCGAAACGATCCGACTTGATCTCTATCTCATACTTTCCCGACCGAACATATTCGCTGTTCACGCCGGCTTCGTTCTCAACGTATCCCATGCCGACCGACCGACCGATTGTGTGCCCATAGGAGCCGGAAGTGATCCGCCCTGAAATCTTACCGTCTCGGTAGATGGGTTCGTCACCAAGGAGAAGCGGATCGGGGTCGTCCAAGGTAAACATGGCTAGCCGCCTGTTTACACCTTGCTTGATCTGTCGTAGCAGAGCGTGCTTACCTTTGAATTCCGCCGTCTTATCGAAAGCGACTGCGAATCTAAGCCCTGCTTCGATCGGACTGTCTTGGTCGGTAATGTCTGGCCCCCAGGCTCGATAGCCTTTCTCAATTCGAAGAGATTCCATAGAGTGGAACCCAGCGTGGCGCATACCGTGCTCTTGGCCCTTGCTCATGAGTTCGTCATATACGTGGGTAGCGAACTCTACAGGTGTGTAGAGTTCCCAACCGAGCTCTCCAACGTACGTAATCCGGGTGGCCCTGACAACAGCGTGGCCAATCTCAATCTCTTGGCTGGACAAAAAGGGGAAGGCCTCGTTTGAGAGATCGGCGCTGGTTATATCTGACATAAATTTCCTGGAATTAGGGCCCATCACACCGAGAACGGCAAATGCGGACGTCACGTTAGTGAGGAAAGCTTGCGCGCCATTCGGTATACTCTGGCGGATCCAATTGTAGTCCCGCCTTTCTCCGGTGGCGCCCGTGATGACCATGTAGCTATCTTCGGAGAGTCGGGTGACGGTCAGGTCGGCTTCGATACCCCCCCGGGGATTCAACATTGTAGTGTAAACAACACGATCCGCGGGGACCCCCACGTCATTTGCGCAAATCTGCTGCAACACTGCCTCGGCATCACGACCTTGAAGCAAGAACTTGGCGAAAGAAGTTTGATCGAACAAACCAACATTTTCACGGACAGCGCGATGCTCTTCAGCGGAATTGGTGAACCAGTTCTGACGCCCGAAAGAATACTCGTATCTTGGTTTTGTGCCCTGAGAGGCATACCAGTTGGGCCGTTCCCAGCCTGCCACGGCTCCGAAGCAGGCATGCCGCGCGGCCAATAGGTCGTGAATCGGAGACTGTCTTATTCCCCGGGCCGTCTCGTACTGGAGATGGGGCCAGTGCATGCCATATAGGGTGCCTACTGATTCCACAACACGGTCGTGCAAATACTTGGATCCGTTTTGGAATCCGTGGAATCGGCGAATGTCGACCTCGGTGAGATCCATTGTCGGGTGTCCCTCCGCGATCCACTCCGCTATCGCCCTGCCAGTGCCTGCGCCAGCAGCGATTCCTGTTGAATTGAGTCCCGCCGCAACGAAGAAGTTCCTCAGCTCTGGTGCCTCCCCCAGTATGTAGCGGTTGTCGGGTGTAAAGCTTTCGGCGCTGACGTAGAACCGATTGATCCCGGCCTCCTTCATCGCAGGAACGCGATATACGGCACTCTCCCAGAAGATCTTGAAGTGTTCCCAGTCTGGTTCCAACAGGCTGAAACTGAAGTCGTTTGGGATGCCCTCCATGCCCCAGGGTTTGGCTTTTGATTCGAAGCCACCCATCAGTAAAGCTCCCTCCTCTTGCTGGTCCCTTCTGAAATAGATCTGATCGTCGGGATCTCGGAGGGATCGAATACCTTCAGGTATGCCCATTGGGTTTGTTACAAGGTACATATGCTCGGCAGCATGGAGAGGTACAGAGACCCCGCACATCAGGCCGATTTCCCTGGCCCACATCCCGCCGCAGTTAACGACTACCTCGCACTCAATGTCGCCTCGGTTTGTGGACACGCCTGCCACAGCGCCTTTCCGTTGCCTTATCGCAGTGACTTTGATCCCTGTGAAAATGGAGACACCTCCGTCCCTAGCACCCTTGGCCATGGCTTCAGCCGTCTCACGAGGAAGAGTCTGGCCGTCTTTTGGGATGTGGATGGCTCCGATCAAGTCGCTAGTTTGCAT
>CAZXXH010000023.1:0-2644 GCA_964644645.1 uncultured Dehalococcoidales bacterium
ACCTCTAATTTCAATTCGATGTTCAACGGCACGTCCCCAAAAGATGTGCCTTCGAGCCGAATGTATGCCCACTTCCTATCGTGCAGCCATGGCACGTGGTCACTTGGGCCTATATGAACGTCGTCAGCTTTTATCTCCTCATCGAGATGAGACACTACGGCACCTGTTTTAGAGATTTTCTTAGATATTAGGCGTTCACGCTCTAGCATGTTGAGGAAATCGGTGTTGCCACCAAAATTTAGTTGATATGTGTGGTCTAGGCGCACCCCACGGTCCTCAAAAAGTCTTGCTAGCACCCGGTGTACTATGGTCGCTCCGACCTGTGATTTGATATCGTCGCCTACAATGGGTATCCCCTTGTCTTGGAAGCGCTTTTGCCAGTAATCTTCACGGCCTATGAAAACTGGTATGCAATTAACAAATGCACATCCGGCTGCGAGCACTTGCTCGACGTACCATTTTGTAGCTTGTTCTGAGCCGACGGGCAGGTAGTTGATGACGACATCAACTTCACGTTCCCGCAGGATGCCAACAATGTCTGAGGTCTGCCCGGGAGCCCTTTTGATCACCTTAGACAGAAACTGTCCAAGTCCATCGTGTGTCATGCCTCGGTCCACAGTTACCCCGGTTTCGGGTACATCGTGGAAACGGACAGTGTTGTTCTGTCCCGCATGAATAGCTTTGCTAAGGTCCAGCCCGACCTTGTCGGAATCGATGTCGAATGCAGCCACCACGTTAATGTCGCCCACGTGGTATTCACCCAGAGTTGGGTGCATGAGGCCCGGTACGTCGGAGTCGGGCGCCACATCGCTGTATTTGTGTATTCCCTGTACGAGCGATGAGGCACAATTCCCAACGCCGATTATTGCGACGTTGATGGCTCCCATTTGGCCGATACCCCCTAATATAAAATTTGCCCTGGCGGTGGCTTGCACTAAATTCACGGCGTGCCAGTCGCCAACGGACCGTTACCATAAAACGCTGGACTCTATTATCTCACACTGATTGATCCCTATTAGGCTAGGGCTTACCGAGTTCTCAACACAGAGCATCTGGCAGACCTGATTTTCCAGTGTCGGGATGAATACGGGCAGCTTCCTAACATGGACTTTACATGTCCTGGAGTAGTATCTTCCGTTAGCGTTCTGGTGATGTATTGTGGGCTAACGACACATAGTGGCCCGATTCGACAAAGGTAAGCGGATCAGTGGAACTATCCCGTCCCAAGGTTGGACTAGTATCTGAAAAATGGGTAAGACAGGAGTTTGTATTTGAGCAAGACGTATCGCGGCTTGCCGAATTTGCTGATTTCAGTTGGGATGAGTTTACCCAAGAGTCCAATTGGGATTGCTCCCCGCCGTATGATCCAGTCATTGAGGCCCGGCGCATTGAATTCGCTCGCGACTTAGATGCACTTCTGGTATGTCACGGTGCACCGAGAGTAACTGAGGCTGTCTTATCTGCGTGTCGGCGGCTTACCTTCGTGGGTGAATTGGAAGGAGATCGCTTCGCCCGCCGTGTAGATGTCGAGGCTGCGGCGTCCAGAGGCGTAAAAGTCGTCGATACGAACCAGGGTTCATCCTACCCAGTGGCGGAGTGGGCACTGGCAATGATGCTGATCGGACTGCGTAAAGCCGGACTCCATTTTCGCCGTATCATATCGGAACACGCTGCTCTCAACCCTTCGGGTGATCCTGATTATTGGGATAGGCAGCCTGGCGGCAATGAGCTGACGGGTAGACATGTTGGTCTTATAGGTTGCGGCCATATTGGCAGGCGTCTGCTTCGCTATCTTGTGCCATTTGAATGCGAAATAAGCGTCTATGATCCGTATATTCCTAGAGAATTTGCAGATGTTTTTGATTTCACACTTACTTCACTTGAACGGATAATGGCGGATTCAGACGTTGTGGTCTGTCTGGCCCCGATAACACCAAGTACTCGCGGTATGCTGGGACGTCAAGAGATGGGATTGCTGAAATCAGGTTCCGTGTTTGTTAACGTATCGCGTGGCGCTATAGTCCAAACCGACGCACTAATTGAGAGGTTGTCTATCGGTGATGTGACGGCTTCACTAGATGTATTTGACCCCGAACCCATTCCATTGGACTCGCCGATCCGGAGAATGGACAATGTGTTTCTCTCGCCACACAATGCCGCATTTGTAGATTCGGCACAAGGACGCTACTTTAACCTGATGGTTTGTGAATTGGAGCGTTTCTTTTCGGGCCACGAGACGAGGTACGATCTCACTGATCGGTCTATGGCGAATCGAAGTGGAAGCCCGCCTCCCCCTCGCTGATTTAGTGGCTTATATCTGATCCCACACGTGTTCTAGCGTACTTTTATTGTGGGACTCTTGGAACATTGGCCCCGCTCCATCAAGGAGCAGGATTCCAGTTGATTAGAAGGTGCGCTATGAGATGGATTTATTTAGCGTGTACGCGGGTTTAAAACATCTCCTAACGCATCCCCCAGTAGATTCCAACAAAAGATCAAAAGCCACACGATTGCGATAGGGGCTAAGAGCTGTTCTGGATGATCTCTCAGCACCGATACACTAGCGCCACCCCTACCGGTGACATCTGCGATCATGACGCCGAGGCTTGGCCTTGGTGGTTGCACACCAAGGCCAAGGAAACTT
>CAZXXH010000023.1:2654-13150 GCA_964644645.1 uncultured Dehalococcoidales bacterium
AGAAACACTTCAGTGCCGGCTACAGCTCCTAGACCAAAAGTGGCCGTGACAATAATCGGCCCGACTACATTGGGTAATAGGTGTACAAATAGTAGTCTTGAGGTCGATGCACCGAGTGATCTTGCTGCATCGACATATGGCTCCGTTCGTCTGGATAGTACTTGACCACGCACCAGTCGCATCATTCCAAACCAACTGATGGGGAGGAGCGCTATTCCCAGCACTATGTAGTCAACAGCGCCGGACGATACTATGCCGCTAATATTGGTGTGGTCTTCCACATTACGCATCCAATCAGTGATACGTGGCCGGAGTGTGGCTGCCAGTAGGATAATTAGCAATACGTCCGGGAAGGCAGCGACAATCTCTCCGACGCGCATTATGAAACCGTCAATACGTCCCCGGAAGTAACCTGCCACTAGGCCCATGGTTACCCCTAATACCAGGCTGCCAGTTATCAACCCAATCACGGTGATTATTACGGTGGTTTGTATGCCCCAAAGCACACGGGTCAATATGTCTCTGCCAAGTCGATCAGTTCCAAGGAGAAAATCTGCCCCTGGTCCCTCTTGGGTTCGCAATAGATTGGTGTCCGAATAGGATTTCGGCGAAAGTGGGGCAGCGAATATACCGGACAGGTATACGAGGATGATCAGTACCAGCGCTGTCATAGCAATTTTCTTACGTACTAGACGATGCAGCGCTAGTACCAGTGGACTTTTACCTTGTGTAATTGGCTTAGAGTTGTTCAATACTTGCTTGTTGTTTGACATATAACTTAACCGTTGCGTATACGTGGATCGATAACCGCGTATAAAACGTCTACGATCAAATTAGCCACGACGAGCATTGTGGCGCCTATCAGAACGAGTCCCATGATTACAGGAAAATCTCTCGCGAATATTGCGTCCAAGGCAAATCTGGCAACGCCAGGTATACCGTAGATCAGCTCGACGATTAATGCTCCCCCTAGCATTCCAGCGATGGAGAATCCAATTATCGTAAGTACGGGGATGAGCGCGTTGCGCGCTAAATGTCGATAATTCACGGCGATGTTATGTAGACCCTTAGCATGGGCCGTTCTTATGAAATCTTGTCCAAGTACGTCCAAGGTGCTGGCGCGCATTAATCGAGTAAAAACCGCCACACCTGGGATACCTATTGTGATAGCTGGAAGTAGAATTCGCTTATCGAAGAACCCTCCCCATCCGGACACCGGTACCCATCCGAGATGTAATGAGAACACGATAATTAGGGCTGGAGCTGTCAAAAAAACCGGCATGGCGTAGAGAACCAGAGTGCTTGATACTACGGTAGGATCGATCCAAGATCCTTGTCTAAGAGCGCTGTAAAACCCGAGCGGCACTCCGATGGCTACGGTGATCAGGAACGACGATAGAAACAGTTGAGCGGATACAGCGAGCTTAGGTCCTAGTAATTCAGAGACTCCCCGGCCCACGAACTTGTAACTCTCACCCAAGTCGCCTTTAAGGGCTTTGCTGATATAGCGGACGTATTGGATGAAGAACGGATCATTTAGCCCTCTTTGCTCGCGGAGTCGCTCTGCACGCTCTTCGGTGTAAGCCTGCCCCAATTGAACTTCTACAGGGTCACCGGGACCGTAGTGGCCCAATACGAAGACGAAGAGAGAGACGAAAAGCATTAGGAATGGAGTCCAAAGTAAACGTCGGCCTAGAAAGGGCAGCATTTTCAACTATTACCTAAACGGCGCTATTATTTGTGTTAGAGCGCGCCTAACCATGATCAAATCGCTAGTTACAAGACTTGACACATACGTCTCATTGGCGGGCAAACCGAGCTTGAGTCCCTTTAATTGTCCACCCAGACATTCTTAAGCTTCGGCACGATAATTGGCGTAAATTTGTAGCCCTTAATGTAGGACTTCACCAATGCCAGTCCTTCTGTATCGAACCAAAGAGGCAACCAAGCTGCATCGTCTAGGATGATTTGTTCAGCACGGTTGTAAAGACTCACACGCTGACCAATATCCTGTTCGATCCGTGCCTTTTCGGTAAGTATGTTTACATCTTCGTTCACGTAGGCACCATGATTGCCGGGGCTTTCGGAGTGAAAAAGTATATCTATGAAGTCTTGGGGGTCTGGGTAATCCGCAGCCCATCCCAAGCCTCCCCAGGCCTGTAACCTGCGTCGATTAAGATCTTGCAGATACGTTGCCCATTCGACTTGTTCAATCTCTATGTTCACGTCGAGAACTTTTTGCCACATATCGGCAACCACTTCAAGATCCAAACTGGGAGAGCCCCCAGTACCAGGGATGGTAACCACAATACGTGGCCGCGACGCCGGATCAGCGTATTTTGATGCAGCCAATAGTTCTCGAGCCAACTCGGGTTCGAACTTCAGGCCCTTTATGTTTTCCGAGTATCCTGGGAAGTTTGGGGGCAAGATACCGTAGGCGGGGGTTACCAAGTTTGAATACACTTGATCCGCTATCAGGTCTTTGTCAACAGCATGGTTGAGAGCTTGTCTGAACTTCACGTCATCAAATGGAGGTTTCTGTACGTTGAAACCCATGTACGAAACGCTGAACGACGGAGGCACTCGAACAAGTTCTTTATTGAGAGGTTCTTCAGGGTTTTGGACGCGTTCAAGATCCGCGAGCCCCACACCAGTAAAATCGATTTCATCGTTTTCATACATGGCCATGGGGACCCCGCCAGCTAGGTTGAACTCAACCCGGTCCAAATATGCTGCTCGAGCCCAGTAAAAAACGTTGCGCTTGAGAACTATTCGCTGGCCTATCCGGTACTCGTCAAGTACGAACGGCCCGGTGCCTACAGCGTTATCAGTCCAGTTTTCTTTTCCTGAGGTAACGTTGTCTTTTTTTAATACAAATGCTGTTGGGTAAGTTAACTTGGCCAAAAAGTAGGCTTTTGGAGCATCTATCTCGACGCGCAAGGTGCGGTCATCGATAATCTGAATGCCGTTTATCTCTGTTATAGACCCGCGTCCATCAATGACATCCTGCGCTCCTACAATATCCCCTAGGTAGACTTCTGCTACTGGAGATTCGGTGTCCGGGTGGGCTGCACGCTCGAACGACCACTTGAAGTCGACCGCATTTACGGGTGTTCCATCGGATAATCGCACCCCTTCCCGTAGTCTAAATGTGTAGATTTTCCCGTCTTCGATATTCCAGCTTTCTGCTAGGTCTGGCACGATTTGAAGGTCTTGATTTAACGTCACGAGACCGGAGAAAATTTCTACAACAATCCCTGCTGAAGTCGTATCTGTCACCAAATGGGGATCGAGGGTTGGAGGGTCGCCCCATGTGCGGTGGAATGTGCCTCCCTGTCTTGGCTCGCCCTCGATCGATAACGCTTGTTTGCTGGTTTTTTCTTGTAACTCAGGTGCGATAGCCGGCCCATCATTGGTCCCACCGGTGCTGGTTGGCGATTGAGCTGAGGCGGCAGGTTCTGACGGTGCTCCTAATTTTGTTGTTTCCTGTGTGGTCGAGTCTCCGCCACATGCCAGTGCGGTGATTATCGATGAGAATATCAAAGCGGGGAGCACAATGAACTTGTAGTAACTCGCGGCACGACGTAGGCGCGGAGTAATCAAACAATTAGGCCTACGGTTTTTCGCAATCATTCTCATCCTTAAACCTTCCTGATATGTCAGGGTAAGTAGCTTATGTAACCAGTCGTAAGTTATCCGTGCAACTGTGTTCGGCTATCTGCTTGCTAGTTCCGGTATGTATATGTTCCGAATTCAAGTAGCTGTGCTTGATAGGCGATCACTTGTTTTCACACCACGGTCTACAATGCCTCGGTCACCTGCCCTTTCTTGGCGCTATACAGTCGATGCTAGATAGGCTTCGAGAATATCGTTGAGATCACCATCCAGGACTGCGTCAGCGCCAGCCGTCTCGTAGCCGCTTCTATGATCCTTGACCATCTGATAAGGGTGCAGGATGTAGCTTCGTACTTGCCTGCCCCACTCTGGTGAAACGTGATCTCCACGTAGACGGGCACGCTCCTCCGCTTGGCGGCGCAGTTCCAAGTCCACAAGACGGGCGTGCAAGATACCCATAGCTACGTTCCGATTTTGGGCTTGCGATCGTTCATTTTGTACTGCTACTACAATCCCTGATGGTGTGTGGGTCAGCCTTACAGCGGATGAATTCTTCTGTACACTTTGTCCGCCGTGGCCACTTGCCTTGAAAGTTTCTATCTTTAGGTCATCTGGGTTGATTGAAACCTCACGTTGATCGTTAACTTCCGGCAGGACTTCCACCAGAGCGAAGCTAGTATGTCTTAAGTGATCTGCATCAAAGGGTGACAATCTGACCAGTCTGTGGACACCTTTGTCTGCCTTCAGGTAACCATAGGCGTATCTGCCGTCTACTTTGATAGTAGCGCTTTTTATCCCTGCCTCATCGCCTTGGGTCGCTTCCAGCACTTCGGACTTGAAACCATGGCGCTCGCCCCATCTCAAATACATACGCATCAGCATAGCTGCCCAGTCTTGTGCATCTACTCCTCCAGCGCCCTGCTTAACAGCTAGAATCGCAGATCTATGGTCGTGTTCGCCACTTAGTAGGAGTGCAAATTCAAGCGATTCGACACGCCGTCGGATTTGCTCAAGGTCGGCCTTAACCTCCACGCTTAGCGATTCATCCCGTTCTTCCACCAACATTGACAGCAACTCGTTGAGGTTTAAGATTTCGGTCTCGATTTTGCGCCAGGATGTAACTTCCTCTCGGAGCGCAGCGATCTCTTGCATCGTTAGTTGCGCTGATCGACTGTCTTGCCAGAAGTTAGGGAGTGAGGCTGCCTTCTCCAGGGTCGCTATGCGGCTTTCCTTTGCGACCAAGTCAAAGATTCCTCACAGTCTCAGCAACACGTTTGCTGAGAGAAGTGGATTCGGTTAGAAGTTCACGCATAATCGATTCGTTTCACCTTTTGATCTATCAAGAATCTGGAGCCGATTGTCTCTACATCGTCGATGTATTTCCAACCAGACTCTGCTAGTACAATTATAGACTTCAAAAGGCCTATTTGGATGTCGGTTAAGCAGACTGGTATAGCGAGTTTTATGGTAAGGACTGTACCCAATGGTATATTGAAGATCCATCTTTTCAACTGCAGGGATCAGTCATGGCTTCCTCATGTCGGCATCCTTACGATATGGTGGATGTAACCAATGCGGGCGGGGCGTGGCGCAGCCTGGTAGCGCATCCGGCTGGGGGCCGGACGGTCGCAGGTTCAAATCCTGCCGCCCCGACCATCAATGGAACGCGGGTGATTGTCAGCGGTGTTTACATTACTTGCTGGTTTGTTAGAACCGGCGGTTTTTGGCCAACCTGTCATAGAGGACAATGTTCACTGACGCTCCAAGGCTAAGCGAAAGGTTGGTCGGGATACGCACAGAGCGCTCGCACCTCTCAATTGTCTCAGCCGAAAGGGACCCGTTCTCAGGTCCGAATATGTAGCATGCGCGTTCCGGGTGGATGAAGTCCACGAGGTCTGTTGCTGCATCAGTCATCTCCACTGCTACGGTTGTGCAGTCAAATGGAATCGCGTGAAAAACGCTGTCGACTTCGAGGACAGGTATGTGACGCCACGCTCGCTGCGTGTCTGTCGCAAGGTGCGATAGTTTTCGATGTCGGTCAGTCCCTCCGAGTATCACAAATCGGACTCCAAAACACATAGCCGCCCTGAAGGTGTGTCCTATGTTCGCTCGGTCGGTAGGATTCTCCAAAGCCACACACGCGTAGCCGCGACGCATCATTCCAGATGGGCGAGATATGTAGCGAGGTAACTTACTGCGCGCCATCTTGTACTTTTGTATGTTGCTGGTCAGTATCTGGCAGCCGCCTATGTCGTTGGATGATGATCGTACCAGCCTGCCAGATTCTCGTAAGCGTTACCGACTTGTAGAACTGTGATTTCATCGAATGGTTTACCTGTCACCATCATTCCTATCGGCATACCGTCGGGATCGAACCCGCATGGGATACTGAGTGACGGTTGGCCAGTGGTGTTAAAAACGCCGGTGAAATCCGCTATGTTGCGACCCTCTGTACCCTCGTTTGCACCAGGAGAGGGTGTACATGCCTCAATTGTGGGCGTTTTAATCGGAATCGTTGGCGTTATGAGCACATCAACGTTGCTCATAGCAGTGGCCACCTGATTAGAGAACCAGCTACGAGCACGTTGGGACCTAATATAGTCGGCAGCTGTCACATCGAAAGCTGACTGGATGCGGGAGCGCACCTCTGGAGAATAACTTCCTGCTGATTCGTTTATCCATTGCTCGTGCACGACTGTGGCTTCTGGTAGCGTGATGGCAGTATTAATAGAACGACCAAGCCCGGCCCACGGCATATGCAGCGTGACCAAGGTGGCGCCGTTTCTTTCCATCAACTCAAGGGCAGAAGTAACAGCCTGATTTATTGGAGGGTATATATCGTCGAAGAAATAATGTGACGGAATTCCAATCCTTATTTCCTCTAGCCCAATGTTTAGACGTGATGTGAAATCAGGGACCGATTCAGTGCTGCTTGCAGGGTCACTAGGGTCATATCCCGCCAGGGAATTCAACATCAATGCGCAGTCTTCCACCCGTCCAGTCATTGGGCCAATTGTGTCCATGCTCCAACTTAGATCTAGTACACCTGAGCGAGAAATACGTCCGTAGGTGGGCTTCAAACCAGCGATTCCGCATATCGAGGCGGGCATTCTAATGGATCCTCCAGTATCGCTTCCGAGCGTGCCTGGAAGCAGCCCAGCGGCCACCGAAGCAGCAGATCCTGTACTAGAACCACCCGTTATTCGCTCATGGTCCCAGGGGTTTCGAGTGTTCCCGTAGTGTGGGTTGAGTCCCGTCCCTCCCAAGGCAAATTCAACGCAGCCCAACTTACCTATGATTGTGGCTCCAGCATCGCGCAACAGGCATGTGACCTTGGCGTCGTTTTTGGCCATGTTCTTGGCCAGTATTGTCGAACCAGCGGTCGTGACCTTGCCGGCTACATCGATAAGGTCTTTTAAACCAACTGGTACACCGTGGAGAGGTCCACGGTACATTCCACGGACGATTTCACTTTCCGCTACCTGTGCGTCACGAATGACTGTTTCGTCAAACACCGCTAGAAAAGCGTTAATATTGCCGTCCAGCGCAGAAATACGGTCTAACGTATTCTGGGCGATTTCTACTGGTGAGATATCTTGACTCTTGATCAGGGAGGCCAGCTCGCTGATTGAGGCAAATTTTAGCTCTTGGAGCGACAATCAAGCGTTCTCGGTGGGAGTGCGATCCCACCTATTGGGCACAAATATGTTAGCTGGCTCGAATGCGTCGAGGTGTAGGCTCGAGATAGCCTCATACCATGAATCTATGGCTTTGTATCGATCTGTAAGTAGTGCAGCTTGCTCTGGCGTTAGCCGAAATCGAGCTCGCCTGGAGCTCTCGCTTTTGGCTGCCGGTGTTAAGTTGTGGGTCTGATTCTGGTCAGGATTTTGCGGGCGACCGTTAATTTCTGTCATAGTTCCGGAATGAAAATTCAGGGGTGAAGCAAACCTGTTGAGTTAGTATATCGGTGTTCAGCTGTATTCTGCCGATTCCAGCCTGTGCTACGATTCTCGGCTTTCCCAAATGGTGGTTTGTCTGCACACTGGCACAATTGCCGGATGGGGCATGCGAAGGCTCCTATCATCTTTAATCACTCATACTGATGCGCATCAATAAAACTCTGGCCTCACTTGTAGGTGAAGGGCTCGTCAGGGCCCAGACCACTGGTTCTTTGCCCAGAGCTGGTGACGCGGAGATCTCGATCGAGAAACCTCAGCATCCCGACCATGGAGATTATTCGTCGAGTTTGTCCCTGAGACTGGCAAGAGCTATGCGAATGCCTCCCATGGAAATTGCCTCGGCGATCACTCAGGCGATGCCCGAATCGGATCTGGTTGGTCCGCCAGCGGTAGCAGCGCCCGGTTTCATTAACTTTACGCTATCAGATGTATGGTTGCGTTCTCAGATTGCTCGCATACGTGAGCAAGGTCTCTCATACGGAGCCGGCAACGAAGGACAGGGGAAGCGAATTCAAGTTGAGTTCGTTAGCGTCAACCCCACAGGACCCCTACATATTGGTCATGCTAGAGGTGCTGTTATTGGTAGCGCTCTAGCCCGTGTGCTGGAGGCGAATGGATATCAGGTACAACGAGAGTATTACGTAAATGATGCCGGCAATCAGATGCGCCTATTTCGTGAATCTCTCTTTGCAC
This sequence comes from uncultured Dehalococcoidales bacterium, assembly GCA_964644645.1. Taxonomy (GTDB): domain Bacteria; phylum Chloroflexota; class Dehalococcoidia; order Lucifugimonadales; family Lucifugimonadaceae; genus CAZXXH01. The sequence goes on from CAZXXH010000023.1 coordinate 10,922, forward strand.
GCTACATTCAAGCGGCGGGTGAAGATGCAGATCTACCTGAAGGTGGTTACGCTGGTGAATATCTTAAGGAACTTGCAGAGGAAATCCTCCAGACCGAAGGTATGAGGTTCACTGGTTCGGCAGTGGAGCAGGCAACGGCTGACTTGGGAGCCATTGGTCTGCATCATGTACTTTCTTCGATTAAAGCAGATCTCGATCTCTTGGGGGTTACGTACGATAATTGGTTCAGCGAGCAGTCTTTACTCGATAGTGGCGGCTTTGACCATGTGATGTCGCTGCTCAATCAAAGCAAGCTTGTCATTGATCGTGATGGGGCCAGATGGTTCGCTTCGAGCCGCTTGGGGCAAGAACGTGACAACGTGTTATTCCGTAGTGGCGGTGGCGGGCAAACGTACTTGGCTACCGATATTGCGTATCACTACGATAAGTTCATCCAGCGTGATTTTGATCGGGTCATAGATGTGTGGGGGGCTGACCACCATGGCCACGCACCTCCGCTTAAGTCTGCTATGGAGGCTCTTGGTATAGACCCTGACCGTCTAATCATCGTGCTAAATCAGATTGTCTCATTCAAGGATGGAGAAGAGGTAAAGCGTCTTAGTAAGCGCCGCGGCGCGATAGTAACGGTGCGCCAACTTATAGATGATGTGGGGAAAGACGCCTGTCGCTTTATTTTCATGAGCCGCTCGGCGGAGGCTCAGATGGAATTTGACTTGAATTTGGTACGTAAGCAGACCAGCGAAAATCCCGTTTACTACGTGCAGTATGCCTATGCTCGATTATCTTCCATCCTACGTACTGCGAAAGATAGGCGAATGGTTTTCGCCGACGGGGATACGGCGCTACTTACTCACCCTCTTGAAATGGATTTGATCAGGCAGCTTGTTTTGTTGCCGGAAATTTTATTCGTCGCAGCCGATCGTCTCGAGCCACATCATCTCCCGCACTATGCACTTGACTTGGCGCGCAAGTTGCAACGTTTTTATGAGGAATGCCGTGTGATATCTGGCGACCCTACAGACGCGGAGATTTCAACTGCGCGGATATGACTGTCTGATGCAGCACGTACAGTCTTGGAGCGCGGTCTTGGCCGCATGGTCATGTCGACTCCGGAAAGTATGTAGTTATTAGAGGAGCTGCAGTTGCGCAGCAAGGCTACAGCCCCGCGTCTTTATACTGTGAAATTCTTTCCGTGTAGATTGCCGCACCGACCTTGATGATCTCTACGTGCCGCTCCTCCAAGTGCCCTCTGATGCGCGCTGGGGTTCCCACGAGTAGGGAATTCGATGGCACCTTCATATTTTCTAGAACAGTGGAACCTGCTGCTACCAAGCAAAAGTCGCCTAGTTCGGCACCATCATTAATCACAGCGCCATTACCTATCAGACAGTTGTCACCGATACGTCGAGCGTGGCAAACAACCCCATGTCCAATAGTAACGTTATCTCCGATGTAGGCCGGAGCATCAGCATGTATCACCGAATTATCCTGGACGTTGGAGCCTTCACCAATCTGAATCTTGCCGGAGTCACCCCGTATCACAGCTCCAGGCCAAACGCTTGACTCCGATCCGATCTCTACGTCACCGACCACGTAGGCAGCTTCATTAACGTAGGCAGATTTCTCGATCCTTGGCACAGCAGTTCCAAGAGGTTTTATCATTTATCGCTCTCCTGACCGTACCCTATCACCATCTTCGATACTAAAAACAAGCGACATTTTACGAATCATTGAGACCATAACAATACTCATCTGAGCTGAGGTCGGGCGTTAAGGTAACCGGGCGAAATCAAGATCTAGCTTGTGATTTTCTGGCCCGGCAGGGATTTTAAATTTGACTGACTGTTCACTTTTGACGCTATCTCCATCGGGTGAGCAAAGGAGGAAAGATATGTGTGCAATAATGTCTTCCTCGGTTAGTGGTCCGATTACCACGTTGAGGTAGTTGCCTTCGAGAGTCTTAGTAACAGGTGACCTTGCTGTTCCAAGTCGAGCGAAGATGGGAATTCCGGCGGGTACAGGGTTTCCTTCGACAGTAGCAAGGCCGCTGAATATGTAGGGCCAAGAAACCGGCCCGCCTGGGGGTAATTTTGCAGGTTCTGCTGTAGGTTCAGACTCGACACCACCACACGCCGTAAGGCTAAGGATGGCAACTACCAGTAGCCACCATGGGGTGGCCAGTCCGTTTGGACCACTCATATATTCGGTCTGAGCGTGTGCCACGATGTT
>CAZXXH010000023.1:13160-17416 GCA_964644645.1 uncultured Dehalococcoidales bacterium
CGGCTTTAAGTATTGTCGCGTCACCAAACTGTGGCCCGATTAGTTGGAGGCCGACTGGGAGTCCGTCTGAAAGGCCGCACGGCACAGAGATGCCAGGTAATCCAGCTATGTTGACCGGGATAGTTAACACGTCGCTTTTATACATGGTCATAGGATCATCGACCCGTTCACCGAAAGCAAAAGGTACGGTAGGGGAGGTTGGCGTGACCAGGACGTCGAAATTGTTGAATGCCTCAGAGAATTCCTGAATGATCAACGTACGTACTTGTTGTGCTTTCTTGTAAAAAGCATCGTAGTAGCCCGCGGATAATGCGTACGCTCCAATCAGAATGCGACGCTTAACTTCATCGCCGAACCCTCTCTGTCTGGTATCGCGCATAACATCCCACGCGGTCGGCCCATCTTGGTCTGAAAATCCGTACTTAAATCCATCATAGCGCGCAAGGTTTGCTGATGCTTCGGCAGGAGCAATGATGTAGTAGACGGCGAGAGCATGCCTGGTCAACGGGAGAGATATCTCGTCGACCACAGCGCCAAGGTCCTCAAGAACCGATATAGCCTTATTGAATGCTCCCAGTACGCCAGGATCGGTCCCTTGGTCCAAGTACTCTCTCGGCACTCCAAATTTCATACCCTTTATGTCAGATCCGAGCACCGCTGAATACGAGCCCGTTGCTTTAATGGACGACGTGGAATCTAGTGGGTCGTAGCCCGCTATCACATCCAACGCATCTGCGCAGTCGCGTACGTTCCTGGCGAGCGGGCCTATTTGGTCAAGTGAGCTGGCAAATGCAATCAAGCCATAACGACTGACAATGCCGTAAGTTGGTTTCATGCCAACAACGCCGCAAAACGCGGCAGGCTGGCGTATGCTACCGCCAGTATCTGACCCGAGTGATATTGTGCATTCTCCTGCCGCCACGGCGGCGGCAGGTCCACCACTGCTACCGCCGGGCACTTTGGTTTTGTCCCATGGGTTACGAGTGGGTTCAAACGCAGAGTTTTCGTTTGACGATCCCATGGCGAATTCATCCATGTTTCCTTTTCCAACAATGACAGCGCCTTGTTGTCGCAAACGTATGACAGCGGATGCATCGTAAGGAGGCACATAATCTTTCAACATCTGTGAGCCCGCAGTTGTACGCACGCCTGCTGTAGAAATATTGTCCTTGACCATTACCGGCACACCGGTTAGAGGGCCGGCAGGCTGGGGACCTTCACGCAATCTTCGGTCGGCTTGTTCTGCTTGCAAGACAGCCTTGTCGAACGTTACTGTCACGTAGCTGTGGAGAATCGGTTCAAGCCGTTCTATTTGTTGTAGGACTGCTCGAGTAAGATCTACGCTTGAAACTTCGCCAGTATCAAGCATGCGCCTCGCTTCATGCGCCGCAAGATATTGAAGCCCCGCTCCGGACGACTTAGTACCCACTGTGAAAATAAGGGCCTCTGGCTGATGAGTTCGAGTTAACGAGTCGGAACAACTGATATCCAGCCGAATGCATTTTCAATCCAGAATCGGACGTACACGAAAAAGGTCACCCTCGCGCTGTGGAGCATTGCTCAACACATCAGATTGATGTAAGGGCTCCGCTATAGCATCGTTTCTCATAACAGATCGGACGTCGGTGGCATGACCTGTTACCGGCACGCCTCGTGTGTCTATTTGGGACAGCGTCTGAAAGTGGGTCAAAATGTCGGCGAGTTCTGACCGTAATCTGGTTGCCTCAGCATCGTTAAGGCCGACGCGTGTTAGCTCCGCGACGTGGCGCACATCTTCTTCTTTGAGTGATTGCATGTTTGTATCTATCTGTCTATCTGCATGGTCTGATAACAGAGTGTCCACGACTTATCGCGGAACTTGGATCGCACTTCTTGAGTCTATCAGAAGTGTTTATCTGGGCCTCTTGAATTCCGATCGTGTTTCTACGATGGCAAGCTGACATGACGTGATGTCACTGGAATAGTATGCAACCGTATCAATCCAGAACATGAGACATCCTGACTCAGACAGTATTGTCCGGTCCGTCCGTCGTTGACACTACTCCTTGTCACTGCCTAGAATCGCGTAACGGCGTAAGATTCACATTTATGTAGTAGCGGATTGCAGCACTGGTCCGCATCAAAGTTTAAAGAGGTCAGGCCAAATTAGCGGCCAGCCTGTATCACAGTTGTCTAGCCGAGCCGGTCCACCACAGGGCCAGCGATATCTTAACTCCCCTAAAAAAGATTCTCTAAGTTCACTCCATTTTCATATGGGGGTGGGTGTGACATGACCAAGTACATCTTTGTGACTGGTGGAGTGGTCAGTTCCCTTGGCAAGGGGATTGTGGTTGCATCCATAGGGCGCATGCTCAAGAGTCGTGCGGTTAACGTTTACGTTCTGAAGTTGGATCCCTATCTGAATGTCGATCCGGGCACGATGTCCACTTACCAGCACGGGGAGGTGTTTGTTACGTGTGACGGATCGGAGACTGATCTTGATTTGGGTCATTATGAGCGGTTTATTGATTTAAACCTGACCGCTCTTTCTAACATTACGGCTGGCCAGATCTACAGTGAAGTTATAGCTAACGAAAGACAGGGCCAGTATCTTGGCGGCACGATCCAGACGGTTCCACATGTAACAAATGCCATTAAAAATCGTATTAGAGCGTTGGCAGACGATTCCGGCGCTGACGTATTGGTTGTGGAGGTGGGTGGTACGGTTGGAGATATCGAGGGACAGCCATTTTTGGAAGCGATAAGGCAGATGCGTAATGACGCAGGCCGTGAGAATACTTTCTACGTTCATCTCACACTTGTCCCACTTCTGGGCTCCACTGGGGAACTTAAGACGAAACCCACACAGCACAGCATCCAGGTGTTACGAGGATTGGGCATTCAACCCGATGCAATCATCTGTCGCAGTGAAGTTGATGTGGATTCTTCAGCGCGGGAGAAGATTTCGCTACATTGCGATGTGCCTGTAGATAATGTGGTATCTCTGCCCACCTTGGATACTGTGTACGCGGTTCCATTGGTACTCGAAGCTCAAGGTCTAGGCGAAACCTTAATCAAAGGGTTGGGGGTTCACAGTGATAAGCCTAATCTTGATGATTGGCGGGAAATGATCGACCTTATGAGAAAGTCGAACCCCGAAGTAGAGATAGCGGTAGTAGGTAAATATGTCGATCTTCATGACTCATATATTTCAGTCAATGAAGCACTTCAACACGCTGGATTGCATCATGGGCGTACTGTGTCCGTTACGTGGGTATCTGCTGAACAGATTGAGGAGTTGGGGCCGGAATCGTTGCTCGGTACCGTGGCAGGTGTTGTTGTGCCAGGTGGGTTCGGTCCGCGCGGTTTCAATGGGATGATCAGGACTGCTGAATATTGCAGATTGCGCAAACTTCCGTACCTAGGCTTGTGTTTGGGCATGCAAGTGATGGTGGTCGAATTTGCACGGTCCTGTCTTGACTTACCTTCTGCAAACTCCACAGAATTCGATAGTTCGACGCCAGACCCGGTTATAGCGTACCTCCCAGGTCAGAAAGAACTGGTCGAGACCGGGGGCACCATGCGGCTGGGATTGTACCAGTGCCGTTTACGTGCCAACACGAAGGCAGCATACGCCTATGCCGAAAAACTGGTATGGGAGCGCCATCGCCATCGATACGAATTCAACAACCGTTACCTTGATCGAATGGAGAAGGCGGGACTCATGGCGAGTGGAATCGCACCCGACGGTTCACTCGTGGAAATCTCGGAAATATCGAACCATCCGTTCATGATTGGGACTCAATTTCACCCTGAATTCCAATCCCGACCCGACCGCCCTCACCCACTATTTCGAGAGTTCATACAGGTAGCCAGAGAGGTGGTCAGAGAAGGGGGGCAGCCTGCACTGCGCACAGCGTCAGGTGAGTCTATGGCGCCACCACGAGGACGTATAGTTGCTGAAGCAACGGGTCACTAGTAGACATGCGGTCATTGTGTTAGGATGAATAGTGTCGTTCCGCAGTGGGTCCCTATCGGGGTTGCTGTCCGGGGCGGCGTTTCCGCTGCATCTACCTGAGGTGGGTGCTAGCTGCCCCTCCAATCTCCAACTAGGTCTGCGTGAGGACACGCGATCACCGCTGCCCGAGTCATCTCGACAGTCGAAAACGGGAGCTGTTGACGCCGGAGTTGTCCCACAGTTGTGCGGTTTTGTTGAACTGCTGCGCTAGAGACCTAATGATTTGAGTAATCCACCGATAAGCGTGTTCAACATAACC
>CAZXXH010000023.1:17426-19861 GCA_964644645.1 uncultured Dehalococcoidales bacterium
TTATTTTTTAAATCCCTTTATATGCTTTTAAAAAAAACCCCCACAACTCACGAAGAGTGTTATAGATCCAATATCGACATGAGTAATAGTCACATAGTGGATATGGATAGAGGGGCTTCGTTTCGAAAGTTGTTGGGCGTTGTACTGAACCAAATACCCTTTGCAGGAGGCGATTCAGCTGAGTAGTATGCCACGTCAGAACTCTCGGTCTTCAGTGCGCCGACGGCCATCGTCTAGGCGCCGCGGCAAAAATGGCCAAGTCGATAGGCAGGATAGTGTCTCTCTGGCCGCCGAATTGGCGGCTGAGGAGCGTGCGTCAGAACTTGGGAGTCTTGGCTCAAAGACCATGGACGAACTGCGCGGTATTGCTTTAGAAGTAGGACTGAAAAATGGGATACCGTCGAAGCGATCTGATCTGATAATAGAGCTTCTTTCCGTCTTTGCTGAAAAATCTGGACAGTTGCTTGGTGCCGGCAAGCTAGATGTCCTCAACGATGGATATGGTTTCCTCCGTACTCAGAGCGGTAGCTCCAGTGACGATATATATGTGGGGCAGTCGCAGGTTAGGAAATTCGGTCTTCGTCCTGGGGATCTGGTAGCAGGGCAAGTCCGACCACCGAAGGATGGTGAGCGGTACTATTCCCTGCTGAGAGTCGAAATCGTCAATGGCTACGATACGGCCACATCCAAGGGCAGGCCACGATTTGAGTCTTTTACTTCCATTTATCCGAACACTAGGATCACGCTCGAGACAACGCCCAAGCTCCTTTCCACTCGTATAATCGATATCGTTGCGCCAGTGGGACGAGGCCAGCGGGCGCTCATTGTTTCTCCTCCAAAGGCCGGCAAAACGGTTCTTTTAAAGCAGATTGCTAACGCAATAACCCTTAATCATCCCGACGTTATGCTGATGGTTGCTCTTATAGGTGAGCGGCCAGAAGAGGTCACGGATATGAGGAGGTCGGTTGCTGGAGAGGTCTATAGCTCGACATTCGATGAACCCGTTGAGGACCATACACGGACGGCTGAAGTAGCGCTTGAGCGTGCTAAGCGCGTCGTAGAAAGTGGGGAGCACGTTGTACTCCTTTTGGATAGTTTGACCAGACTGGCGCGCGCTTACAATCTCGCGGTCCCCAGTAGTGGACGAACCCTTTCTGGTGGTATGGATCCTGTAGCGCTTTACCCGCCCAAGAATTTCTTTGGTGCCGCGCGGAATTGTGATGAGGGGGGCAGTCTCACCATCGTAGCGACATGTCTGGTTGATACTGGTAGCCGTCTCGACGATCTCATATACGAAGAATTTAAGGGTACGGGTAACATGGAGCTTCACCTGGATAGGCAGCTCGCGGACAAGCGTATTTACCCGTCTATCGATATTTCTCGTAGTGGCACCCGTCATGAAGAACTACTACTAGACGATGCTATGTTGAAACAAGTGTGGTTGCTGAGACGAATGGTGGGGTTGATATCCGGTGACAGCTCCAATCCGACCGAGGCTGCTGAGGGCGTTTTAGAACGTATGGGCAAATCTCAGAGTAATGAAGAATTCCTGTCTTCTATAACCAAGCCTGATAACTAAGCCCCAATGAGTGTTGTGGTCTAATATTCAGAAGGAATGTAATTGTTTGCCCCTAAGTATTGTCAAAACAGGCTTGAAATCTCGTTGACACTTGGGAATGGTCACCCATATAGTTCTCGGCGCGGGTTGCAAGCAACTCGCATTTACAAGCCTCAGGCCGGATTTCAATTCGACGTCGCTGCTTGTGCTAGTCACATATCGTCCAAAGGGCGTGTTATAGCGGCTTCTAAACGGGTTGACATGGTTATTGGAGGGATGTAAGAATCGTGTAGGTTGGCCGGGTAGCGGGTGAAGCCGCGCGCCGGTTCGCGGGGATTTTGGCTTGTCTGGCCCTAGTGGCCTGTGCAGGTTAAACAGTTCGGATGTCCTCGTTAGCTGGGCTCGATCATGAACGTGACGGATAGAAGATTTAAGGATCCGAACTCAAATTTATGGCTCGTAATAAACGGAATCGACCACTTCACCATCGGCAGAGCGTCTGCCGGTTGGTGGTCACGACCGCGGAACCGCGGAAGCGCAAGGGGGACTGACGCTGTGAAGCTTTCAGCGAAGTTGTTTACCGCCCTGGCAGCGATGGCGCTGCTGGTTGTTGCTATTGTGGGGGCTCCTGGCGTTGCCCAGGCTGCTAACACAGATGGTGCGGTATACCTAACCAATAAGTGGTCGAAGTTGACCACCAAGACCGGTGGTTTTACCACCACCCAAACAGGCGGTACCGCGGAAACAGCGGTTACGACTCTCTACTCTACTTTCATAGAGAAGAAGACCGATGGAACCGCGCTGCAGTCGATCGAGACGAACTCTAACGTGGTTATCGTCTCGGTTATGGATGTAGACAAGAACGCTGCCGTAGCGA
>CAZXXH010000024.1:0-3229 GCA_964644645.1 uncultured Dehalococcoidales bacterium
TTGGAATCGAGGAGGTAATCGCATAGGTGAGTTCTCCACCGTAGCGCGCGTCGGCTGCCCCGGATGTAACTACCTTCTCAACTACCTTCTCAACCTCTTTCACTACCTCCACTTCCACCGCTTTTATCACTTCCTTGACTACCGGTACTTCCTTGATCACTTCTCTGACTATTTCAACCGGCTTCTCTACAACCCGCTCAACGGGCACTTCTCTGACTATTTCAACCGGCTTCTCTACCTCTTGAATTACAATTTTCTCGACCGGGCGATCAACAATCTTTTCAACAATCACTTCCTTGATCACCTCGACCGGTTTCTCAACCGTGATCACCCGCTCCACTGGCACTTCTTTGATCACCTCTACGGTTTTCCCCTCAGAAGTACAAGCCATGGATGTCATAATGGTGGCTGCCACCAGGCCAAAAGGCGCAAGGAGGTAGAATCCATACTTACGTATTTTTTGTGTTTGCACTGCAGTCCTCCACAAGTTGGGATTTGGGACCGATTTAAGAGGCCTGTTCGGTCATTGTGGGGGCACGCCCAGATTGACCTCTGGCCACATTGGGTATTTTCGGCCCAATGTAACACTAGCACATACATAACATACCATAATTCGATTGCTGGTTACTATTATTTTTCGAAGAACGGGGTATTTGGAGCCCTGTGACCCGGTGATTGGACAGATTATTGAAGACGTCTTTTTGCATGATGGGGTTCGGGTATAGTCGGGATGTAGCTGAACATTGCATCCGATTGGCGAGCGAGCTTGGATACGATGGTATTGAATTCTGGAAGCAATACCTCGATCACGCAGATCTACAATGGACCAGAGAAGAGTGTAAGCGTCGAGGCCTTGAAATCCTGCAGGTTTGCCCATATTTTGATTTCACTACCAGTTCGGCCAGTAGCGTAGAGACCCTGAATGAGGCGGACCGTTTCATCCACTATGCGCGAGAGGTTGGAGCGAAGTACATCCGGACGTACACAGGGCGTACGCCCAGTCGAGACGCATCCGACGCACAGTGGGATCGTGCTGTTACGGGGATACAGACAGTGGCTGAACGGGCTGCTTTAGAGGGTGTTTCCTTGATGCTTGAGACTCATCAGGTGATCCACGGTGGGGCATGCTTGGTCGACACCAGTCCCAATACATTGCGCATGCTCAATTTGATAGACCGGCCGAATGTGGATCTTGCTCTACAGTTGCCACTGGTCGGTGAAGCGCCCGAATTCACAGCGATCCAATTGGGTGGAAAGGCTGTACAGGTACAGGCACACAACTGGATTGGCGCCACAGAGAAGTCCTGGGGCGAGCTAACATTTCTGGATTCTGGAGAGCATGATTTCGCAGCGTTCATGCGCGTGATGAAATCGCAGGGATTCGATGGCTGGGTTTCAATTGAGCACGCGAACCACCATCCTTGGGAGGAGACTGCCGCTCACGAGGCCAACTACCTGCGACGTCTGATGATTGAGATGTCCAAGTAGAAGGGTTTTGGGTAACTACACTTGACTTGAATGGTAAAGGTCTTACAGATCTTGGTTTTCTTGTCTCACGTACTGATCTGCCCAGACTAGATCTGCGAGACAACGAAATCAATGATGTCAGTGCCATCCCGTCAGTCATTCACATAGTTAGAAAACATTAATTGTGAGAATGGTTCTTGTCCGGCCGGTTATTGGTCACTTGATTACGGAATCCAGGAAATCCCTTAAGGACTGCTCATACTGCTCCCTGTGTACATTCCAGCCAGCCCCATGGGGGGTTCGGAGCAACTTTAAGTAAGTAACAATGTCTTTACGTTCTGCCGCAAACGTTGTGCTGGTTATGATCGGCACTAAATCGTCATCCTCACCATGGATTAAAAAGATTGGCACGGATATATGTGAAGTGTCTTTGAGATAGTCCATTCCATTCCAATCGATGTTGAAACGCCATCCTGCCACCCACTTGGCAGTGGCTGTTATGAATCCTGGTAAATTGCGTTGCTTGCCCCCGTAGTTAACCGTTTGCTCAAAGTCCAGCATGGGCGAGTCTAGGATCAGGGCTGAGGTACGGTCTGCCAATTGAGAACGGATCATGAAGCTGGAGATGATGGCGCCTCCCATACTGTAACCATAGAGCACGATGTCGTTTGCACCATGTTTTATGGCGTATTCGGCAGCGGCCTCTAGGTCCTCCCATTCCGTGATACCGAACTGGTGATAGCCAGATGGGTCTGCGGCAACCCCTTTGTCATTCCGGTAGTTAATTGCAAGGGTGGGGAAGCCAAGGTCAACTAGGGTTGGTAGGATGCGCATGCTCTCGGAACGATTGCCACGGAGTCCGTGGACGGAAATGATCCATGTGTTATTTACACCATCGAAGAACCACGCATCCATTGGGCCCAGCGGCGATTCAAAGTACACGTTTTCGTAGGTTAAATCTCTGGCGCTTGGATCCACCGGGTAGGCGTACTTGTCCGTTCGGGCCATTGTGCCCGGGGCAGGTGTCCCATCGATTGAGGCGAAACTTCGGACTGATGAATCTTTATCCACATTTATGATTTCACGGATTTGACCGTAACCGTCCTCCCACTCCAGTCCCCAGATACCCGGACGCTCCCAAAGATCATTCCCGGAGAGATACCTAAGCTTAATGACATTGTCATCTACCGCTATCACTTCCAGGGCAAATTCGTCTTCTTCGTGATCGATCTTGAAAGCGACAGACTCGAGCTCACCAGCGTAGTACCAGGACACACCCAGCCACGCCAAGAGCATCACACATACCGATATTCCGAGCACGGTGGCGTTGCGACGAATAATGTTGATAGTTTTCATTTAACCCCTTTGGAAGACTGAATCAGTGTTCTTTCATCAGGGATGTCCCAGTTAAGCGGATAGTATTGCACGAAGAAGTGAAATCGTAGATTCAGCAGATTAGTGTGGGTATTATTTGTGGGGCTACATCTCGATATCCGACTTTGCCAGTGTTGTATCAATAGTCCTCGGATTTGAAGCTGAATGGATTGAGATAACGGTGGGTTCGTAAAACAGTACAAATCGATGTTCACGGAGCTATGTGCAAGGAAATTGATTACTCGGATGTACTCGTACCGCCCACTAGGTGCCTTCTCAGTGTCTCGTCGTATAGCATTCGTCCCCACATCCATATGGAGGAGCATCTGCGCTTATCATGATGCAAGATCATGTTTCCGTTTCAGATTGGTTCCTGAGGCGAGGTAAT
>CAZXXH010000024.1:3239-19141 GCA_964644645.1 uncultured Dehalococcoidales bacterium
GAAACATCTAGCGGGATATTTGAGTCCCCTCTTGGGTTGGCTAGTGCGGTATTTCTGGACCGTGACGGTGTAATCAATCATGCCGTTGTACGCGGCGGTAAGGCCCGATCTCCGGCCACACTGGCAGATCTGAAAATATTGCCTGGGGTGAGTCAGGCAGTGAGGCTGCTCAAGAAATCTGGCTTTATGGTTATCGTTGTTACGAATCAACCGAATGTAGGCGCGGGTGTACAGAGCCGGGAAGTCGTTGAGGCGATGCATGCGACCCTTCGCCAAGAGTTGGCTGTTGATGACATTAAGGTTTGTTATCACACCGATTCCGATCGCTGCCCATGCCGAAAGCCAGCGCCCGGCATGCTAGTAGCTGCGGCCACGCAATATGGCATCGATTTGCGCAGTAGTTTTATGATCGGAGACCGCTGGCGTGATGTGGATGCGGGTAAGGCAGCAGGCTGTATAACCTGTCTTATAGATCGACAATATCCTGAGGATCTAAGGGAGCGACCGGACTATACATTCACCAGCCTGCTAGAGGCGGCAAGATCAATCGTTACGATGACTGCTGAAGGTAGAGTCGATAATGCAATATCATGAGATATTTGGAGGTTGCCAACAGACTCGAGTTTTATCGCTTTGATAGTCGTGGAGATGCCATGATGGTCAGGTGAACTGTGGCACGCAGACAATGTATCTGGTTGACCCTTTAACCCGGTCTGGGATGGTGATTACCGTTCCCAGAGTTAGGAATAGTGCAGTGTGAAGCTTACCTATGGATGATGCAATGACGAGGATGTTTGACAACGTACTTGTTACCGGTGGTGGTGGGTATGTCGGCAATGTGTTAGTGCCCGTACTACTGCAGGCAGGTTATGGGGTTCATGTATTCGATGTGCAATTTTTTGGGAAAAACACCTTACCGCTGGATCATCCTAGGCTGAAGGTGACGAAGGGCGACATCCGAGATACGCCGAAGCTGGCTAAAGCTTTCAAGGGCGCCGATGCAGTGATACATCTTGCGTGCATCTCGAACGACCCTAGCTTTGAGCTTGATGAGGATATTTCGAAATCTATTAACTATTCATGCTTTGAGCCCATGGTGGTAGCCGCACGGAACGCTGGGGTTAAGCGTTTTGTGTACTGTTCTACTAGTTCCGTCTACGGTGTCTCGAGCGAACTCAATGTGACCGAGGACCATCCTCTCGTTCCGCTTACGCTGTATAGCAAGTTCAAGGGCATGTGCGAGCCGTTACTTTTTAAGCACCAGCGACCGGATTTCACGTGCGTTACGATTCGCCCCGCGACCATCTGCGGGTATAGTCCAAGATGTCGTCTAGATCTCGCAGTCAATATACTGACCAACCACGCCGTTAACAAAGGTAGAATCACCGTCTTCGGCGGCGGGCAACTTCGTCCCAATCTACACATCGAGGATATGTGCGACGTTTATCAGCTTATGTTGGAAGCCCCGGCTGAGAAAATAGCTGGAGAGACGTTCAACGTGGGTTACCAGAACAACTCTATTACGGAGATTGCTGAGATTGTCCGGAAAGTGGTTGAAGAGGAATTCCCAGAAAAGGGTAATATCGAGATCGTGCAGACTGATAGCGACGACAATCGCTCGTATCATATAAATTCGGATAAAATTCTGCGGGAGTTGAGCTACCAGCCGTTAAGAACGATCGAGGATGCCATACGTGGGCTGTGCCGCGCGTTTCGTGAAGGTAAACTTCCCAATAGCTTCGATGACGATCGTTACTACAACGTCCGCACTTTAAAAACCTTGTCAGGCGATTGATCTCTATTTCCGAAAAAGATATCGCTGTTGTTACAGGTGGCGCTGGATTCCTCGGTAGCCACATGGTCGATCTGCTTATCTCTCGCGGCTTTGCGGTGCGTGTGATCGACAATTTAAACAGTGGACTTGAAGCAAATCTTGGCCATATTCGTGGCAGCGCTGACCTAGTGGCTGAATGGCGCGACGTACGTTCTCTTGCACCAGACGACCCCCTGTTTTCTGGCGCGAAGTATGTGTTTCACTTTGCCGGTGTAGGTGACATCGTGCCTTCGATAGAAAAACCACTCGAATACATGGGAGTAAACAGTCAAGGCACAGTTCACGTTCTAGAAGCGGCCCGCTCAGCAGGCGTAAAAAAATTTGTGTACGCTGCCTCCTCGTCATGCTACGGCTTGGCGACCGTTCCAACGCGTGAGGATCATCCGATCGATCCGAAGTACCCGTACGCGTTATCGAAATATCTAGGAGAGCAGTCTTCTTTGCACTGGTACCAAGTCTACGGATTACCGGTAAACTCGGTCCGAATTTTCAACGCATACGGAACTCGATCAAGGACATCTGGTGTTTACGGTGCGGTGTTCGGTGTTTTCCTGCGCCAAAAACTAGCTGGCAGGCCGTTCACGGTTGTCGGTGACGGAACTCAAACCCGTGATTTTGTCTATGCGACTGATGTGGCCACTGGGTTTCTCGCGGCAGCGGAAACAAATCTAGCCGGCCAGGTATACAACTTGGGATCTGGCACTCCGAATTCGATTAATCGCCTCGTGGAATTACTCGGTGGTGATGTTGAATTGATAGCGAGACGGCCGGGTGAACCTGATTGCACTTGGGCTGATATCACTAAGATCAAGACAGATCTAGGATGGCAGACTTGTGTCAATTTCGAAGACGGAGTCGCGCGCATATTGGCTGACATAGAGTACTGGCGGGCTGCGCCTCTATGGGACGCTAAATCGATCGCCGAGGCGACCCAAAAATGGTTCGATACACTCTCATAAAACTGCATCCTTTTACAGGATCATTCAATTGCTACCGTTTGCGCTGCATGGTAGGTTTTATCCGCTAGTAATTGTGGATATAGCGCTTTTCTCAGTGGAGATCAGGGCATGCAGCAGCGTAGGTCAAACCACTAAAATGAACTACGCGACTTGCACCGGTGGATGAAGTTAGTCATGGAAGGGATTCGGATTTTGTCGAGCCATAAGGTGGCCACATCATTAGAACAGCTTGCTGATCGCGTTGCAGAGGCTAGAACGCTCGGCAAAAAGATAGTGTTATGCCACGGGGTATTCGATCTGCTACACGCTGGGCACTTGATGCATCTGGCGGCGGCTCGCCGACAGGGAGATTTCTTGGTGGTCACCGTCACTCCTGACCGTTTTGTTAATAAAGGTCCTGGTCGGCCGGCGTTCGCAGAGCGCATGCGTGCTTTCGCCGTAGCAGCTCTCGAAGTGGTGGACTGGGTATCTATCAACGAATGGCCGACGGCAGTGGAGGCTATCCGATTGCTGAGCCCAGATGTGTACGTGAAAGGGCAGGATTATGCCGATGCAACCAAAGATCTCACGGGTGGTATTAAAGCAGAAGCTGCGGTGGTCAACGAGGTTGGTGCAAGGATCCACTTCACCAATGAGCAGAAGTTTAGTTCAAGCCACTTGATCAATCGATTCTTCAGCTCTCACCCATCAGCGACCCAAGCATATCTCGAAGATCTCAGGACACGGTATCGAGCAGACGATATCTTGAGAATGCTAGACGGATATTCGGTGCTGAGACCACTGGTGGTTGGCGAGGCAATCGTTGATGAGTATTGTTACACGACACCACTTGCGAAAGCCCCTAGGGAATCGATCATAGCAGCAAAATATGAGTCTACCGAATTGTTCGCGGGGGGTGCCGTCGCCACGGCAAATCATCTTGCAGGGTTCTGCAATGAGGTTACGCTCGTCGCCAGTCTCGGGGACGATCAGTATCAGGAGGTCATCAAGTCTGCGTTGAAGCCGAACGTCAACTTCACACCCATTGTGATTCCTGACCGACCCACGACAAGGAAGCGGCGGTTTATTGAACCTAGCCATCTAACCAAGCTGTTTGAGTTACAGTACTTGGATGACACTGATATCGATGGGTCAGTTGAAGAGCGGACGCTTCGGTCATTGGAACACTTGGCGGCCTCGCATGATTTTGTGGTGTTGAACGATTTCGGGCACGGTTTCATTACGTCTCGGATCCGACAATTGCTATGTGGATCCGATTTCTATCTAGCACTTAACACTCAAACGAATTCGGCGAACCTCGGATTCAACCCGATAACAAAGTACGATCGAGCTCAGTACTGTTGCATCGATCAGGCCGAAGCGAAACTTGCGTCAGGGTTGTTACACGGGTCAGCTGTGGAATGCGGTCGTACACTGATGCGACGCGTGAATGCTGATTGGTTCATGATTACTACGGGAATATATGGTGCCACGCTCTTACTTAACGATGGTACAGTGTCGGAATGTCCTTCCCTGTCTTCAGATGTAGTCGACAGAGTTGGCGCAGGCGATGCGTTCTTCGCCCTAACATCTCCATGGGCCTACAAGGAGAATCCGTCTGACCTAGTTGCGTTCGTAGGCAACTGCGTTGGGGCTCTCCAAGTAGGTATAGTGGGTAACCGATCTTCTGTGGAGCCTATTCCGCTCTACCGATTTATATCAACCCTGATGGAATAACTAATGGCACTGCACGAAACAACCGGTTCTAAGGAGAACGTGTCTGACCGAGGGGCGTTGGCGATTGAGTACTTCGATGAGTTGAAGCGGACTTTGGGGTCTATCTCAGTCTCTAATGATTCGGGTGAGTCGATACCGTTGGATCTCGCCCTTGGCACTCTTGTTGCTGAATTTGAATCCGTTGCGCTTGCTCCTGGCAAGGCCAAGTTAGTGTTTATAGGTAATGGTGGTAGCTCCGCTATCGCTAGCCACGGGGCCACGGATTACATGAAGAACGGAGGATTCAGAACTTACTCGTTCACTGATGCTACATTGATCACATGTCTAGCAAATGATTTTGGATACGAACATGCCTACGAAAAGGCAGTTGCGGGGCTTATGCTTGAGGGAGATATATTGCTTGTGATCAGTAGTTCTGGACGGTCGCCAAATGTACTTAATGCTGCCAATGCTGCCATCGAGTTGGGTGCTTCGGTTGTAACTTGCACTGGATTTGATCCAGACAATCCAATTCGAACGAAGGGAAGCACCAACTTTCACGTGTCGTCACATAACTACCCCGTGGTTGAGGCGTCCCATATGGCAGTTCTTGACTCTATCCTTCAGGCGAGCATACGGACTAGGCGAACATGCTGAAGTGTTGACATGTTTTCCCACACCGGTGGCCCAGACAAAACAAGTTATTCGCTGAATGTATCTATCGCCTTGCTTCGATCAATGCGTCCTAGTGGTGTGGTCGTCTCCAGCAGATTTTAAGGGGTTCCAGTTTTGAAGGGTCCGGGGTCTCAGACAATGTGGGCCAGATCTGATGTTTCTATCTTGGCCTCATAGTTCTCTAATCGATAAAGGTAAGTAGTTCGTGGGAGCAGGGTAGGCTCCCACGTGGAGAGGAAAACCAACATGGACCTCGGAATAGCAGGTAAGAGGGCTGTGGTATCAGGGGCTAGCCAAGGAATTGGTCGAGCTATTTCCCTCGCCCTTGCCAAAGAAGGAGTTTCGGTCGCTGTCATTTCGCGAAGAGCTTACGAGCTAGAAATGCTGGTCGACGAAATGGGTGGGAAATCAGCGGGACATGTAGCTATTAGTAAAGACTTGCAGGAGCCTGGGAGTTCAACTGAGGCAGCTCAACAGGTTTTGGCAGACGGGCCGATCCATATTGCCGTCCATAATGTAGGAGGCACGCTCGGTGTCCGTAGTTCCCTCGCATCGCTTGACGATTGGCTCTCTGTGTTCAAGTTCAACGTAGGGATAGCAATTGAGATGAACCGTGTACTGGTGCCACCAATGCAAAAGACAGGTTGGGGACGCGTCGTTCATATATCTTCAATCTCAGGCAAAAATCTTCGGGGCTCGGCTCAGTATGGGGATACAAAGGCGGCGCTTGATGCATATGTAAAAGTTTTAGGCCGAGAGGTTGCGGCTGATGGTGTTATTGTGAGTGGCATACAGCCGGGCGCAGTCTGGTCGCCTGGCGGCCACTGGGACAATATTGCAAAAACTAACCCAACGATGAAGGAAGATTTTCTTCGCCACCATCATGCGATTGGTAGGCTTGGGACCGCTGAAGAAATTGCGCCAATAGCGGCTTTTATGTGTTCAGAACAGGTCTCTTTCTGTGCTGGTTCATGGGTGGAGGTGGATGGCGGAACCATGTAGCAACGAGGTAGAGTGCGGCTCTCAGATGACAGGTCAACCGCCTACACTATCGATACCAGTTGGGTACAGGGGGTAAGCATTGCCTAGTTCCGGAACGAACGATTACGACTATTCTAAAATTCAGGGATTGCCAGAAGTAGATATTCGGATCAGCTTGTTGATGGAGCGACTCAGAAATTGTGTGTCATCACGAGCGTCTCGCATTCTTGAAGTGGGCATAGGAGCTGGTGACGTAACAATCGAACTTGCGGGAGCTTTTTCAAATGTTACCAGCGTCGATATGGATGAGGCGTGGATAGCACTAGCCAGAAACCGTATACGGGACAAAGGCCTGCAATCCCCCAGATTTGTACTCGGCAAAATCGAAGACGTTGAGTTCCCAGAAGGCGAATTTGATCACATCATTCTGCTGGGAATTCTCGAGCATCTGCAGGATCCCCCAAGGGTTTTGGAAGTAATGAAGGGCTGGTTGAATCCCAATGGAGTAGTGTATGAGACTGTCAACCTGGCTCATTCGCTTCACCGGAGGCTCGGTGTCGCAATGGGTCTAATCCGCGACGTTGAGCAACTCGGCGAATCGGATAGACGATTGGGTCACGAATGGATATATACGACATCGCTCCTAACAGACCACCTGAGAACAGCCGGTTTTGAGGTAAGATACAGTCGGCCGTTTTACGTAAAGCCACTCCCAACATCAATGCTGTCGAATTTACCCATGGAAGTTCACCGCGGGTTGGACGAACTTGCTAACTCACTCCCCCAGCTGGCCTCATATGTTTATGTGGAAGCTATATAAGTGATGGATTGATCTTTCATTATAGATTAGAGCCGATGTATCCCCAGCTCCCCAAATTTCTAGGCTCCGACATATGACCGCAGGACTTGCTGCCGTCTTGTATGAAATCGGCAAGCCACTGATGGTCGAATCTCTCACGGTACCCGACCTAGCACGTGGGCAAGTGCTCGTGCGTGTGGTGGCCAGTGGTTTTTGCCACAAGCAGCTAGAAGAGATGTCTGGTAAACGGGGCAAAGATCCTTACCTACCACATATGCTTGGTCATGAGGGGTCTGGAATTGTTGAAGAGATTGGCCCTGAGGTTTCTAGGGTAAGTATTGGTGACCACGTTGTGCTGTCGTGGATCAAGGGGTCTGGAATCGAGTCCGAGACACCTACTTTCCATAAGGAGGGCAGGGGACCTGTGAACGCAGGGTGGGTAACAACATTCAACGAGTATTGTGTAGCTTCCGAGAATCGCGTTACTCCAATCCGAAAAGACATGCCTTTGGACCGTGCCGCACTACTCGGTTGCGCAGTGCCTACTGGCGCTGGAGCGATTATGAATCAAGCCTCTATCGGGCCACGAAGCTCTATTGCCATTTTCGGTGTGGGCGGTATTGGTCTGTGCGCCGTACAGGCGGCGGCCCATATGGGGGCACGGATGATCATCGCGGTGGATGTTCTTGATCGAAAGCTTGTTATGTCTAAAAAATTTGGCGCCACACATACCGTGAACGCCTCAAACGTTGATGTGTTATCAATAATTAATGATCTCACAGGTGGGATTGGGGTGGATGTTACTTTTGAATCAACAGGCCGTATTGAAGCCATGAACACTGCTTACGCGGCCGCCAGTAAATTTCACGGCCTTACTATTATTGCGGGAGTTAATCCAGTGGGGACTACGATGACTGTGGACCCAAATCGTCTTCACTTCGGTTTGAAATTGATCGGAACGTCTGGTGGAAGCAGCGATCCTGATGTAGATATTCCCACATGGGCTGACTTGTACATGAACGGGGATTGGAAACTCGACGAACTGATTACACACAGATTCACGTTGAGGGAGATCAATGAAGCCGCAAGTACCGTACAGAGAGGCGAGGTAGGCAGAGCCGTTATCGAACTATAGCGATCACCTCTCCGAAATTGAATCTGGCTGGTCGATGTGGCTAACGGTCTCACACACTATCGTCATGTACGATGAGTAGATTCCGTTGGAACTCGAAAATATCGGCAAAATTGATTGGGCTATATGACAGTCATCTTGGCCACCATTCGAAGGCGTTTGCAAACCTTCCTGTCTATGGACTGGCCGACGCGCCGCGTGTATTACAGTCCATATCTGTGGTGCGCCGTGCGCTGGGTCTGGCGAGCGCCGTTCTATCCGTTGTACTACCCGTTAGCGACGGTTCTTGCCCAAAAGGGGTTTCGTTTTTTAGTGTCCCGTCCTGGCAAGCCGCGGATAGGCCATTTGGCGTTTGAGCCTCACTTTTATATCAAGGCCGGGATGGTTGGAGCACGCAGGAAGTACAGAGGGATTATGCTCGGTTCCCGTGGCATGGTAGCGAACGAATGTCTAAGAGATTACTGGCGTCCGTTTTTCAAAATCATTACAAACCCGATCATAGAGTTACCAATGCGACCATTAGCGTGGATGAAGCCTATACGGTACGAGCTCTATCCGGCGGATGCTGAGATTTGCACCGCAGAAGGGAAGCAAGTGAAGGGCTTCCCAGCGTTCGACGACGTTTTTACTCGTTACTATGACGAATATGGCAACCGTCCCCTTATTAAATTAGACCGAGAACATCAGATTCGCGGCAGACGCGCGCTGGAGAGACTTGGACTACCGCGCGATGCTTGGTTTGTGTCTGTCCATGTGCGTGAAGACGGTTTCATATCCTCACCCCGTACTAGGCATAGAAACCGGGATATAACCGATTACATTACTGCGTTAGATGTGATCACTAGTGGGGGCGGATGGGTAGTGAGACTCGGAAACCCTACCATGACACGGCTTCCGAACCTTCCAAAGGTAATCGACTACGTATTCACAGACGCGCGTAGTGACTGGATGGACATCTTTTTACTAGCCAGTTGCAGGTTCTTTTTGGGGTCTGATTCTGGGCCATCAGTGGTGCCTCCACTTTTTGGCCGCCAATGCGCTATTGTCGATGGTTTCCCAATGGGGCATGGCTGGTGGCCTGGTGACCTATACATCAAGAAGTTGTACCGTTCTCTGTCAGACGACCGGCTTCTTTCATTCCCAGAAATCCTGCAAAGTGAATTGAGAGATGCCTGGGTGCCTGATCAGTGGGCCTCCAATGGGATAATTCCGGAAGAAAATTCACCCGAAGAGATTGCCAATCTTACAAAGGAGATGATGGACCGGGTTGAGGGTGTTGCCCGTTATACCGAAGAGGATGAACGGGCACAGCGCGCCTACAGTTCCCTGTTACTGAGCCGCACGACTCCTTTTACTTTCGGTGCCCGGAGCAGAATAGGACGTGATTTCTTGCGGAAGTACGCAGACTTGTTCGAACCACCAAAGTCGAGATGAGGCGACTGCCGAACGGTTGTGTAACGTAGGACGGCACGTCAACTCATGAGTCAGCGACGTTCATTTAACTTAGTTACATTAACAAGGCTAATCGATATTCAATGTGGCAAACTTACTCAGCCCATTAGAGCATTACGTTCCAGACTTCGGGCGAACCCTGGGTACCCCCGATGCGTTGAACAGTAGATTGAAAGTTTGCTGCCTGGCATTCGAGGATAACTATCGTGCATTATTCCGGGTGATGACTTTTGGCAGGGAGTAGGTTCTCGTACGCCGTATTTTATACTTTATACGGAGTATCCTGTCCAAAGGTTTGAGTGATTACAACCGTGTTGTATTGCTCTTGTCTGATGTTGAATGCTTGGGTGTGTACAAGACGAATCCAGTGATGACTTAAAATACTATTGTGTGCTTTGATGTAACGTCCGCTAGGCTGATGGGTTTATTGCGCCGAATGCTTGGCCGAATCATTGCTACGTTTAACTGCCAATGACTGTACATATAGCTGAACAACTGGATACTTGGGATGCACCTGCCGGTCGGCAGCGGTGCCTTGAGTTCAGGCGCCGTATTCTGGACATTTCCCAGCGTGTAACTGCGCTTCACATTGCTTCGGCGTTCTCATGTCTAGAGATGGTTGACTGTATCTACTATGGACTGATGCGTCGATACTCGAACGGCGAATCCCCGGACACTTTTTTAATGTCGAAGGGTCACGGGTGCATGGCTCAGTACGCGATCCTAGAGAAGCGAGGAGTGCTACCGAGAGAGGAACTTGATAGGTACTGTACTGCTAACGGGCTGCTGGGGGCACACCCAGATTATGGTGTTCCGGGTATCGCTGCTTCAACTGGTAGTTTGGGCCATGGAATGGCGATGGCCGTAGGGATGGCAGTCGCGGAGCGTAATCGAGCCGCCAAAAGAGGCAGTCCAGGGCGTATATATGCTGTGGTATCGGATGGCGAACTTCAGGAAGGATCGACCTGGGAGGGAATACTCATGGGTTCGACCCTGAAATTAGACAATCTGATAGTGATAATTGACAACAATGATTTCCAATCATTAGGCCGTACTAGCGTGACACATCCTACCTTCTATCCGCTTGTCGATAAGATGGTGGCGTTTGGGTGGGAAGTGGAGCAGGTAAACGGTCACGACGCATCCGCCATTTTCCATGCAGTGAATAGTCGTAAGGGTGGGAAGCCGTTCTGTTTGATCGCTAAAACGGTCAAGGGCCGAGGTGTTAAGTACATGGAGAGTGTTCCAATCTGGCATTATCGGTCACCATCCCCCTCAGAGTATGAGGATGCATTAGCTGGTCTAGAACAGGTGTCATCTTGAGGAACATATTCGCAGAGACACTCTACGGGTTGGCCAAAGAGGATCCACGTATATACATTGTCGTGGCCGACATATCTCCGGCGGGCTCTATGGAAAAATTTCGACAGGAATTCCCGGAGCGTTTCGTCAATGTCGGAACAGCCGAGCAGGTCATGATAGGAATGTGCGCAGGACTAGCGCTCAAGGGGATGCGACCATTCGCCTACACGATCGCGACATTCTCCCTATATAGACCGTTCGAAATGGTTCGCGATGATTTGGGTTACCAAAACTTACCAGTTACAGTGGTGGGGATCGGTGGTGGTGTGATCTACTCTACTTTGGGTGGGACGCATTACGCACAGGAAGACATTGCTGTCGCAGGTGCGATTCCGAACATGTCTATAATCGCGCCTTGTGATCCATCGGAGGCAGCAGAAGCCACTAAGTATGCTGCACAACGCAGTGATGGAGGGCCGCTGTATCTTCGCTTCGGCAAGGCTGGCGAACCGACGATTACAGGCCAAGCTCAAGATCCATTCGAGTTTGGAAAGGTGCGTTACCTTTACAGAGGTAGTGACGTAGCAGTGCTCTCATATGGTGTGATCATGACAACGGCGGCTGAGGTTGCCGAGGAACTGAAGGCCGCGGGGAATTCGGTTTCATTGATCGCGTGTCACACTCTGAAACCCCTTGATCGCTCTGGCATCGCGGAGATACTTGAACATCACAGGAAAGTGGTAGTGATTGAAGAACATGTTCCCCAGGGCGGGCTTGCTCCACAGACCAAGCAAGTCGCGTGGGACATTGGCGCCAAGTGCCAGTTGTACACTTTCACGTTGAAAGACGAATTCTTGCATTGTTATGGCGACCATAATGACATCCTAGAGGCGCATGGCCTATCCGCAGCTTTAATTTTGGAGAACATTAGACGACATTGAACAACTTCTAGTTCATCAGTAGTAGGCCCCAGGTAGATATCGATCACTCCATCGCGATTCTTCCGGTAATTACGACCCGTCGTATGTCCAACGAGTTCTGATAACTAACCTTCCCTTGTTTAGTTATTGACCATGGAGACGGTCTTACCACTAGTTGTGGAGTTACTTACGGTGGCTGCGAGGAGTATGTCAAAGATCAAGACGCCCACAGGAGTTCGTCCGAGCGGGTGCGAATCCAGATCATCATCTGACGTTTCTAACTATCTGGCTTTGCGAAACGTAGTGACAAGGGTGACTGTTGGGTACACAAGACGGTTGACGGACACAGCCGGAAATAGGTTTGGTGCCGAGGGGCAGACTCGAACTGCCGACACACGGATTTTCAGTCCGTTGCTCTACCAACTGAGCTACCTCGGCACCATATATGGAGCGTAGTGCAGTATGCAGAGCAGCGTCAACGCCTTTCAGATAAACAAGAGGAAGTCTGCCCACTCGAAAGAGACGGAAACGTGATCCAGGCACTGTGGTTTTATCGATATCCCGATACTGTGCCCCCATAGGTAGAGGTTATCTTTAACCCTCAGGTTTGGACCTAGATTGATACAATCAGTTCAGAATGTGTGAGGCAACAGAATGCAGGGGTGTATATTGCTGGACGCTTGGACACTTCGATTCGCCTCAGTCCGAACATGTGCCTTCCATAAGCATTTATACTCGTCTTACAGTGGACTTATATGCATTCTCTAGTGACTAACGTTATATAGCAGTGTCATACCTCATAATATCTTCAACGGCTCCAGGAGCCGGCCGGACCACCTTGGCCGCTGTTCTGGCAAAGCATTCCTTGCTCTGTGGTTTAAGGACCACTGTCGGAGTCGCGTTCAAGTCGGTAGATCGTTCTGCGAGTGATGCGGACCTTCAATGTCTCTTGCCAGGCATGATATCGACACAGCCACAGAAGGTTAAAGAAAGCGATCCTTCATCGAAGCAGATTGTCTCAGTTGGAAAGACATTATCTCAATTAGGTTCTTCCAACGACGTTGTGATTGTCGAAGGTTTGGCAGGCAACTCCGAAGCAGATAGCGCCCTCGCCGACGAACTAGATGCTGCAATAGTGCTGGTTACGCGTTGGGACGAGCCGGTGGTCGAAAGCGCTGCGCTGTATGGAAATAGGCTTGCAGGGATCGTCATAAACAATGTACCCCCATACAAAATTAACGATGTAGAAATCGGTCTAGAGAAGTTAGTCGGCGCGCACGATATACCAATTTGGGGCTGGCTACCTGAGGAGCGTCTGATGCTGAGTCTATCGGTCAGAACGTATGCTGAGCATCTCCGAGGAAGGTTTGTCTCTGGTGAGCAATTCGCCGATTATCTTGTGGAGAATGTACTTATCGGCGGTATGGTACTCGACTGGGGCCCTCACTACTTTGGGTCACAGGGCAACGTAGGCGTTCTTGTACGGGGAGACCGTCCTGATATTCAGATTGCTGCCCTTCAGACTGACCCACCAGTCCGGGCACTCATACTGACGAACGATACCGATCCTGTTGAGTATGTTTCATACGAGGCGGAACGGCAAGAAGTGCCAATTGTAGTGGTGCCGGGTGACACACATGAGTCAGCAGCCAAGCTTGAGGCAATGCTGGGGAAGGCTCGCTTCGACCACCCCGACAAGCTCGAGTTCGCTTTGGAAATGATCAAGAAGAGCCTAGATCTTAAAGCAATCGATGCTGCGCTCACCGTTGCCATTACCGGATAACGTTACCGGTATATACACGGTAACGGGTACACGGCTCCGTAACCGTTTTTGTGACACGGTAACGGGTACACGGCTCCGTAACCGTTTTTTGTGACACGGTAACGGAATTTGCGGATCCGGTACCCCCGGTTGGTTTCATTTATTTTTTCCGAGGTCACTGCCCCAGTATTCTTGTCGCCGTCTGAAAGCTATGTTTTGCTCTGTTCTACTTATAATTGACTCATGTCTGCCAATAGCATTAACCGAAACAATCTCCTGTCTTCCCTTTCGGGGCGCCAGTCCGAGGCCGTTTGCCATCTAGATGGTCCACTACTGATAGTTGCCGGCCCTGGGAGTGGGAAAACGCGAGTTATGGCGCACCGTATCGCCTACCTGATTGATGAGCACGACGTGTCGGCGAGAAACATACTTGCTGTGACATTTACTAACAAGGCTGCTAGGGAACTACGAGAACGGTGTGAAGCCCTTGTCCCTGGCAGTTGGGATTATTTACAGGTACGCACATTTCATGGCTTCTGCGCCAAAATCTTGCGTGTGGACGGTGGCAGAATAGGGGTCGACACAGCCTATCTTATATACGACCAGGACGATCAGTTACGTACCGTCCGCCGTGTCTTGGAGGAGATGGATGTAGACACACGGCGTTTTACTCCACGCTCGGTGCTTAGCGTCATATCGAGCGCCAAAAATAAAGGCCTTGACGAAGGTATGTTTGCAAGGGATGTACTGGATAGACGATATCAAGAAAATTTTTCTGCCTACTTCCACGAGATTGCGGCGCGTACGTACACCAGATACGGGGAACTGTTACGCGGATCCAAGGCACTGGACTTCGACGATCTGCTCCTACAGACTGTCCGGCTACTTGAATCGATACCGGAGGTGTTGGAGCGCTACCAGGACAACTACCGGTATCTGTTAATAGATGAATTTCAGGACACTAACCCACTTCAACTGCGGATCGCCAAGCTACTTGCTAGTAAACACCGTAACCTTTGCGTTGTTGGAGATCCTGACCAATCTATCTACTCCTGGCGACATGCAGATCCTTCCAATTTAACTGAGTTCCAAAAGAGCTATCCAGAAGCTCGGATGGTGACATTGGATCAGAGCTACAGATCAACCCAAGTGATACTTGAAGCGGCTGATTCGGTTATCACTAACAACAGTTCAAGGCCACACAAACGTCTGTGGACCGATAACGAGCGTGGACAACAGGTTGTGATCGTCGAGGCGTATGACGAGGAGGAGGAGGCCCGATCCGTTGTCGAAGAAATTGCTCGCCTGATGGAACAGGAAGATATGCATCCGGGTGAAGTTGCGGTGATGTACCGCATTAACGCACAGTCGCGCGCTGTTGAGGTGGCGTGCAATAGAACATCGACACCGTATCAACTGGTTGGGGGTACCAAGTTTTATGCGCGTAAGGAGGTTAAAGATCTCTTGTGTTACCTGAGACTGGCACAAAACCCGGCTGATGATGCTGCTCTGGAGCGCGTCATTAATCTGCCAGCTCGCGGTATAAGCGATAAGACAGTAACCCAATTGAGAACAACTGCTGGGGTAGCAGGTGTTCCGATGATTGAAATAATTTTCTCGTTGCATCCAGAGTCTGATGAGGGAACACGAGACTTGGCGTCGCCACTCAAGTCGACTCTACGCACTCGTGCACTGAATTCTCTTGAGCAGTTTGGCGCTCTTGTTCAACGACTAATCGAGCAGTCACTGGAGCTCTCACCCGCTGAGTTGATCGATTTGTCGCTTGAGCTTAGCGGTTATGCTCGACTGCTCAACGAGGATCGGGAACACGGCGATGAGCGTTGGGAAAACGTTCGTGAGCTTAGGGGATCTGCGGAGCAATACGATGGAGACGATTCGAGGGCCCAGTTGGCTGAGTTTCTGGAGAGCGTTGCTCTTGTCTCAGATGTCGATCTGTTGGACGAGGCAGGTGATACTGAGGCCATTACGCTCATAACCTTGCATCAAGCGAAGGGTCTGGAGTTCGACGCGGTCTTCATGATTGGGCTTGAAGAAGGGTTGTTACCACATTCGCGTTCTATCGATGATCCAGAGCAGCTTGAGGAAGAGCGTCGGCTTTGCTACGTTGGTATGACCCGTGCAAGGAAGCATCTCTACATGCTTCGCGCTTTCCAGCGCTCTTTCCGAGGTTCTCGGGGGGCTTCAGTTCCTTACCGTTTTGTTGGAGAAATGCAACAGGATCTTGTATCAAACCATCTGACCAGACGCGCCAGTAGGCGTTCATCCACCATGGTGGGAGACCCGTTGGCAGTTAAACATGCCGCAGCAAGCCCAGGGCCACCCAGTGGAGCTGGTGCCAGGGTTGACTACAAGGCAGCGGACCAGGTATCT
>CAZXXH010000025.1:0-8726 GCA_964644645.1 uncultured Dehalococcoidales bacterium
AATAATCCTGTCGATCGTAGGAGGAGAAATCACTTCGAGTTCTGTCTGGAAACGTTTGGACATAGCACGTGCCGCATTACGCCTCTCACTAATCGTCGGTTCTTTTGCCTGTAGTCCCCATCCCCAAATACTTCGCATCGAGTTCAATATAGTGTCTCCAAATCTTCTTTGCCATCTATATTTTTCCTGATAAATCGCTACCAGATTAAGGTTAACCGCGGTTACCGGAAGATAACTGGTTACGTTCACTACACCTAGGCTCGACGCAGTGAACATTCATGCGCGAAAATCTGGCAACGGTTGTGGACTGAAACTAGATTCCTTGCCGTCCTTAATAGTCTATCGATGCGATCATACAAGCGCTGCATCAAACTAAGGCTTCTGGTTAGAAGTCGATATCGCAAACGGGGGCTTTTCTTCTACACGGTCTTGGGTTCCTGTAACAGTGCTATCAGTTCACTAACTTAATCAAGTGGGATATGAGAAGACGAGGTGCCATGCGAGTCATAGATGCCATAGCCGAGATCCTCAAGCGGGAAAGCGTAGAGTACCTCAGTTGTTACCCAACAACATCCTTGATTGAGGCTGCTGCTGCTGCCGGCATTCGGCCTATCGTGTGCCGCCAAGAACGCGTTGGAGTAGGTATTGCAGATGGCTTCTCCAGGGTCAAAAATGGAAATCCGCCGGGTGTTTTCGCCATGCAATACGGACCTGGCGCTGAGAATGCTTTCGCTGGCGTAGCCACAGCGTTTGCGGATTCAACCCCCCTGTTACTACTGCCTCTCGGCCACAATCGCCTCAACGAAGGTGTTTATCCTTTGTTCAGCTCACAGAAAGCATACGAGTCAATCACCCGATCTGTAGACCATCTGGGTAAACCAGATAAGGTTGTTGAATCTCTCCGCAGGGCTTTCGCAGCAGCAACACAAGGCCGAGGAGGCCCAGCCTTAGTTGAAATACCTGACGATGTAGCAACAGCCGATGTGCCTGGAGAGTTGCTGGCAGGATACCACTCCAAACCCCGCCTCCGAGCCCAGGGAAACCCTCAAGATGTAGAAAAGGCTGCTCAGGCTCTAATAGTGGCAGAGCGTCCCGTGCGGCTAGCCGGAGCTGGGGTGCTATATGCAGAAGCGACTGCCGAACTCCGCGAGTTGGCTGAATAGCTGCAGGTGCCGGTCATAACCACCATGGAGGGCAAGAGCGCGTTTCCTGAGACTCACCAGCTATCTCTAGGCAGTGGGTCCGGAGTCATGAACGGTGCCGCACACCATTTCGTTGCAGAGTCAGATCTGGTGCTAGCCGTTGGAACGAGCCTTACAAAGCACTTGATGGTAATGCCCATACCGCCCGGAAAAACCATAATACACTCGACCAACGACCCTATGGATATCGGCAAATCATACTCGCCAGATCACGCGATATTGGGTGATGCGAAATTGGTACTCACCCAATTTATCGATGCGTTGCAGCAACTCACCAATGGCAAGTCCACTGATCCCAATAATGGGCCCGCCGTAGCAATAGCCAATAAACGTCGGGAGTGGCTTGATCAGTGGAGGCTGGTCCTTACGTCTTCAGAGACGCCTATCAACCCGTACCGGGTCATACACGAATTTATGCAGGTAATCGATCCATCTAAGGCGATCGTAACGCACGACTCTGGTAGCCCTCGCTATCAGATGATGCCATTTTACCAATCGGATGGGCCTCGCACCTATCTAGGTTGGGGAAAATCACACGCACTCGGTACCGGACTGGGGTTAGCCATCGGTGCAAAGCTCGCTGCACCTGAGAAATTGTGCGTCAATTTTATGGGTGATGCCGCTTTCGGAATGACCGGACTAGATTTTGAAACTGCCGTACGGAGCGATCTACCGATTTTGACGATAGTTCTCAACAACTCATCTATGGCTATTGAGACGCACCACATGGAACTCTCGCATCGCATGTATGCAACACGTGACATCGGAGGCAACTATGCTGACATCGGTAGGGCTTTAGGAGGATGGGCCGAACAAGTATCAGACCCAAACGCCATCGGAGCGGCTATCAAACGAGCCAAACAGGCCACCGAAGCAGGACACGCCGCACTGTTGGAGATCATCACATCCGAAGAAACTGATCTTTCGTTTCTTCGACCGTTTACTTAGGTGGTCCAATCAGGATGTCGTAACTCTACGATACCTACAATCGACATTATCAGAGACATAGATTATGGCGGCACGCTGGAGATAGAACATGTCAAGAATCAACAAGTGTATCGAGTTGCTCGAGCACGGACAGCCGGTGTATGCCAGCCACCCGTCAGAACTTTCGTACGACGCCGGTAGAGATCTGTCTAGCACTTGGGCAGATCTGCTCATCGTCGACTTCGAGCATGAACCGTTTGATGTCCAAGGACTCAATCAGCTTATCCGTGGATTAAGAGACGGTGGACCAACTCCCAGCGGCCACATGACACCCACAGTAATCGCTACATTACCTTCCAATTGCACTAGCACGGCTGAAGTTCTCAACAATGCTTGGCAAGTACGCCACGTACTTACTGCAGGTGCTCACGGCATTCTCAACACCCACGCCCGAGACCCAGAAGCAGTTAAAGCCTTCGTGGCAACAGCACGTTACCCGTTTCAAAGGCACGGTCGAGATGTTTTACCAGAGGGGTTACGTGGGGCAGGCGGACAGGTAAAACCCGCGGAAGTCTGGTCATTGGACCCTTTAGAGTACGTCAAGCGTGCGGATCCATGGCCACTCAACCCTCAAGGAGAACTTCTACTCGGACTCAAAATCGAGGACAGGCATTGCCTGTCCAGAGCACGTGACAGTGCCCTAGTGCCTGGCATCGCTTTCGCGGAGTGGGGTCCAGGCGACATGGGCATGTCTATTGGCGACCCCGATGCCCACGATCCACCCTATTCCGAAACCATGAACAACGCGCGTAACAAAGTCAAATCATCCTGCGACAACGCTGGCATCGCTTTCTACTCTTCATGGAACGACCCATCGATGACTGATACGGAAATCGTAGAATACGCAATCAACCAACTAGGGGCAAAAATAATTAACGCCCCCAATGGTTCGTTCGCTGACCACGGCCGTAAGATAACAGGCCGCAAGATGCCCTACTAAAGTATTCCACCAGATATGCCGTCAAATTGTTTGATTGGTGACGTCTAAATCAGGTGTTGCAGTAACGTGGTTA
Source organism: uncultured Dehalococcoidales bacterium (assembly GCA_964644645.1). Taxonomy (GTDB): domain Bacteria; phylum Chloroflexota; class Dehalococcoidia; order Lucifugimonadales; family Lucifugimonadaceae; genus CAZXXH01. The sequence goes on from CAZXXH010000025.1 coordinate 3,203, forward strand.
ATGGGGGAAGTGAACGCTTACACATTTTGGGACTCGGTATGACTAAGAAAAATCCAGATTATTAATTTTTGAAGTCATATGTCGTGTAAACAGCCCGATATATTCAGAGGATATCAATAGATATATACATCTGGGCACACTTCAAATCTTCACAAGGCCTTGACATTCGAGATGCAAAATACTCGGTGTATGCCATTAAAGATAGGCTGTTAACTTGGCTGTCTACCGTTACATATCAAAAGTGTGAGTAATCCTCGGAAGGACACAGATCATGAAAATGCTTTGGGTTGCTATATCAGTCGCCTTTATGGTTGCGACCCTTGTAAGCGTCGGGAGTGTCGCACATGCTCAGGGTAAATACGGTGAGTCGCAGGCCGATCAAAAATTCAAGAAAATGCCCTTTGAAGAACTCGCAAAAGCAATCGACCGTGATCCGAATAACGTGAGACAAGCGTTCTCTGCGGCCAAAGAACAAATAAGGCACGAACGAATTTCCGACAGGCTTGCCTACAGAGTAAAAAATGGCAAGATCACTGAGGAGCAGCGGATCGCCATCGAGGATTGGCTAAACAGTGCGCCTAAAGCGGCTAGAATTCTGAAGCCAAAGTGGTCGTACATGGCACCAGAGTCCAGGAAACAGAAACACCGATTACACAATTCTCATCCTAGCAAGGCCAAGAAAACCAACGTCATCAAAGACAGTGAATTTCTACAGCGCGTTGCTGAAATACTGAAAATCGACGTAGGCAAAATTAAGGCCGCAACACTGGAGTTGGCAAAGCCTCAGTACAGGCATTCCGCAAAATCCAAGCTTGAAGTATTGAAGTCGAAGACCAGGTCTGTTGCACAACGCGGCAAGTTAACTAGGGAAGAGGCTACAGAGAGATTAGAACGTATAAAGGAACGGTGGAATTCTAGAGAGAAACGTCTCGAGCACGTCGAACCGTAAGAAAGTAAAAGTCAAAAAAATGTAAAGGATTGCCTGTTTCGCTCATGATTTAGCAGTCAATTTGAATCACTTTGGCTCGGCTATCACAACTGACTTGGTCTGTGTTTGATTGCACTGATAAGAAACCCAGGATCGTTCGGCACGCCGAGCAGAGGCGATCAATTCTACTTTATACATGCCCTCAACAAACACAAATACTCGCTCAGGAAGATCGAGGTTCGGGAATGTCCTTCATTCCCAAGATAACTGCAAGCCAATTCTAATCGTCGAAGACGATCGGGCAAGCGCGGCGCTGGTGCGACTCTACCTTGTCAATGAAGGGTACAAAGTCATCGTAGCGTACGACGGTGCTAAGGGGTTGGCACTTGCCCGTGAGCACAATCCGATCCTGATTGTGCTAGATCTGATGCTCCCAAAGATCGATGGGCTCGCGTTATGTCAAACCATTCGAGCCGAATCCAGCGTTCCAATAATAATGGTCACTGCCCGCGTTGCCGAAGACGAACTACTGGCAGGGCTCGACCTAGGAGCCGACGATTATGTGCCAAAGCCTTTCAGCCCGAGAGAGTTAACAGCTCGTGTCGGAGCAGTACTGCGTAGGTCTACCCATGAGGAAACCTATGAAGAAAGTGAAACCATTGAGGAAGGCAATATTTTTCTGGACATGGCAAGTCGAGAAACCACGCTCGGGCAAAGAAAGGTCCAACTAACCCCGACCGAGTTTCGTTTGCTCGCCTACTTCATACGTTCAGTGGGACGAGCAGTGTCTCGTGAACAGATCATAACTAATGTATTTGGCTACGATTTCGAGGGGTTTGATCGTACGGTTGACACCCACATATCGAACCTCAGGCGAAAATTACAAGACTGTGACCCAAGTCGAATGTACGTTCGAACCGTCTACGGAATAGGATACCGATTTGAAGTTACCTGAATTTACACAAAGCCTTCAACTCCGACTGACAATAGCATTCGCCGGAGCCCTTGCACTTGCGATATCCGGAGTAAGCATATATTCCGCTAGAGCAACAACATTGGAAATCCATCGATTTGAGCAGGAAGTGAACGACGCACGGGCTTCCCGGGTCAAGCAATTGGTGGCTAACTCATATGAGCAACGTAATGATTGGCAAAGTGTCAAGGGGATGTTGAGACAAGCCGGCACCCTTTTCGACTGGCACATCCTGGTAGCAGATCCTGACGGCTCCATAGTTGCTGACTCTCATCCAAGTCTCCAACGGACAAATATTGTATTTGAAGCGTCCCGCGTCCCCATCATAATCAATGGTCAAGTCGTTGGATCTATGATGTTCCAGAAATTTTTCACACGACCATCGCTCCGTATTTCGCCTGAATACTTTGACCAAAGATTACAGAAGTCAACCATGTCAGAAGATCAGCAAACGTTAGCGGAACGCCTAGTTCAAGCTGATGAAGAACCTCCAGCACTGCCACGTGATCCGCCCCTAGCGACCCTTGCGTCTTCATTCCAAAACTCCCTACTGTGGGCTGGCATCATCGCAGGTAGTATGGGGTTAATAATAGTTTCTATCGGCACTCGTCAAGCGCTCAGCCCAGTACGATCACTCACATCAGCTGCCAGAACTTTGGGAAAAGGCGATTTATCTCAACGTGTACCATCGGCAGGCAGCGACGAGATCGGTGTCCTAGGGCAAACTTTCAATGACATGGCTCAGGACCTGGAATCTGCGCAAAAAAGGCAGAGGGTCTTGATGGCAGATATCGCCCATGAGCTACGCACCCCACTTTCCAACCTCCAAGGCTATCTGGAAGCAATTAAGGACCGTGTGCTCAAAGCAAACGCGGCAACCATCGACACCTTATATCAGCAAACCCTTCACATTTCTCGTCTGGTGGAAGACCTACGAACAGTCGCACTAGTCGAGGCAGGTGCACTGAGGCTTGAGTTTGAAGCCGGGCAATTGGAGGATTTAGTCCAAACCATATCGGACGAGTTCTCCGTTCGCGCGATTAATCACGGAGTTACACTTAAATTCACCACAGAACTCGAAATATCGCCTGTATATGCAGATAGAACCCGTATTCGCCAAGTAGTCGCCAACCTATTAGAAAACGCTTTAACACACACACCTGATGGCGGATCGATTATGGTGTCAGTAAGTATGGCGCCAGATCAGTCAAGAGTTGTTCTGATCGTTTCAGACACCGGACGCGGTATCGCACAGGAAAAGTTACCTTACATATTTGACCAGTTCTACCGTGCCGACCCATCTCGCAGCCGCGAGACTGGTGGAGCAGGCCTTGGTCTAACCATAGCCAAGAGGCTTGTAGAAGCCCACAGTGGGACCATCTCGGCGGAAAGTTCGCCTGAGCACGGTACACGCATAACCGTACTTTTGCCATCTGCAACTAACGTGAGTGAGATGCACATACAATAGTAAATGTTCACAAAAACCGCATACTCGGAAGCCTTGCACCGACCGATTGATCCAGCCCTTAACGTTCGAGTTTTGATGGAATGAACCGAGGTCCCTTCGATTTAATCGCGTTTGACCTAGGGAATGTGCTGTCCATTGTCGACGAAAGCCGGGCAACAAATATCATCTCTCAAAAGACAGGTGCCAGTGAGGCCGCAGTAAAAAAACGGGTATTCGGACCAGACTTCAAAGCGCCACTTGAGACTGGCCGCCAAACGTGGGAGGAATTCGCTGAAGCCGCTATTGGATCGTTAGGGCCAACGATCTCCGCCAATGAATTAAGAGATCTTTATTGCTCTGTGCTCACTCCCAACACGTCACTTTTTCCTTTGGTAGACAATCTGGCTCAGAGGTATCGTCTGGCACTCTGCAGCAACACGAGCTCTGTCCATTGGGAACTGGAAAGGAAACGAATTTCAGTTACAAGGCTATTAGATCCAGTTGTACTGTCATACGAAGTTGGAGTAATGAAACCTGATCGCGCCATATTTGAGACAATATCGAACGCAAGTAAAACACCTGCACATCGAATCTTATTCATTGACGATATGGCTGAGAATGTAGCCGGAGCACGAAAAACTGGCATTACCGCTTTGCGTTTTGAAAACGTCGCAAAACTACAACATGATTTGATAAACCTGGGCGTCATATAGCCTTGTACAATCGCTCAGCCAAATAATACTGGGGAAGCTGACGCAGGCATTCACAACAATGGAAACACGATTCAAACTCATCACCGCAGACAGAATCTTAGATGGCACAGGCTCATCATCAAACAACGGCTGCGCCCTGCTAATTGATGGGAAAATTGTGTCCTCTATCGGGAATCTAGCCGAAATTAGGGCACCTGATGGCTCAGATGTAGAGAGGTTCGATTACGGTGACGCCACAATCATGCCAGGGCTCGTAGACGCGCACACACACTTGATGGCGCCTGGTGATGGCACCCTTGGTGACGACGTTGCCAAGGAGCATGATGATATTTTGCTGATGCAGGCAGTGAAAAACGCCAGAACCGTATTGCACTCTGGAGTCACGACCGTACGTGAAAATGGAGCCAAAAATCGTGTCGCCTTCTCACTTAGAGAAGGGGTACGACGAGGACTAGCCGCCGGACCCAACATGGTCATCTGTGGACGCCCTGTAACCATTACTGGTGGACACATGTGGTATTGCGGTTCTGAGGCAGACGGCGAGAACGCGGTCAGGAAGGAAGTCCGCAAGCTTGTAAAAGAGGGTGCCGATTACATCAAGATCATGGCGACTGGTGGCAGCACAAGATCGTCTTTTCCAAACTTGCCGTCTTACTCGGTAGCTGAACTACGTGCAATCACGGATGAGGCACACAAGTTAGGTCTGCTTACCGCCGCTCATTGTGCATCCGCTCAAGGTATAACGAACTCGCTGGAAGCCGAAGTAGACATGATTATTCATTGCGCGTTCGAAGACGCTGGGGGCCGATACTCATTTCGTGATGACATCGCTGATCAACTTGCTGATGCGGGCGCATGGGTAAATCCCACTCTTGCCGTGATTCAAGCCAGCATAGATTTCCTGGAAGAAAAAAGGTCTCGTAATGGCAAACTATCGCCATCGGATAACGAACGTGTCCGCTTACGTAAACTAACGCTGGAACAGAGACTAGAGACGACAGGACGCCTAGAACAAATGGGAGTAAGGGTAACTGCCGGTTCTGACTCACCGTGGGGAGAATACCCAGCTGGAAATTTTGTGAACGAGGTTAAATTGTTAGCTCACGCAGGTCTCACCAACTCCAAAGCGGTACTCGCTGCGACGTCTGGCAGCGCAACGTCGATCGGCGTTGATGATAAATCTGGTCGGCTAGCGCTAGGCAGGCAGGCTGATGTCCTTGTTGTTCGAGGGAACCCACTTCAAGATATAAGCGCTTTGGAAAATGTCGTCGACGTCTTCCAAGCCGGACAAAGAGTTTATAGACAAATTCTCTAATGACCATCTGCGAAGAATAGCGACCTCACAACTCTTGCCACACCCACCCAGTAACACCTACATAGGCATCTTCATGACCAGTAGTAGTGCGAGTTCCGTGGTTATCGTGGGTAGTGTAGCCAGTTGTCGCGCAAAATTGGGTTTGGCC
>CAZXXH010000025.1:8736-19123 GCA_964644645.1 uncultured Dehalococcoidales bacterium
TCAGTGCCAGCGACTATGAAATCGAATGGGAAGACATATCATATTTAAAAAATTTCTCAGAAATTGAAAAAAAATTATCAAAAGCTATTGACAACTTTTCAAAATGGCTGCAATATGGGGCTCAGACTAACAAGCTGAACGGGCGAAAAACCAAAAAGACCTATGTTTGGCCTAACGAAAATAAACGGCAGTTGGACAAGAAAGGATCGTTGGGGAGACTACGCTTTACATTAATCTGAATAGTGATCGCACCCCGCCTCAGACGCAAGTACAAATAGACCGCTCTTCAAGCAACGCCCAGGTTCTACCCATAATTAATTGTGGGCGCGCTGGATTCATAAACTAAACGCTCAGTCCACATCTTCTAGCAATTGCTTAATAGTCAACAAGAAAGGAGGCATCTCGTTCGAGCGTAACCATCTCGTCATCGACAATATTCCTGATTCGGGCTAACTGCTCCTCTAAATTGGCCGTTAATTGTTCGTAGACCTGGTAGCACTGGCTGGTCGGAGCGGTGTCCCCACCTGAGACGACTGGTGCGAGTGATTCAAATTTCTCGGTAATCTGGGCCGGGCGCCCCGTATCATCTTCGTGCTCGACTGTAATCAACCTACGTTCAATGTCTGCTACTACTCCCTTTATACTGTCTACTGTATTGACAATAGACAAGGTGTCCGTACCATCTTCAGATTGACTTTCCCATTGGTCGATCTCTCTCTCCCATTGGTCGATCTCGTTGCGAACTCGAGCGATATCTTTGATGGCAAGGCGTGCTTCAGACAAACGGTCCCGTATGGCCAACATCAACTGACATTGGTCTCGTAAATCTTTGTCAGTGGCGAAACTGCGCGGGTCTTTTAGTACTTCAAATGGACGGGTATATGTCCGGCCCTCCACCAAAAGCGCTACTTGGTAATTGCCTGGTGTGACAAGTGGAGCAATAGGTGGTGGAGTCCCCTTGCTGTAGAAAGCGGTTTCGAGTGGCGGTTCGGCGTCAGAGTGACGCATGTCCCATATAAACCTGTTCATGCCTTGGCGGACCCGGAATTCGGGATTTTCGTCTTCGGTAGAGAATTTTCTTACAACGTTCCCTTCGGGATCTAGAAAGGTCAATCGTACCTCGCCATCTGGTACATCTGAGAGTCGAAATATGATCGGTACTCCTTCAGGAGGGTTAGTTCCGGCATCAAGGAACACCTTCTCCGCCCCAGTCGATGGCGTCTGTACGTACGTTCCAGGGGTGCCGAGTTGCGGCGAGTAGTTCTTGCCTGGGCCTGTAGTTGAAACATGGCCTACTTGTTGTTGCAGCCGGTAGGTTCGGGCGGGATTTAAGATGTAAACGTTTCCATCCAATCCTTCATCATCCATCTGTCGGACTACCGGAAGGTCTCCGAGTATCCAAAACGACCGCCCATGGGTAGCCGCCACTAGATCATCACCCTTGATGGAGATGTCGTGTATGGGCACCACAGGGAGACCCGCCTGCAGAGACTGCCATGTCTCGCCATCATCCAGTGAAAAGATCACGCCTATTTCTGTGCCGACGTAGAGTAAACCTATCCGCTCATTGTCCTCGCGTATGACTCGGGTAACCGTGTCGTCGGTAAGCGTCGTAGCGATGTCTGTCCAAGTCGCACCATAATCGTCCGTCCTGTACAGAAAAGGACGGTAATCGTCCAATTTATGTCGGGTTGCAGCTACGTAAGCGACTCCAAGTTCATGACGTGAGGGCTCGATATTGCGGATAAACGTCCACTCCGGCAGTCCTGGCGGTGTCACGTCTTCCCAGCTAGCCCCGCCGTTACGGGAAATGTGGACGAGGCCGTCATCACTCCCGGCCCAGAATACTCCGGGCTCTTTTGGAGACTCCGAGAAGGCGGAAACAGTGCAGTAGCACTCGATCATCCCGCCCTCCTTTGTGATCGGGCCTCCGGACAATTCCTGCTTGCTCGGGTCGTCCCGAGTCAGGTCAGGACTTATGGGTTCCCAGCTACTACCCTCGTTATCAGACCGAAAAACGATGTTGGAAGCCGTGTAGAGCACTCCCGCATCGTGTGGGGAAAAACACAAAGGGAATGACCAAGAGAATCGGTACTTCTGCTCTCGTGGTGGCCAATTCCCGTTCATCTCAGGCCAAACGGTCACCGAGCGGATCTGTTTGGTCATGTGGTCGTACCTCAGAATCGGAGCTCCGCCTCCTGGGGTACTGCCAATAGCGCCTGAATAGACTACGTTGGAGTCGTCAGGCTTTACCGCTATCTGGCCACTTTCGGAACTGCCTACCAGATAACAGTCGCTCCACATTATTGCTCCGATGTGCGACTGGCTGGGAACACTAACTGCACTGTTGTCCTGTTGCGTCCCGTACACGCGATACGGGAATTGGTTGTCGGGTGCCACGTGGTAGAACTGCGCTGTGGGCTGATTGTATATATTTGACCAAGTCACACCCTCGTTATACGAGACGCATGCCCCGCCGTCGTTACCCTCAATCATTCTGTTCGGGTTTCGAGGATCGATCCAAAGGTCGTGATTGTCGTCATGGGGAGTCGTGACCTGATCGAAAGTCCGGCCGCCGTCTTTAGACCGCCATGCCTGATAAGCCAGTGACCAGACGGTCTCTGGGGCTGTAGGGTGTGCGAATATATGGCTGTAGTACCAAGGCCTAGCTTTTATCTGTTCATCCGTGTTGAGCATATCCCAGGTTTCTCCGCTGTCATCGGAGCGGAGCAATCCACCCTGCTCAGCCTGGACCAACGCCCAAATACGGCCATGCTTCGCGGGAGACACAGCCACACCGATACGCCCTTTTAAACCATTCGGCATGCCGGGTTGGTCCGTCAGGTCTGTCCATGTATCTCCACCGTCAGTCGATCTGTAAAGACCACTGTCGGGGCCACCGCTAGACATCTCCCAGAAGCTCCTGTGACCCTCCCATATAGCGGCATATAAGATGCGAGGATCGTTGGGATCCATAGAAAGATCAGCTGCGCCAGCCTTTTCGCTCTTGTAGAGAACATGTTCCCAATTTCCACCACCATCGATCGAACGGAATATCCCTCGACTCTTGTTGCGACCAAAAGCGTGACCGAAAGCCGCTACGTAGAGCAAATCTGGGTTGTCAGGGTGTACGCGTATGCGGGCGATATGACGTGTGTCCCCAAGGCCAATGTTCTTCCAACTTTCGCCACCATCCGTAGAGCGGTAAACCCCGTCTCCGTGGGAAACATCATTGCGAATACACGCTTCACCAGTACCCGCGTATATCACGTTTGGGTTGGACTCAGATATTGCTATCGCGCCAACCGCTGCCGTGTCAAAAAATCCATCTGAGACGTTCTCCCAGTAAGTACCACCGTCGTATGTTCGCCAAACACCACCTGAACAGGCCCCAAAGAAAAAAACATTGGAGTCGGTCGGATGACCTGCCACGGCTACCGTGCGCCCACCTCTCGTTGGGCCTATGCACCGCCATCGTAGGACTCTGTGCAGGGACGCAGCATTGATCCGCGACTTTGTGGTATTCAGTTTAGTCAACCTCCAAGTTAGCCTGTACCCTTAGGTTTGGACGGGTCATGACAGCTTCGATTGAGCGCTCGTAGAGGGCAAGTCGATACAGTACCATACTTAACGTTAGCAACTGTTCAATGGTCAACTCCAGCAGGGCATACAATCTGATTTCTTGGTCGTTTAAGGGAATCCTCTTCAATATATCTGAGCCCTCCAAACGAGTTTCACACAGGGCAACGACTTGATAGAAATGTCCTCCGAGCCCCAAAAACGAGAATTATCGAACTTGCAAACGCGGCAATCACCGGTGCCAGATACATCAGTCTCCTCATGACCATCAGTGATGCGATTATCGTAGGCGGTGGTGTGGCTGGTTGTGCAGCGGCTCTCGAGCTAGCCCGGCAAAAAGTTGACGTCACCCTGATCGAAAGGGATCACTTCGGGGGCAACGCTTCGAACTATTCCTGGGGCGGCCTTTACCCCTCCTCGGGCACAGGCATACCAGGACCACTTCAATCACCAGCCAAACATTCCTTGAATCTACATGTGACCCTCGCGCAGGAATTGAGAGAAATGGCGGGTGTAGACGTTCGGTTGAGACAGGTTGAGTCGATTCAACTTGCTGCGGATGATGAAGAGCTAGCACAGTTGCAGGATCAATGCGTGTGGCAAAAAGCGACGGGTTTTGATTCAGAAATAGTTAGTCCTGAGGACCTACAACGCATCGCTCCCGAACTAAATTTCCTCCCTGTTGGCGGTCTTTTGCAACGATCGCACTACGAACTTGACAGCTCAACGTTCACCCACGGCTTAGCATCCAGGGCAAAGCAGCTTGGAGTTAATATTTTTGCGGGAAACGTTGTACGAGTCGATGGAAGCGGTACGAGCGTTAGCGTTACAACCCAGAAAGGCGATCTTTTGTCCGCAGGCGCGTTGGTCATTGCTACTGGCCCGCAAGCAGGTCTTATCGAGATAGAAGGTCTTCCTCAAATGCCTTTGCGACCCGTAAAGGGGGAAATCTTGAGGCTCCGAGTCCCGGGTAATCGCTTCGAAAGACGGCTTGGAATGGGAACTATAAATGCAGGACGTAAACCAGATGGGCTGGTTTGGGTCGGTACGACGGAAGAAAATGTATATGAAAACGAGGCACCTAGTGAATCAGGTGCGTACATGATTCTAGATATGGCAGCTCGCTACACCTCTATGCTACGTAACGCTCCTATCGAACATCACACTGCCTGCTTGCGCCCCGTAAGTAGGGACGGGCTCCCAATAGTGGGACCGCTCGCTCTCTACCCACCGATATATGCCATGTGTGGCGGTGGCAAGAAGGGAGTGCTCCTCAGCCTAGTGATGGCAGAATGGCTAGCAGCAACCATCATCGGATCCCGAGACCGACAACCCCCAGCGGCGGTACTGCCGTCTCGATTCGGCATGTAGGAAAATTTTCCTACTGGGCGCTATAGCCCCCATCTACCGGTATGCATGTTCCCGTCACAAACGAAGCTTCATCGGACGCAAGAAACAGAGCAACGTTAGCGCTCTCACTGGGCTGACCCAGTCTTCCAATGGGATGAAGTGACAGCAATTTGGACCGAGTCTCAATATCTGAAAAAAGTCCGGTCGTTAACGGCGTGAAGATGAAACCAGGGCACAATGCATTGACTCGAATATTGTGTTTACCGAATCCAACCGCCATATCTCGAGTCAACTGAACAACGCCACCTTTTGAGTGGGGGTACGGATTTAAGCCACTGTTACCGTCACCCGCATTATCTTGCATGAACTGGTTGTAGCCAACGAGACCAATTATCGAAGCGAGGTTGACTATAGAACCTCCTCCCGTTTCCTTCATCGCCTCTGCCGCGAACTTAGAAGTCAAGAATGATCCTTTAAGATTGATCGATATCACCCAGTCCCATACTTCCTCGAAATCAGCGTCCTTTGGAGCATGTCTCGGAGTCACACCAGCGCTATTTACCAGTATGTCCAAGCTCCCGTACGATTCGATCGCTGAATCTACCATTCGCTCGACATCGACCCGTTTTGAGACGTCGCCATGAGCCGAGATTGCCTCGCCTCCTTGTTCCCGGATACGTCCCACAATTTGTTCCGCCGCGTTTTCTCTAAGATCGGAAACCACAATCCTCGCGCCTTCCGACGCAAACATCAGGGAACAAGCCTCTCCAATACCCGATGCCCCCCCCGTGATCAAAGCCACTTTACCTTCGAGTCTCATATTATGTTCACCCCATTCTTCTACTGGCTCAGCATCCTACGGATGTAGGCCAAATAGGTCAATTTACGGAGACATATACCGGACATTGCCCGTAACATTGGTGTCTGCATGAGTAGACACGCAATGTTAGTACAAGGTTACGATGTATCCGATTCGGCAATAAGAACCTAATGTTAATTCCAATAACTTAAGCGGTTGAGTCAGGGATAATACGGATGGAAAGAACCTACAGAATAGAACCGGCACATCCGATGCGCAGGATCTATGCCATCATGCTTGATTTCGGAATTCTGATACCAATGTTTATCGGTTTAAATTTAATCACCCAAGGACACATCGCTCACCAGAACGCAGCCGGCCAAGACATCATGCTTTACTTTGCATATTTCGTAATTCCAACAGGGATATGGGGCGGCACTCCTGGCAAAATGGTGGCCGGAATAATAGTAGTCAACGAAGATGGTCGAACGCCTGGCGTCGCGACAGCCATAGGTCGGGAGATGGCGTTTAAGGCGATCTCATCAATAATCTTCGTTCTGGGTCTGTTATGGATCCTATTCGACACGAATCGTCGTGGCTGGCATGACCATATGGCCGGAACGTTTGTAGTCAAAAAACTCGTGGACATGCCCGCAGCCGGACGCGACGACGGATAACGGAATTTGGTGTCCTATGCATTTACTTTCAAAAACTTCCCGGTACCAATTATTGAAAGCGGCCACTAGTAAGGAATCTCTTTGATGATCTCTCGCCGTATCACAAAACAGATGGCCGGCAGTTCGTGGATACGTCGCATGTTCGAGGAAGGTATCCGCCTAAAGGCTAAGCACGGACCCGAGAACGTCTGCGATTTTTCTTTGGGAAACCCATTGTTGGAACCACCACCCGAGTTTCGTGAGGAACTAATTAAACTTGCCCAAACCTCGGCTGCCGGATTGCACCGTTACATGCCGAATGGCGGATTCTCAGACGCCCGTTCCGCTATCGCTGATCGACTTTCCCAAGATACGGGTTTGGCGTTTTCAGCAGAACACGTACTTTTCACATCAGGTGCCGGCGGAGCAATCAACGTCGCGCTACGTTCGCTCCTAGATCCGGGTGATGAAGTAATTATATTCGCTCCTTATTTCGCTGAATACATCTTCTACATTCAACATCATGGAGGCAAAGCTCGTGTGGCACATTGTGGAAAGTCTTTCCTGCCTGATCGAGAATCGCTGTCTTCCTGCCTAACTGCTCGAACCAAAGCCGTGCTTTTAAACTCCCCCAACAACCCAACTGGAGTTGTATATCCAACCGAGACGATTGCGGAAATATGCAAAGAAATACAGCTAGCTGAAGAACGCCACGGAACCAAAATTTACCTGATCTCTGACGAGGCTTACCGTCGCCTCACATTCGACTCAATGGTTCCCCCACACGTGTTTCGACATCATGTAAGGAGCATAGTCGCAGCTTCTCACTCAAAGGATCTAGGCCTCGCGGGAGAGCGCATCGGATACCTTGCTATGAATCCACTCTGGGATGAAGCCAATGAGTTCACAGATGCAGCAATATTTGCTTTAAGAACGCTCGGATTCGTCAATGCACCAGCCATCATGCAGCGTCTAGTCGCCAAGATACAAGGTGCGTCCGTAGACGTCAGTGAGTACGAAAGCAAACGTGATTTCCTCTACCGGGAACTGACAGGAATGGGATATGAGTGCGTCAAACCAACTGGAGCCTTTTATATGTTCCCAAAATCGCCGATCCAGGATGACCTAAAGTTCATGTCAATTCTCCAGTCAATGCTAGTTCTGACCACCCCTGGGGTCGGGTTCGGAACACCCGGCCATTTCAGAATAGCGTTCTCGGTAGAAGACGATGTACTAGACCGATCGCTAGTAGCGTTTCAGGCTGGACTAGAACAGGCACTATCGGCAGGTTAATGGTATTTCTAGTTTGAGCTAACCTGTCATGACGAGGCTCACACAGCCATCTGTTCATCCACAACTATGTGCGGAAAGCACCCCGTAATTACCAACCGGAGTGAAGTGATACTGACTGGTCAGTATCTGGAATGTCGTGCTTCAATCCCATACCATCAAGGCTAAGCCGCTTGATGGGACGGACGAGATTCCTTTAACCCACTCCCGGTTATAGGAACCACCACCGCGTCACCGCGTTGTATCACTCCGATATCAATCAACTTGAATAACCCTGCGAGCGCAACAGCTGAAGTGGCCTCGCAATATATACCTTCCTGAATCGCCAGTTTACGCTGCCAATCCAACGTCTCAGAATCTGGAACGGCAACAGCGCTTCCACCCGTCGACCGAACGGCATCTAAAGCTTCTCCCAAACGTGGAGGGAATGGCGATGCTATACCACCGGCAATGGTCCGAATCAGTGGATCATATTGCCACTCAGTCTCGTTTATCTTTGACTCAAGTGGCCGAACCGCTACTGATTGAATACAGTGCAATCGAGGAGAAGCATCAATGACACCAGCCTCAATGAGTTCGTTAAATCCCTTACGCAAACCCATTAGCAGTGAGCCATTACCTGTCGGTATAACAATATGAGTAGCGTCCGATGCGACAGACATAATCAACTCATAAGCCACCGCTTTTAGTCCCTCAATGAAGAGTGGGCTCTCGTTGTGGGAAAGATACACAGCGTCGTTGCCAGCAACAAACTCCAAGGCAGCATCAGTGGCCGCTTGCCTGGGCCCTACGATACTGTGAAGCGTTGCACCAAACATTGCTATCTGCTGCAATTTTCCGGGCGGTGCGTCCGCCGGCGCGAATACATGAGCTCGAACACCCCCGGCGGAACAATATGCCGCCAATGAAGCTCCCGCATTTCCGGAGGAGTCCTCAACGACTTCTTCGACGCCCTCTTCTACCGCGGCAGATACAGTTATCGACGAACCCCTATCTTTGAACGAACCTGTGGGAGACATGAACTCCTGCTTTGCCCACAGTTTTGATAGTCCCAGTACGCCGGCTGTTCTCGTCAACTCGACAATCGGAGTATTGCCCTCTCCAAGAGACACCCTGGATGATGATCGTAGTGGAAGCCGTGGAGCAGTAGGTTCCGCCGGAGCAGAGTATCTAAGATCATACAAAGATCCACAGTTGAAGCAATGAAGGTTACGTACAGACAATGTGGTCTCTGTACCACAATTCGTACACTTCAGTTTTATTTTTGAATTTTTGTGCATATTTCAATTATGAGGTTTGTCGTAGGTGTATGAGGCGCTAACCCCTTTAAATGCTAACTCAATGGCTTGCCCCAAGATGTGACGACGGGTAGATTAAGCTCGATTAGTTAGTTGAATGCTCACTTCACATCAATTTTTGGCCTTCACCGCCTCTAGTTTTGATTACACCAAGTACTTAAGGGCACGAAAACGTATGAACACCACGGCTCTCGCGGTAGACCTAAACAACCCACGTACGTAATAACAGGAATTCAGGAAGGCTCAATCATGACTAGAACCGGTATTTCCGCTGTTTGGCACGATTCAGGTGAACGCTGGGAACTCCGGGAACTACCGGTACCGGAGGTAGAACCAGATGGTATCAGTGTCCGTGTCAGGGCCACTGGTCTATGCGGTTCCGATTTGCATATTTGGCGTAATGATGGGGCTGCACCGAACGCGCCACCCAGAGATCCTTTCGTTTTCGGTCACGAAATGATGGGGGAAATCGCCGGTTTAGGATCCAAAGTCAGAACCGATTCACTACAGAGAACACTCAAGGAAGGTGACCGTGTAGTCTTCCCATACTTTTTCCCTTGCATGCGTTGTTATAACTGCATACGTGGAGAGATGGCTGCTTGTGCCTATAGACTTGGCCGTAAACCACTTTCTGAATGGAATGTTTGTAATGGAGGGTTCGCGCAGTATTATTACTTGCGTAGCACTCACTTTATCTTCAAGGCGCCAGATGACCTGTCTAATGCTGCGCTAGCACCATTAAACTGTGCAATGTCCCAGGTAATGGAAGCCCTCCATCTGGGTACAGTCAGGATGGACGACAATATAGTAGTCCAGGGCGCGGGAGGACTAGGCATCTATGCGACTGCCATCGCCGCCGAACAAGGCGCACGAAAAGTAATCGTGATAGATGGTCAAAAACCGAGGCTTGAACTGGCCATCCGCTGCGGTGCAACCGACACCATTGATATGTCAGAATACCCGACGGCGGAAGCGCGAATTGACAGGGTAATGCAGTTAACCAATGGCATTGGTGCAGATCGCGTGATTGAGCTTGTGGGGTTTCCCAATGTGATTGAAGAGGGAGTTAAGATGTGCCGCATTCGCGGAACTTACCTTGAAATAGGCAACATTATGCCCAATTCAATACCCCAGATAGATATGCATGAGATGATCTGGAAACAAATTCGATTGTTTGCCGTCCAACACTACGACCCATGGATAATCCCGGCAGCTATGAATTTCATATCTCGAACTCGAGATCGATATCCACTAGCCGATTTGGTGTCACACGAATTCTCGCTTGACAACATTGGTGAAGCTTTCGAGACATCTGAGTGGGTGGGTCGCGCCGCCGGCACCGCTGTAACTAGAGCTGTTATTACGCCCTGACCGTGCGGGGTAAATGAGGTCACGCGTTTGCGGCGCCAGGTTGT
>CAZXXH010000026.1:0-982 GCA_964644645.1 uncultured Dehalococcoidales bacterium
CACTAAGTCCAATGTGCCCATGTCGTGCTCCTTCCTAATCGATAACGTTTGATTTGATCGATTGCGATGGGCTGCCTGATTGGTACAGGACCCAACGCGTGTTGGTGTGCGATTCGGTCATCTAGCTCTTTCTAGCAATTGCCATACGTTCGTTTACCAGACCTGCAATGTTCTTCGGTACGAATCTTTCTATATCGCCACCAAGCGCAGCTATTTCCTTTACCCTGGTTGAACTTACAAACTGATGTTCAAGAGAGCTAAGCAGGCAGGCGATTTCTATATCGGAGTCAATCACACGGTTCATCAAGGCCATTTCACGTTCATACTCGAAGTCGTTGCCAATCCTGAGGCCTCTCACTACAACTTTTGCCCCGACATCGCGAGCAAATTTTACTGTTAGCCCTTGGTAAGGTTGGACCTCTATCTCCGGCAGGTGGCTCAGGGCTTTTTGGAATAGGAAAACACGTTCATCCACATTGAACATCAGGCCTTTTGGGGGATCGCGATAAACCCCAACCACGACTTCATCAAACAGGTACTTTGTGCGTTCTACCATATCGATGTGGCCGTTTGTCACAGGATCAAATGTGCCTTGAAATACAGCTTTTACCATTTTTTATTCCGTCACCACTTCATATACGGATATGGCCGTGTCACCGTATCGTCGTCGCTTCGATACTCTTAGGCCCCCAAGATCATCTGCAAGGTAAGTACGAGAACTGTGTTCTGCGAACACTGTAGCGTGATTGTTTAGGAGCCTCGATTCAGTCAGGGCAATAAAGATCTGTTGGAACGGGTTTAACTCGTAAGGAGGATCGGCAAACACGATGTCGAATTTTCCAGAAAGACGTTTCGCTATTGCCCTGATTGCATCAGAACGATGTACCGTACAGCGGTCTGAGAATTCCAGTTTTTCAATCCTCCGTTTTATTGCAGCACAGCGCCTGCCATCAATCTCAACAAAATCCACTCTTGCCGCGTC
>CAZXXH010000026.1:992-16078 GCA_964644645.1 uncultured Dehalococcoidales bacterium
TCAGAGCCTCGATCCCGAATCCTCCGCTTCCGGAGTACAAGTCCAAGACCGTATTCCCCAATGTCTGTGACGGCCCGATCATCGAGAACACAGCATTGATAGTTTTCGAAGTGGAGCGTCTAAACCCGCGATTGACTGTCCCTTTACGTGCTCTTAGTACTATGCTTGTCTCCGTTAGCAGGTCGTGTCTAATCTATCCTCGACTGTTGTGATCACAACACTTTCCGATATTCTCGAAAGTAATGGTTCGATTATTCCTCTCTTCCCCCGGCGAGTTCAATGAGAAGGGCTCACGTGTTTGATCGGATTTTGCAATCCCGTGTTTCAATTAAAGCTGGAGAGCGATTGTGTACACGGTATTATCCGTTTGATTCGGACGGACCGAATGGACGTAGAATGAGGGTGACACCACTTGGATGTTGCTTGTGACGCCGTGTCACCAAATTATTGGATGAGGTTAGCGAATCTTTGTCATGGAACAGTCAACTTGGTCAGCAGGGGATAAGACAGCGCCTGAAATAGACCCTCTGGTTCAGGCTCGAATATCTAAAATCGACTCACTGCGTAATCTCGGGATAGATCCTTACCCGGCGCGCTTTAATCGTACAGCTACCACTAAGGACGCTCGGGCGCGCATTGAAAGACTGGAGTCTCGATCCCGCAAGCAGCAGAGTCAGATTCGCACACGTCCCTTGACCGTGGCTGGACGGATTATGGGGCTTCGGAGTATGGGGAAAGCTGCGTTTGCTGACATGCAGGACGGAGAAGGGCGGATCCAACTACATTTGCGGGCCGATCGACTTGGTGCCAGTTACTCTTTGGTAGATCTTTTGGATCTTGGTGATTTTGTCGGTGCTAGTGGTCCAGTATTTCGGACGCGTCGAGGCGAAATTTCAATAGAGGTAAAAGAACTGACAGTTCTTGCCAAGGCAATTAGACCAATGCCAGACAAATGGTCCGGTTTGCAGGATACCGAGAAGAGATACCGTCAAAGGTATCTTGATCTGATATCAAGCGAACGGTCTATGGAGGTCGCTAAAAAGAGAGCGGCTATCATTCGCAGTATGAGAGATTTTCTCCACGGACGTGGTTTTGTAGAAGTCGAAACACCTGTGCTCGTATCGGTGGCGGCTGGCGGTATGGCCAGCCCTTTCGTGACTCACCACAAAGCTCTTGACCGTACTCTTTACCTGCGAATTGCGACCGAATTGCATCTAAAGCGCATGGTCATAGGCGGCATGGAAAAGGTGTTTGAGATAGGTCGTCTATTCCGAAACGAGGGTATTGATCGGACCCATAATCCGGACTACACGTCTCTCGAAAGCTATGAAGCGTACGTAGATTACAAAGATGTGATGGCGATGGTCGAGCAAATGGTTTTCAACATTGCAATGGATGTAAATGGTGTTCCCGTGGTCAGTTATATCGACGGGGAGGGACCGGAGATAGACTTCACTCCACCTTGGCCGCGGCTCGATTTGCGTGAGCAGGCGAAGCAGTATAGCGGTATAGATTTCCTAGATACTCATGACAGGGTGTCGTTGGGCCGTGCGATGGAGGATCGCGGTATCCATGTCGATGCACGTGCGAGTTGGGGCAGGCTATTGGATAAAGTGATTTCCAGCACTGTGGAGCCACAATTGGAGCAGCCTTCATTCCTTGTGGATTACCCGGTTGAAATGTCTCCACTCGCGAAGCGTAAGTCCGATTCCGATGGAATCGTTGAACGATTCGAAGCGTTCATCGGAGGTTCAGAGATCGCCAATGCATTCACTGAGTTAAATGATCCCGTTGATCAGCGATCTCGCTTTGAAGAGCAAGAGCGTCTCAGGCAGGAATTCGGCGAGGAAGAGTTGGATCGATTGGACGAGGACTTTTTAGTCGCTGTAGAGCATGGTATGCCTCCGACCGGGGGATTGGGTATGGGTATAGACCGTCTAGCAATGCTGCTAACCGGAGAACGATCTATTCGAGAAGTGATCCTTTTCCCACAACTGAGAACCCTCTGATAGGTGAGATCTAAGTCATCATAAATCCGGCCTTTTACGATGACTGCCGTAGGCCTGTTGACTGATAATCAAGTGGACCCACAAAGATTACGGATAGTTTGGTTGGTGAAGAGAATTGCTGGACGTTGAATTAATTGTTTCTGAAACGGATTTTGTTAGACAGCAGCTTGCTATGCGTGGTGAGTATCCGCCATTGGAAGAAGTCTTGGACTTGGATCGGCGGCGCAGAACTTTGATACATGAGGCTGATGAACTGAGGTCAGCGCGAAATCAGGTCAGTCGGGATATTGGTAATGCGAAAGCTAAGCCATCAGATAAAACTGTGAACGAGATGCGTGGGATCGGAGATCGGATCAAAAAGATCGAAGGCGATCTTGGATCTGTCCGTGCGCAGTTATCCGAATTGCTTTTGACTATTCCAAATTTGCCCATGGCGGATGTCCCGCCAGGTACTGATGAACGATCAAACATCGTGCTACGAACATCCGGTGAGCCCGATGAGATGAGTGATGCCATCGAGGCTCACTGGGACTCAGGACGGCGTCTGGGTGTCATTGACATGGAGAGTGGAGCCCGCATGTCTGGTTCTCGTTGGTACGTATTGTCTGGAAAGGGTGCTCGCCTGCAACGCGCTTTGTGCAACTGGATGCTCGATGTTCATGTAAACGAGCATGGTTACACGGAGATAGCTCCTCCTATGATGGTTCGCCGGGAGACAATGATAGGGTCCGGTAATCTACCCAAATTTTCGGACAATCTATACCACGACGAGGAAGATGATTTGTGGTTAATCCCAACTGCGGAAGTGGCATTAAATGCTCTCCATAGTGGTCAGATTATTCCTTCCGGCTCATTGCCTTTGCGCTACGTGGCTCACACTGCGTGCTTCCGGCGTGAGAAGGCAGCCGCTGGACGCGACACGCGTGGCATAAAGCGCGTTCATCAATTCGAGAAAGTGGAAATGTTTCGTTACACCGAGCCTGAGCAGTCGGCAGTGGCGCTTGAGGAAATGGTTGCCGAGGCTACGGTCATTTGTGAACGTTTGGGGTTGGTCTATAGAGTGCTTGAGCTATGCGCAGGCGAGCGCGGTTTTCAGTCTTCTAAGACTTACGATATCGAGGTGTGGGCAGCTGGATCAAGAGAATGGCTGGAGGTTTCATCTCTCTCGAATTGCACTGATTTTCAAACTCGTCGAAATGGTACAAGGTATCGTCCCGAACCAGATGGACGTGCGGTGCTACCGCACACTTTAAACGGTTCGGGTCTTGCTCTTCCTCGTGTGATGATAGCCGTTCTCGAAAATAATCTAAATTCAGATGGAACCGTAAGCGTGCCACCGGTACTTTACCCATATACTGGCTTCGAGAGACTCTCGTAAATGACCTACCTACACGCTTGGCTATATTCGCGTGGGGGTGCTTGTGTGGTCGATATAAAGTTGTGAAGCTCGGATAGTAAAGTGTCAGGGAATGTTCGGCGTGCATCTACGAATTGCGAGGATTTTTGATGATTGAGAACACTATTGTTGCGAGAAATCGTTTAGGTAATAAGGCTCTTGGTTTAGGCATTAAAAGCCCCGCTACTGAAATCATTGAGATGGCAGCTGTGGCTGGCTTTGATGCCATTAACTTGGATGGCGAGCATGGTTTGTTCTCTCCGGAATCAGTTGATCTTGTTTGTCGCGTTGCAAATGGTTACGGGATGAGTGTGACGGCCCGCGTGCCAAATATCGACCCATCTACGATCAACCGATATTTGGACCGTGGCGTACAGGGCATAATGGGGCCTCATATCGAGACAGCTGAGGAGGCCCAAGCTTTATCAGATGCTTGTCTCTTTCCGCCCGACGGATGGCGTTCATGGGGTGGGGGGCGTGGCACAGATAACGGTGATCAGCAGATTCTTGATGATCGCTACGGTGGGAAATTGAGATTTGCACAGTGGGCAAACTCGAACATGATGGTCTCCGCACAAATTGAATCTAAGGCTGGAATCGATAATCTAGACGATATCTTGCTGGTGGAAGGTATTACCTCGTATGCCTATGGTCCCAATGACATGGCGGCCTCATTGGGGCATCCCGGTGAGCCCGACCACCCAGTTGTACAGGAGGCTCATCGGGAAATAGAGCGTAAGGTGAGGCAGGCTGGGAAGTGCCTATTCTCCGATTTGATGAGTGGCATGCGTTTCGATGAAGATTTGCTAGCACTTTTGCGCCATTATGTTGATGAAAATCGCGCAGTTAAGATCGTAAAATGAACTCGACGGGACAATTATAAGATCGTTGGTGACACACAGGTTGTGCGAGGTGTTTTTACGCTATGCATGTTGATGCTCCATTGGTGAACGAAGCTAACGTGTCAAAATTGTCTCCTGAACAAGCGTATGCCAAGTCATGGCTCATGAGTGGAGAACAGGTCCAAGAAACGCTGGAAGGTGATGAAAATGGACTGTTTGTACTAACTGACCAACGTATTTTGTACATACGATCTCATGAATTCGGAGGTCGCTGGTCCAGTGCTTTTTTGAGCTCCGCGAACGGAGCTGAATTATCTACTCGTACCCGTGACAGATCTCAGTTGATTTGGGCGGTTTTCGGGTTGATAGCAGCGGTAGCGATATGGCAGATTTCTACAAGCGAAGTGGTTGGAATAGTCGGAGGTGCCATATTGGCAGCAATCGCCATTGCCCTGTCTGTTGACTACTGGCTGACCGATCCTGGATCGGATCTTGTGTTTAAAATGCATGGTGACAATATTGGTGGCTCAGTACCTAGCAGTGGTGGTGAGCGGGCGACCAAATTCATAACCAGGTTTTATGAGCTTCGTCAAACAGGTCGTTGGGATTCTTGGAGGACTGGTAAGCCGTTCGTGTCTGCAACAGAGCGTTACCCGTCGCCATAGAGCTCGAGAGAGTAGCGTGGGAGTGGGGTGACACATCCCAGAAGAGACAGCAATCAACTGCTCGTAATCGTCGGCCTTTGTGTGGGCTGCCAGCTAATCTAATTTAACGCCTAACCGCAGGCTGGGTAATATATCCAGATCTAGGCTGGATCTTTTACCTGACGTGAGATTGTACCAAGCACAAGCAGCGATCATAGCCCCGTTGTCTGTGCATAGTTGAGGTGGCGGAATCATCAATGGCAATGGGGACTGAGCTTCAATCTCCTGTCGGAGTAGAGCATTTGCTGCTACACCGCCACCTAACAAGATGCCGCGGCATCCATATCGCTTAGCTGCTGACAGTGTTTTTGTGACTAGTACGTCAACGACTGATTCCTGAAATGACGCGGCCAGTTCGGCAACCAGCCCAGAGTCACTTCCTCCTTCAGGTGCAGGATAGAGGCCAAGGGATTTAGCTTTGTTTAGCGCTGCAGTTTTAAGCCCACTGAAACTGAAATCCTCAGTTCCTCGAAGCCAGGCTCGGGGTAAATGCCCTGCACGGTTCCCTGGCCGAGCCACACGCTGGACTTCAGGTCCACCTGGGAACCCTAATCCCAGTACCCGAGCGACTTTATCAAACGCTTCTCCAGCTGCATCGTCTCTAGTCTGGCCTATAAGGTTAAATTGGCCGTGCCCAGCCATCACTATCAGATCTGTGTGACCACCTGATGTAATTAAACACATCAGGGGGAATCGAACTTCTGAGCTTGTTGGTTGGTCCATCGCCTTATCGAGCCAAGCCGCATATATATGACCTTCAAGGTGGTTCACTCCTAGTAGTGGGGTTCCTAGTGATGCGGCTATCGCTTTGGCTGTGTTCACCCCTACTATTAGAGATCCCGCCAGTCCTGGTCCGTGAGTAACGGAGACAGCGTCAATGTCTTTCCAATCAAGACCAGCTTCATAGACCGCCTGACTTGTTATTCGCGAAATGTGTCGTATGTGCTGTCTAGACGCCACCTCTGGTACGATGCCGCCGTGTACGGCGTGAAGATCGGATTGTGACGCGATGCTGTTTGACAATAGATATCTGCCGTCGGCTACTACAGCCACAGCTGTTTCGTCGCAGGATGTCTCTATACCAATAACGTTCATGGATTGGTAAATGATGCCTTAATATATTGGAGCGTGTGGTAAGCGGGAGTAATTTTATTTTCGTCCTTTCGCTTCGTCGCGTTGTAATGTTCTTTTGAACAGGATTATATTGGTGGTCAATATGGGGTGGTATGCCTAGCTGTTACTCCGTATGGTAATTCACGAGGCTGGGCACAGGAGGTTGACGTTGATGGTTGGGGAAATACCTGCTTGCAATGCTTGTGAAAAAGGCCAACTGGTACCCTTTTCAGATTTCGGTGGGCAGGGCGCGCCGATTCAATATAAAGCTTGGGTTTGTACTAACCCAGACTGCGGCTTTAACTTGAAGATTCGTAACGGTGAGGTTTACATAAATGAGCCTGTGATTCCGGGCTCATCTCGCGTTTCCCGTGGACGTGCCTGACCCAGACACAACTCGCTGTGTATAACGTCGCTGTATTGAGTAAGCTTTTATATGTAGTGTGGTTACAGTTAGAGCGAGCCTCCTTGGAAGTATTAGGGCTTTCTGGAGATTTTGTGTTTGATCACGGATGACTATTTCAGGATTGGTGACCAGTAAATCCGTAGACTCTGGATTAGCTTGGCTATTAGCGATCTGCGTTATCGGTGTGTTTGCCCAGATTTCACTTGGCGGAGTGGTGCGAGTAACAGATTCTGGGCTTGGATGTCCTGATTGGCCACTTTGCAATGGACGCCTCATTCCGGATGCTGAATTTCACACTCTACTCGAATACTCGCATCGTGTTGTGGGGATTGTTGTTGGTCTGTTTCTGGTCGTCACTACGCTCCGTGTTTGGGTGAGTCATCGGGCAAACACCAAGATGCTGTTCACAATAACAGCCGCCACGTTCTTGGTAATGATAGTAGGTGGTGTCGGTGGAGCAGTAGTGCTCTCTGAATTACACCCGGCCTTAAGGACTGTTCATTTGGCGTTAGCGGAGATAGTTCTACTACTTTCAATTATGGGATTGGCATCTCACATTAAATCCCCGATCGAGGAGAGAAGCAGTTACGCAACATTGGATAAATCCGGCAACCGGAGACACTGGTAGCTGGCTATTGCAGCAGCTATGACTCTTGCTGCACTACTTTCAGGATCCTATGCTGTATGGCGTGGTGCTGGAGCAGTATGTCCCTCTTGGCCACTCTGTGGGGGCACACTCATTCCAGGATCGGAGCTTGTTTGGGTCCATATGGTTCACCGGCTTCTTGCTTTGGTGGCTAGCGTTATAACAATCCTGATCGTTGTGCTTATGATTCTGCAACGCACACAAGCCCGTGTCCGTATGGATCTGGCTACTTCTGTGCTAGTGATCGTCGTCGCTCAGATCTTGATTGGGGCTGCCAATCCTTGGTCCGAGTTTTCTAGTTGGGCTAGGGCGATCCACCTTAGCCTAGGTACGATGGCGTGGGGTGCACTGTCGTTATTAACTGCTCTCAGTTGGCCAGATCACGACAAGCTTTATAGGGTTAGGTTGACTTCGCAAACATCACGGTTCAAGGAATTGTAGTGACGTGAAACAAATAGATAATCTCATCCCGCCGAGTACAACAGCACGTGATTATGTTGCTTTGATGAAGCCCAGAATCATAGTGTTGTTGTTGATTACCGCTTTGACAGGCATGATCTTGGCGGCAGAGGGGTTGCCATCTGGATATATTACGGCCGCTGTATTGATAGGGGGGGCTTTAGCTGCAGGAGGTGCTAGCGCTGTCAATCATTGGCTTGACCGTGACTTAGACCGGCTTATGCAGCGAACGCGGAACCGACCAGTGGCCTCTGGTAGAGTGGGCGGTTATAGAGCACTCCTATTTGGTCTAGTTCTCTTGGTGGTTTCGTTCGTTGTGCTCGCAGTCTGGGCTCATCTATCGGCGGCGGTACTTGCAGCCTTTTTCGGTATCTTTTACATCGTCGTTTACACCATGTGGCTCAAGAGAAACACTATGCAGAATATCGTTATTGGTGGGGCTGCGGGGGCGGTTCCTCCATTGGTAGGATGGGCGGCAGTTACGGGTGGTCTAGAACTCACGCCATTATTTCTATTCGCGATCATATTTTTTTGGACGCCCCCACACTTCAGGGCGTTGGCTTAGCATATGCGTGATGACTACGAAAAGGCAGGTGTTCCAATGATGCCAGTAGTTGTGGGTGATGCTGCTACCATGCGCTCGATCCTGTTGTATTCGATTATGCTCGTTGCTTTGACACTTTTGTTTGTGGCACCTGTTTCTTCTCTTGGTGTTGTTTACTTTGTATCGGCATCAGTTTTGGGGATTGGTCTTGTGGGATTCTCCGTCACGCTTGTGCGACGTCGTACTCCATCGAGTGCGTTGCGACTCTACAAGTACTCGATCCTTTATCTCGCTCTCCTGTTTGTGGCGATTATGGCAGATGCTAGCTTGGCCTGATCCAACCTTCAGGTTCAGACATATCGATTAGCTTGTGTTCGCGTGATATAGCCGGTTCCAGAACCTGTCGGGGATACTGGGCCACATGGGGGCTGGCAAGGCAGGATCTTTTGACTGCTGAGACCAGATATTTGATCTATGGGGATGAGCGGACGGATCTGCTACGCGGCTGGCGGTATCATTGGCGTTTACTTGGGACTGTCCTCGTTACTAGCTAGTCGATTTAAGACGACAAACCGTGTCAAGATAACCAGTACACCTGATGCGGTTGGGCTGCCTTTCCAGGAGGTGGATTTTCTCAGCTCCATTGATTTTGAGAAAATATCCGGTTGGGTCGTACCTGCCCAAAGTGATTGGAACTCTATAAAAAGAAGTTCCCCTTGGGTTGTTATGGTCCATGGTGACTCCGCTAATCGCGCTGATGTCGCTATAGGCGCTCTTGAGATTATGAGGGACTTGGCGGCACTAGGATATTCAATATTAGCGTTTGATTTGCGTGGTTGTGGTGAATCTGGAGGCTCGAGTGGTTCGTCTGGACTTTTCGAGCAGCGCGACTTACTAGGAGCGCTGGATTATCTGTGCAGCCGCGGTGTTAGCTACCGGAATATTGGCGTATTGGGGTTTTCTCTGGGTGGCGCCGTGGCTCTACTATCTTGTGCCATTCCAGGCAGGGCAGCTGCAGTGGTCGCTGACGGTTCTTTCGCGGACCTTGAGATGGTGTGGGGTCTCAAAGCTGACCGCGGGAGATGGCTACTCAGTTTGCTTGCTCCGGGTATAAGACTGATGGGTCGTATCTTGTACGGTATTGATGTCGCTGCCATCTCACCAGCCCGCGCCGTTATGAGATCGCGTACTCCTACGCTACTTATCCATGGCGACCGGGACACAATTGTTCCAGTATCGCACGCAAGGTTAATTGCGAAAGCCGGTGTACATTACGCGCCAAGTCTTTGGATAGTTCCTGGAGCTGGACATATGCAGGCTTACAACAGAAACCCGCGGGAATATATGTCCCGGACTTCGGCATTCTTCAGGGCACATCTATCAACTTAAAAAGGCATTGTGATCAACAAGATTGGAGTGACCGTATGTACGTGTCAACCACCTTGCTTAAAACACGAACCACGCCGAGTCTCCCGCGAGGCTAGAAGAGGCGTTGGGTTCCGATCGTCAAGCAGTAAGAGCGGATTTGGCCGTCATTGCAACTTCGGAGAAGGCATTCGGTTCTGTTATAGCCAGCTCAGCTAATACCTGACGATTGAGCAAGACGTTAGATAGCTTTAACCCATGAACCAACTGGCCATAGGTAATGCCGTGCAAACGAGCAGCGGCATTTATGCGTGTGATCGCCAGCGCTCTCCGTTCGCGCTTACGTGTTTTCCGATGGGCGCTCGCGTACGCCATGGCATGGAGAAGTGACTCTTTCGCGACTCGAATTCTACGGTGTCTAGAGGCTCGGTGGCCACTGACAGCCTTCAATATCGCTTTGTGACGCTTCCGGCCGGTTGAGCCTCGCTTAACCCTTGGCACGTGTGTGACTCCTGTACTTCAAATGCTCAGTGGCTTATTCGCTTATTGGCAATGTCGCCGCGTGTTACGGTTTCTATCGTGGGAGGACTCGTCTAATGCGTTTACCTACTGCCTCTGAAATTGGCACTTTAGAGCCGAACAGACGCTTGACACGCTTTGACTTGTTGCGCCGCAAATGGCTTTTTGGTCCCTTGGTACGGAGCAATTTGCCGGTGCCAGATAAATGAAACCGGCGCTTCGCTCCTTTATGCGTTTTAATCTTAGGCATTCTCAAAAACTCCTGCCGCAGTGGAGGCCGACTGTCCTTTGATCGGGGATAGAATCACACTGAGTGCTCGGCCCTCCATCACTGGCGCCCTCTCTAGCTTTGCCTCTGATGACAGGGCCTCTGCTACACGTCTCAACAAATTCACCGCCAGTTCGGGATGCGCAATCTCCCTACCTCGAAAAAACACGGATATCTTGACCTTGGACCCTCCGCCTAACAGGTGGCTTACTCGACGAACTTTGGACTTTATATCGTGCTCACCTATGCGCACCCTCAGGTGCACTTCGCGCTGTTCATTACTGCCGCCCACTCTGGACTTTCGCACATCCCGTGCTTTCTTAGCCTGCGCGAATTTGAAACGTCCATAGTCCATCAGGCGGCATACTGGAGGTACCTGAGTAGGGGCTACTTCTACGAGGTCCAAACCCTCCTCATCTGCTAGGTTTAGCGCATCCTGAACGCTGCGGACCTCCGAGTCGCTACTGTCGGCCCCCCGAATGACGCGTACCTCTCTGGCGCGAATCTGACGGTTGACCCGGTAGTCTTTGCCCGGTGTGCGAGCCTTCTGGCCTCTATGTGGTGGCAATACGGGAATTTATAATGAGTTCGTTGTTGGTAAACAAACTAGCAATATAGCATCGAGTTCGGAAAAGCGTCAACGGAATGTTAATTGAACTTCACCCATTCACGTTGCAATTTTCCCATTGGGAGGGTTGTTTTCAACATTCATATCCGCCGTGGGCTACGGGTCATAAGCTAGCGCTCTGAGTCGCCTAAGGGCTATTTGGCGACGTACTGTGTAGTAATTAAATCACGAGTAAGTTTTAGGACATGTGATAAGATTGCCTGAGTTTTTGAAGTTAGTTGGGTGCGTTCAGAACACCCAGGTGGATATTTCAGTTTACGCGGCCCGCAAGCTTAGGCTCTCGTGTCCTAAGTACTCCGACTGCAGGCTGCATAAGCGCTTACGCCTAAACGACTTGGGCGCGCGACCCAGACTCTGATAGATGCGATGCGTTATCGCTGGATGCGAAACAGCCTAGTTTATTTGTTGATCGTGATCACGGTGATCACGGTCTTCTTTGTGTTTTTCAATGACCCCCTAAGTGGGGCCAAAGAGATTCCGATCACTGACGTAGTAGAACTCGCGAAAAACCCTCCATCTGGCCAAGTGGTTCACATCGAAGTTCGTGGAGATTCGGTTACTGTAAGAGCTGGGGCCAGTACTTTCCGTTCCCGCAAGGAGGAAGGATCTAGCATTATCGAGATCCTCCAACGCGCTGACGTGGATACGGCAAACTATGAAGTAGAGCCTAAGGGATCCAGCGGCATGGGTAACGTAATGTCGGTGTTGTTTAGTTTCCTCCCTCTGATTCTCTTCGGCGGCATCTTATTGTTTATGATGCGTCAGGCTCAGGGGAACAACAATCAGGCAATGGGTTTTGGGCGAAGTAAGGCCCGTTTGTTTGTAGGCAATAAGGCTACAGTCACCTTCTTCGACGTAGCGGGTGTTCCTGAGGCGAAACAGGAACTGGAGGAACTGGTGGAGTTCCTCAAATTTCCAGAGCGGTTCATAGCTCTCGGCGCTCGCATCCCCCGCGGAGTACTGCTTGTGGGACCACCCGGTACCGGCAAAACGCTGCTGGCCAGTGCAGTGGCTGGTGAAGCGGGCGTTCCGTTTTTTTCTATCTCCGGTTCGGAGTTCGTCGAAATGTTCGTTGGTGTAGGTGCGTCGCGTGTCCGTGATCTATTCGATCAAGCGAAGCGTCATGCTCCATGTATTGTTTTTGTGGATGAAATCGATGCTGTTGGCAGACATAGAGGCGCTGGCTTAGGTGGAGGCCATGACGAGAGAGAACAGACACTGAATCAGATTCTCGTAGAGATGGATGGATTCGATTCGAGTACCAATGTAATTGTGATTGCAGCGACTAACCGGCCAGATATTTTGGATCCGGCTCTCTTACGGCCTGGACGCTTTGACAGGAGAGTTGTTCTAGACTCTCCGGATATCCGTGGGCGCACGGCGATACTTGACGTGCACGCCAAAGGAAAGCCTATAGATTCAGATGTGGACTTGAGTAGCATAGCTCGTCAAACGCCTGGTTTCAGTGGAGCCGATTTGGCGAACCTGATTAATGAGGCAGCGCTGTTAGCAGCTCGACGTAACCGGAAGACGGTTAGCTTTGATGAAATGACTGAAGCTATTGACCGGGTGATTGCAGGTCCGGCTCGTAAAAGTAGAGTTATGAGCGAAAAAGAGCGCAGGTTAACAGCGTTCCATGAGGCGGGGCATGCTCTTACCGCGCACTATATAAAGGACGCCGATCCCGTGCATAAAATCTCTATAGTCTCCCGTGGTCAGATGGGCGGTTATACGCGCTATTTGCCTGAAGAGGATCGACATTTACAAACCCTCGCCCAGTTCAAGGCGATGATTGCAGCGGCTATTGGTGGTCGGGTTGCGGAACAACTAAAATTTGGGGAAATCACTACCGGAGCGAGCAACGACATCGAACAGGCGACTCGTATTGCACGCCAAATGGTAACGCGATTTGGTATGAGCGAACGACTGGGTCCTCGTAGTTTCGGTAAACGTCAGGAAATGGTTTTTTTGGGCAGGGAGATATCAGAGCAGCGTGATTACAGTTTGCGTACGGAATCTTTGATAGATTCCGAAGTTGACCGGATTCTAGAAGAAGGACGGCAGGAATCCAACCGTGTTTTGCAGGCGCACATGGATGATCTAGATAAGCTTGCTGATTATCTTTTGGCAAATGAAACAATAGACCACATGGATCTTTTGCGATTACTCGCTGGAGAAAATATGAGTAATCCGGCCCCACCACCCTCGGGGGCGCCACCACCAACCGATGAAGCACGCGTGCCTGAGAGTGGGGAGCCTGAGAGTGGGCAGGGAGAACCTAAACCTCGTTTTAGTGGCCCTGAACCTCAGGTCACGTAGCGGTGACTCCGCTACGCGCGTTGTTCGAATATGCTCTCAGGGCTGGCTCCCGAATCGGAGTCCACTAAGTTATCGACTTTTTGATGCTCCATGTGTTTAGATTTCACTGCTAGCCTACGGGTTGCCGTAACAGTTGGGAAGTTGGCGTATCGGCGTAATATCGTCAGGGTTGATCAATTTCAACTCTACGACTCCTTGATAATTAAACGTAGCACCACAGTAGAAGTCTCCAGAACATTTTGGGTTAGTTGCGGCCAAGTTGATATCTGTTAGTTCTTAGATTTGACTACCATACTGAGCGGATTGCACGTAATAGTTGATCGTTTCGTGTGCGGCCCACTTTTCAATAACGCCTACCTCATCACCGATTGCGCGTCGAGAAAAAGCGTTGTGGTAGACGCCCCTCAAGACCTTCGGGAATTGATTGTGAAAGCACAAAATACGGAGGTTGAAGTAATCCTAATTACGCATCAACATTCGGACCATCTGGCTGGCCTAAACGAGTTGGTCAGTGCATTCGACGTACCGATAGGGATATCGTGTCCTGATTCGGCGGCTGTACAGCGGATGGGCTTTGAGCCCGAGGTTGATGTTAGTGATGGAGCGTTAATTACAGTAGGAGCTTTGACGGTGACAGCCCTGACTACACCTGGCCATACACGGGGCTCGACCTGTTATTTCATAGAGTCCGGGATAAGCGAACATGGTGGTATTTTATTCACCGGCGACACACTTTTCCCTGGTGGTCCTGGAAGGACGGCTCGACCACAAGATCTGCAGGATGAGATTGTAAGTATTCGGGATCGTCTATTGAAGCTGCCGGACTCTACATCAGTTTGGCCTGGACATGGAGAAGGCACAACTATAGCTAAGGCAAGGTGCGAATACAGTGGGTTTGCTGCCAGATCCCATCGATCGGATCTTTGCGGTGATGTTACTTGGTTAGATTAAGGTCTGACTGCTACCTGATGAATAACATCCATTATTTAATATGACACGGAAACGCTGGGCGCTGACTATCACTGGAGCATCGATGCCACGAGTTCCATGGAGTGTGTCCGAGGTCCTCTACGGGATATTGGCCGCGATTGTAGCTGTAGGTGTAGTCGCAATCGGGGGCATGGCATAAATTTCGAGAGACGGAGAATTAACTGAGTTAGACGCTACTGAGATAGTATTCTTAGCCCTGTTGCAGCTCTGTTTCGTATTGGTAGCGATGTGGTTCACCGTAAAGCGGTACCGGTCGGGTCTGCGTCTCATGGGATTTGTTGCTCCAAAGGGTCATGTTCCATTCTTGAGTGCGTTGATGGTTTGGATCTTAGCTCTTGTTGCCTCGGCTGTTTGGGGGTTGTTTATCAGGGCTGTGGGACCCGATGTGTTGAAGCCGACTGACATTGTTGAGCAGTTGGGTGGTTTGGCTTCTGTAAATCTCCTAGTGCTATTGGGGCTTGTTTGTTTATGGGGTCCACTAACCGAGGAGATTTTCTTCCGCGTGTTTATATTGCGAGGTATAGCGTCCAATTTTGGAGTAGGATTCGCGATACTAGCGAGCTCTGCGATTTTCGCAGTGTTTCATATCTCTATTAGCAAAATGATTCCGGCATTCATACTGGGAATAGCTCTAGCGTTGATATATATACGTTATGGGTCGATTTGGCCTAGCATTATGGTTCATTCTGTTCATAACGCCACTGCCGTGTTGATGGCTAAATCTGCTGAGTCGAATTTAATATGACGCTTTCTGCGCTGGAGAATACATTACGGTCCTGTAACCAGGTTGGACGAATCGGGATGATCCCATTCGTTACAGTTGGTTATCCGGATCCTTCAACCACTCCAACGCCGCCGGCGCCAATTTCGCCAACTCC
>CAZXXH010000026.1:16088-18621 GCA_964644645.1 uncultured Dehalococcoidales bacterium
ATCGATATAGTGGAATCGATTGTGGAAGCCGGTGCCGATGTTGTGGAGCTAGGGGTACCATTCAGCGATCCTCTGGCCGAAGGCCTGACTATACAGCGCTCGACATCGCACGCTCTTGACGCGGGAGTCACACCTCTGTTGTGTATAGAGGTTGCTAGTAAGCTGCGTGAGCGCGGTCTGAACGTGCCGCTGGTACTGATGGGCTACTACAATCCCATTTTGGCCTACGGAGTAGACAAATTTTGTGTTGCGGCGGCACAAGCGGGGGTAGATGGCTTGATAGTAGCTGATTTACCTGTCGAGGAAACCGGGCCTCTTTGTGCATCTGCAATTGCCGCAGGGCTATGCTTAGTTCCTCTAGTAGCGCTTACATCGACTGAGCAACGGATAGCGGATTCTTGCAAAATAGCGTCGGGTTTTGTCTACTGCGTTAGTGTGCTTGGTGTGACTGGAGCTCGAAGGGAAATGTCAAACCGCGTACAGAACCTAGTGTCAACAGTTAAGCGTCACACTACACTGCCCGTAGCTGTTGGATTTGGAGTGTCCAAGCCTGAGCACGTGGTTGAACTTGGTCGATACGCGGATGCCGCGGTGGTCGGTAGCGCATTGCTAGAAGTGATTGGTGGATCTCCTAGAAGAAGTGCCGGGCGAAGGGCGGCTAACTTCATAAGATCACTATCAGACCAAGCGAAGACGGGTGTACTTTAGAAATGTCTCAGAGCGTGGGAATATGAAGGTAAGAGGGATACGGGGAGCTACGACTGCTGAAGACGGTACTAGAGAAGCGGTACTACGGGCGACGGATGAATTGCTTAGGACTCTTGTGGAGATAAATGGAATTGAGGCAGACGATGTTGCCGCGATGCACTGCACAACCAGTCCAGACCTGATTTCTGAATTTCCGGCAGTAGCGGCTAGGACATTGATGGGCTGGGAGAACGTCCCTCTACTCTGTGGGCACGAAATGGCTGTGCCTAACGGTCAGGAGCGTTGTATCCGTATACTTATACTCTGGAACACTGATTGTGCCCAGAGCGAAGTACATCATGTCTATCTAAAGGAAGCTGCTGATCTTAGGACACGGACCGCAAAAAGATGAACATTAGCGATTACATAAGCCCAATCTTTCGGCTTCAAGCAATCTGGAGTGCTTATATTTCGCACGTAGAATCTGGACTCGTGTTTACCGTTTCGTCGGCGGAGCTTCCATATAGATTCTAAGCTTGCAAAAGGCATCCACCATACTGGCAACTCGCGTTATTGTGGTAGTAGTCACACCGAAATTCGGTATCTAACCTAATAGTTCACACTGGGGCAGCGCTAAATTACGAGAAAATCGGACATGGAAATGCGACAAACATCTAACTTATACATAGAGAGCATAGT
Source organism: uncultured Dehalococcoidales bacterium (assembly GCA_964644645.1). GTDB lineage: Bacteria > Chloroflexota > Dehalococcoidia > Lucifugimonadales > Lucifugimonadaceae > CAZXXH01. The sequence goes on from CAZXXH010000026.1 coordinate 17,475, forward strand.
GCCATTCGAGCCGCCAGATGCCTTTATACGGCGCTTGCCTCTAACGTCGGAAGTATCCGAAACGGTATACCGATCACGGCAAGAAATTAGCGAGATAATCGCGGGTCGGGACAGCCGTGTACTGGTAATCGTCGGGCCGTGTTCGATCCATGACGAAGTAGCCGGAGCTGAGTACGCGGGGCGATTAGCAGAAGTAGCGGATCGCGTCAGAGATAGCATGTTAATAGTCATGAGGGTGTACTTTGAAAAGCCTCGCACCACTATTGGGTGGAAAGGCCTGATCAACGATCCTCATTTAAATGGATCATTCGATGTAGCGACAGGTCTCACTCGTGCTAGAAAGTTTTTGCTGGACGTAGTTGGCATGGGGATGCCAGCTGCCATCGAGTGGCTTGACCCAATAACTCCACAATACCTAGCCGACGTAATTTCTTGGGGAGCAATAGGGGCCAGAACCGTGGAAAGTCAAACACACAGACAATTGGCTAGTGGTCTTAGTATGCCTATTGGTTTCAAAAACGGGACGGGCGGTAGCGTACAGATTGCTGTCGATGCGTTACTAGCCGCTCGTACACCCCATGCCTTCTTATCGGTTGACGGGTACGGGCGAGGCAGCGTGGTGAAGACTACTGGTAACCCAGCGGGCCACATTGTTCTACGCGGCGGTAAAACTGGCACGAACTACGATGCTGAGTCAGTTGAAAATGCAGTCGCATTGCTACAGGAAGCAGGAGAAAACCCGTACGTGGTGATCGACTGCTCTCACGGTAATAGTAATAAAGATTATCGGGTTCTGCCGCTGGTTTTCAGAAATGTTGTGGAGCAGAGGCTGGGCGGTAACAGCCACATTGTCGGGGTGTTATTGGAAAGCCACTTATTTGAAGGTAGTCAGTCGCTGCAACAAGATTCGACAAAGCTTCAATATGGGGTCAGCATCACCGATGCGTGTATTGGTTGGGACGAGACGCACGAACTAGTGATGGAGGCCCATAAACAGCTAAAGTATATGGCTGGTTAACTGAACGGAACATTGATCACGCATCTGTGGACAACTGTTTCCGAAATGCTTTCCGTGCGATGGTGGCTCCAGAGGCGTAGTGTCTATTGTGCACGAAGGTTGTTGCTCTACGGGGCTCTTGCCAGAATC
>CAZXXH010000027.1:0-5299 GCA_964644645.1 uncultured Dehalococcoidales bacterium
GTCGAAGATGCGTATCTCAAATGTGAGCGCCTGGCCAGAACTCACTACGAAAACTTCTCTTTGGGCACATGGTTTTTACCTGCTCAATTAAAAAGACACCTATTCGCCATATATGCATTTTGCAGGGGTGTAGACGACCTGGGAGATCAGGCAAGCGGCAATCGACTCTCGCTGCTCAATGAATGGGAACATCAGCTTACACTCTGTTACATAGGGGTTCCGCATAACCCATATTTCGTGGCGTTACAGCAAACCATCCACAGGTTCGATATTCCTAAAACACCGTTCCTGAAGTTAATAGAAGCCAATCGGCGTGACCAAACGATCAAAAGATACCCGAATTACCGCATGTTGCTCGACTACTGTGATCATTCAGCAAATCCAGTTGGGCATCTTGTACTGTACGTGTTGGGGCACCGAGGACCAGAGTTACAAGCTCTGTCTGACAATACATCTACCGCTCTACAGTTAACTAATTTTTGGCAGGATATCAGTCGTGACTTTGCCATGAATCGCGTGTATCTTCCTGAAGAGGAAATGGTGCGCTTTGGTGTGACTGAGCTCGATCTTGGCAAATCTAAAGCTACACCAGAGTTGCGCGATCTAATACGTTTCCAAGTCGATCGCGCTCAAATTTTATTTACGCGCGGCTTACCTCTTGTGAACCATCTGTCAAAATTCGCCCGCGTAGATGTCGCTTTGTTTACCGCCGGCGGCATGTCCATACTACGCGCTATAGAGCGACAACGATACGACGTCTTGGCCCGTCGGCCCACCCTATCAAAATGGGGCAAAGGAAAATTGTTAGCGTCCGTGGCAATCCGCTCATGGCTAGGTATCAGTGCCATGCGTAAGGATTTTGGCAATTGAACACCAAAACACATTATGGCTAGATCACAGAAACACGAGACCGCAATCCCGGTGACGCCTCGACGTGGCACTCGCTCCATAAAGACAGCTTATGAATATTGCCAAACAAACGCCAAGGATTCTTCCACCAACTTCTATTACGCGATTCGCACCCTTCCCCGCGCAGAGCGACAAGCAATCTACGCAATATATGCCTTCAGTCGATTATGTGACGACATCGTCGATCAGCCGGATTATGGACGAAAACCAGCAGATCTGCTCAATTCAGTAAGGGAACGCATAGACTCGACATACGACGGCCATCCCAGTGGTGATATTTGGGTAGCGCTCAACGACTCGGCTGCACGATTCGGAATCCTACGCCACCATTTTCATGACATCGTTGACGGCGTCGAAATGGACCTAACTAAAGTTCGTTACACGTCTTTTACTGATTTACGCGAGTACTGCTTACGGGTAGCCTCTGCGGTAGGATTAATCTGTATTGAAATTTGTGGTTACGACGATGCACGGGCAGAGGAATTCGTTCGGGACCTAGGGATTGGAATGCAAATCACGAATATCCTGCGCGATGTTAGCGAAGATATCGAGAATCGCAGAATATACTTGCCAATGGAAGACCTACGACGGTTTAACTATTCTGAAAACGATCTTCAATCAAAGGTGATTGATGAACGCTTTAAATCCCTAATGGCGTTTCAAGTCACAAGAGCTCGATCGCACTTCGATAATGGGCGTCGTCTTTTCCCGCTTTTGAAACGACAATTCCGCGCGTGCCCGGAAACTATGGTAGCTGTTTATTCTGGGATCTTGGACCGCATTGAACACGCCGAGTACGACGTTTACTCAAATCGCATCGGCCTAAGTCAATTTGCAAAAGTGTCGTTAGCGTTAAACCTATGGTTACGTACTCGGATTACCGCCCTCTCTTGAACCGGATTCAAAAGGCCCCGTCGGTAGTAATCGCGGGCGGAGGACTGGCAGGCTTAGCAACTGCAACTCGCCTTGCTTCGCTCGGCGTACATCCGATAGTCATAGAAAAAAGACCTTTCCTAGGTGGCCGCGCATTTTCATTCATAGACCATGCAACCAATGTGGAGATAGATAACGGACAACATGTGTTCCTTGGCGTCTGTCACGAATACATCGACTTTGTGAAAACCATAGGAGCATCTAACGATATCCACATTTCTAATGGATTAGACGTTCCCGTACTGCATCACAACAAGATTTCCCGGTTAAGTACGTCACCATTTTCGGGGACTCTAGGCATAATGCCGGTACTGTTTAACTATGGGCATTTGGGTTGGGCTGACAAAATACGCGCCGCGTACGGATTGCTAAAGATTCGAATGACTAACCGCAAGTCCTCGAACAACACACTAGACAACATGAGCTTCTATAAGTGGCTAAAGTGGCAATGGCAAAACGATGAAACCATTAACAAGTTTTGGAACCTAATTGTACTCCCAGCCCTGAACGATGATATATCGCAAGTTAGTGCCGATGCCGGCATCATGTTTTTCCAAACAGCCTTCATGAACGACCCGGCAGACACGTCAATCGGATACGGAAAGGTAGGTCTCACGAAGCTAACTGGGGATTCAGCACATCGATGGATCGAAAGTCATGGCGGAACTATTCGTACCAAGACAGAGATTGTCGCCTTGGAAAGCGACTCTGCTAGGACGTTAGGTATGAGAACTGCAAATGGCGATCTAGTATCGGGCGATGCCTATGTGCTCGCCTTACCGTTTACAGAGCTTAGTTCAGTGTTGCCTGACGAACTTGCCCAATCTGATCCATTCGTCCACATACCCAAACTCAAAGTAGCTCCAATAGTTGCCATCCATATTTGGTACGACCGACAGGTGATTGAGCAAGACTTCATTACGGTTTTGGACAGTCCTATCCAATGGGTATTTAACGTAACAGCAATGCATGACAAACCTAGTCCAGATCATCACATTGTGATATCTCTAAGTGGGGCTTGGGAGTGGCATACACGAGCAAAGAAAGACTTGAGCACCATATTCGTCAATGAGATGACCAGACTTTTCAACCGCGCTGAAAATGCGAAAGTTAGGCGTGTAGTCATTGTTAAACAACTAGCGGCTACGTTCCGATCCAGCCCTGGGGCAGCCCGGTTCCGACCCAACCAGAAAACACCTGTATCAAACCTCTTCTTAGCCGGGGACTGGACGCAAACGGATTGGCCATCGACTATGGAATCTGCCATTCGAAGCGGCAATAGAGCTGCTGACGCTGTTGTGAAGCAACTCGGATTCTCCGCTCCAACACAGGATGTACCAAGCGAGTAGATTGGTTCAATGCGTTCGCTTATCTTGGCACCTTTCTCCAACGAAGGCTTAAAGACCCTTCAACAATACAATTGTAATTTCCAGCGAGACATGGAGTTCTTTATTGCCCTCTTATTACCCAGTATTCTTAGACGTACAAGATAGACACTGCCTAGTATTCGGCGGCAATAATGAAGGCGAGCGCAAAGTGCGATATCTGCTTGAATGTGGCGGTCACGTGTCTGTGTTCAGCCCTGCAGGTAAGATAACCAGTGGCTTGGAAGCACTTGCGGACGATAATCAGATCACATGGCATAAACGAGGATATCGCCCAGGAGATCTGAAACAAGCATGGCTCGTCATCGTAGCAGACACCAGTAATCCGTCGGTAAACAAAGCCGTTAGCGACGAGGCCAGCGCTCGAAACGTTGTCCTAAACGTCATGGATGTAACGCATCTTTGTACTTTCATCGCTCCAGCGATCGTCCAAAGAGGCAACGTCACAGCGGCGATATCTACCGCAGGAACCAGCCCCGCTTTAGCCAGGCGACTCCGCGAGCGGATATCTGATGAAAGCTACTGCATATGCATGCGTTGGGCAGATCTAGGTCCTCTGTTGGCGAAAGTTAGACGGGACATTCGTAGTAAAAATTTACCTGTGACTCCAGACCACTGGGCAGAGTGCATAACAGATGATCTTCTCCAGATGTTTAGGTCAGGGGATGAGGAAGGCGCTAGAATCAAGCTCACCCACTCTCTCGAACTGAAGGCCGCTGACTAGACTTGAGCAATCCTGATGAAAAACATCGTTACTACATCATCATCCAACGTCGTTCGGGTGGGGACTCGCGGTAGTCGTCTCGCACTTATACAAGCCTCGCAGGTAATTGCCCGCCTAGTGGCTGAGCATACAGGGTTTGCGTTTGAAACCGTGGTTGTGAAAACCGCCGGAGACAGCGACAAGGTCTCTCCAGTTCAAGCTCTAGGCGTAGGAGTGTTCATAAAGCAACTCGAAACCGCGCTACGCAACGGAGACATAGATCTAGCAATACACAGTTTTAAGGATCTTCCGTCACAACTTGACGACGACATGATAATCGCAGCAACCCCGCCGCGCGAAGACGCGCGCGACGCCCTCGTCAATCGGTGGAATGCCACGATGATGGAACTACCCACTGGAGCAAATATCGGTACAAGCAGTCCAAGAAGGAAGGCCCAGATCTTATCGAAACGATCTGACCTCAATATAAAACCAATGCGGGGCAATGTAGACACACGAATCTTAAAAGCCAACGCAGGAGTCGACTACGACGGAACAGTACTAGCTGCCGCTGGTCTTGTCCGCCTAGGGAGCCTACCGCGTGCATCTGAAATATTGGATCCAAGCCACTTCGTACCAGCAGTCGGCCAAGGTGCACTGGCAGTACAGGCCCTCTCCAGCGAAACGCGCTCAATAAATCTGGCCCAAGCCATCAATCACAATGAAACAAGTGTGGCGGTGACCGCCGAACGGGCGTTTCTGGCATGGATGGGTGGAGGCTGTAACATACCACTGGGCGCTCACGGTCATGTAGAGAATGGACGGTTAACTTTGCGTGGCTTCGTATCCAACGCCGACGGGACCCATACGGTCAAACGAACGACGACTGGCAGCGTAAAAGAAGCGAGCGATACGGGTCGTTTTTTAGCGAAACAGATTTCCGACGAGGGTGGCAAAGAAATACTTATGTCAGTCGTCGAGGTGCCACCTAGCAACAACATAAGCACATGACCTGACGGTGTAGGTCGACAATGGATCTGAAATTTAGCTATGGGAAAACGTGGTCTCGTATCACTAGTTGGCGCTGGTCCGGGTGATCCCGGACTTATAACCGTAGCAGGACTTGACCGACTCCGTCGCGCAGACGTCGTGATATTCGACCGCCTGATTGATCAACGCCTACTTGATGAAACGAAATTCGGTGCAGAATTGATCGACGCAGGTAAGTCCCGTGGTAAACAAAATATGAGTCAGCAAAAGATCAACGAACTAATGCTGGAACGAGCCCAATCAGGCAAATACGTCTGTAGACTAAAAGGTGGCGACCCATTCGTCTTCGGCTGAGGTGGAGAAGCAGCACTGGCTCTAT
>CAZXXH010000027.1:5309-18321 GCA_964644645.1 uncultured Dehalococcoidales bacterium
TGGGAAGTTATACCCGGAGTCACTTCCGTAGTTGCCGCTCCTGCATATGCCGGTATACCAATCACACATCGAGGGATGGCGGCCTCATTCACTGTGGTCACTGGCAGTCAGGCTACGAGTAGATCCAAGTCAAAAATTGACTGGAGATCGCTCGCACGCGTTAGTAATACTCTAATTTTTGTGATGACGTGGAAAGAACTTGGGACGATAACATCTAAGTTAATAGAGAACGGTGCTGAAGCCCAAAGACACGCGGCGGTAATCCAGTGGGGCACAACCAACCGTCAAAAAGTGGTGACCGGAACTCTAGAAAGCATTGCTGCACTATCTAAATCAGAGAATCTCGGACCACCTGCAGTACTCGTGGTGGGACAGGTAGCCAGCCTACATGGAATTCTCGGATGGTTTGATAAACGTCCATTGTTCGGTAAACGTATTTTAGTCACCAGAATGCGGGATCAGGCAACACAGCTAAGCCGATTGCTAGAGGGAAATGGCGGCATAGCCATAGAAACTCCAGTTATCAAGGTTAGCCCACTAAAACAAACAGATGACATAGACCGAGCCATAAAAAACTTAAGCACGTATGACTGGGTTACCTTTTCTAGCGTGAACGGTGTATCTATGCTCAAGGTCCGTATAGAAGAGCTAGGTCTAGATGGACGTATTTTCCATGGCACAAAGGTGGCGGCAATCGGCCCCACTACTGCGCAAGCTCTACTGAATATCGGGATAAAAGCAGATCTTGTGCCAGAAATATACGTTTCGGAAGCCGTTGCTGAACGCATGATCCAGGATAATGTAGACGGTCTCAAAGTTCTTCTGTTCAGATCGGATATAGGGCGGGATACTTTGGCCACAAGCCTTAGGGAGCGTGGAGCGACTGTTAACGACCTCGTTGCGTACCGTACGGAAACAAATATTGATGCTTCCAAGCAAATTCTGAAGGCATTTTCAGGTGAGTACGGAGTGGACATCACAACCTTCACAAGCGCCTCATGCGTCGACAGTATGCTGGAGCTTACCGAAGGGGACGTAACGCTGATAAACAGAACTCTCGTGGCATGCATCGGTCCAATAACGGCCGCTCAGGCTCGCAATCGGGGACTGAGGGTTAGCATAGTCCCGAATGAGCACACAATTCAGGGCCTGGTGAATGCAATCGTAGAGCACGTTTCAGGGAATGGGTCATGAACTCAGAGAAGGATGGAATGAGCTTTGCACGGCTGCGTAGATTGCGTACCGTAGATGCACTACGCGACCTCACGTCTGAAGTACGACTCTCATCGCATGATTTTATTTACCCACTGTTCATAATTAATGGCGTCGGTCAACGACGGCCTATAGAAACAATGCCAGATTGTTATCAATGGTCGCCAGATACAGTCCTTGAAGCAGTGTCGGAAGCTTCAGACTACGGAATACGTGCCGTGTTATTGTTCGGATTACCCGATTCCAAAGATGCGACTGGCAGCTCAGCGTGGAATAATGGCGAAGCAGTACAACAAGCCATTAGATCGATTAAGAACGCACACCCAGAGATGGCAGTTACGACAGACGTGTGCCTTTGTGAATACACCGATCATGGCCACTGCGGCGTAATATCCGGTGACGGCCGAGTGCAGAACGACCAAACCCTCGAATTGCTGACGAAAACGGCAGTCTCTCACGCGTTCGCTGGATCGGACATGGTGGCCCCATCCTCAATGATGGACGGCCAAGTACAAGCGATAAGGGGGGCGCTGGATGATGCGGGTTTCAATACCACAGCGATCATGGCTTATTCAGCTAAATACGCCTCGGCGTTTTACGGACCATTCAGAATCGCTGCAGATTCGACGCCAGCATTCGGTGACAGGCAAAACTACCAGATGAGCCCTAGAAACGGCCGCGAGGCGTTAACTGAGATAACCGCAGACATTCAAGAGGGTGCTGATCTGGTTATGATCAAGCCTGCTCTTGCTTACCTTGATGTGATAGCAGCCGCACGATCTAGATTCGACACTCCCATCGCTGCTTACAACGTCAGTGGAGAATATGGGATGGTCAAAGCAGCTACTGAACGTGGTTTGATAGACGGCAAACTTGCGACGCTAGAAATGTTAACTGGCATCAAGAGAGCAGGAGCAGATGTGATTATTACCTATCACGCTATTGAGGCATCCCGGTGGTTGCAAGAGGGGTAAATTAGGTGGCGACTTTTCCGGTGATAGCACTACGGTGTACAGGACCGAAATGTCGACTATCTTTTGATACAGCCCTGTTGTCACCTAGAAGCAAGTATTCGTGTTCCCCTGTCCACCATTCCCCTATCGGACCTCTTTCTTGAGTTAGAACTATCTGTATATATGGTTCTTCTACAACCCGCCCATTAACCTTCAGCCCATCGCTGCCCAGACTGACCGACTCACCAGGCAACCCCACAATGCGCTTGACAGCCCATAGATTAGGGCTCGTCGGGTCAAAAAACCTGACGATATCGAACCTTGCCGGTGAATTACCCCAATAAGATCGGCGACTAACACGAACCCAAGATCCCGAAGTAATGGTAGGCAACATACTCTGATCGCGAACTTTGACGAGTTGCGAAGTCAAAAGATCTAATCCGTGATTCAATATGCAACTAATCATGAGCCTGTGGACTTGTTTAACACGCCATCTCTGGTAGATTTAGCTAGACTTACACGTAACACAACACGTATACCGCGGTCTTTTAGACACGGTCACCACGTCAGGGAGAAGAATATGCTGTTGCTCCACAAAGCGCTTCGACTAATCGATCGATTCATGCCGGTGGGCTTTGCTCACGCCCACTGCGACATCCCGTGCGGCATCTATGATCCGCAAGACGCGCTGCAAGCAGCTCAAACCGTTATCAGAATGACCGAACTAATTCAGGAAGTCGATGCATCAGGAAAATCCGATACCGAAACACAGCATAAAGTGTCACGATACACATCAGTCAAGGAAGAACATGGTAAAAAGGCAAAGGACGACCTTCTAATAATATGGACAGACTACTTCAAGCCTGAACATTTGGAAAAATATCCTGATCTCCATAATTTAGTTTGGCAGGCATGTAAGCTGGGCTCGCAGGCAAAGCAAAATGTTGACATGGACGCTGCTGTAAAATTTAAGGCAGCTATCCAGAGAGTGGGTGACATTTTCTGGGACACGAAGAAATAGCATCCTACCTAAAGCCTTCTCCGTTAACTCGTTCCAAAGTGAACCAGTGGATGCATCATCGAAATGATGATCGTAAATTCAACATCAGTGCCCAGAGTGCCAGGGCCACGCTATTAGCTGTCAGGGAAGATAGTCAAAACTTGTATTCCTCTCTTGGAGGGGAGAATATGTCGAGAGCCAATGAGGGACTTTCAGTACCTCGAGCGCTATGCTCCACCCCACCTGGAATAACGTAGTGGTCCCCTTCCTGTAATAGCTTGGTCTCGCCGCCAATTGAAAGATAAAAGGCTCCTGACAGCACACGGCCTGCTTGCTCATGTGGGTGAGAATGGAGTGGCACTTCGGCACCGGCCTGAATGTCAATAAGCACCATCATCACCTTTTCCCCCCACATCGAACTGATGTGTACTCCAGCCACCAGTTCCCTGCATTTCACGCGATCTTGCTGAATAAATGGCAAAGCCAAGCCTCCGTTGTTTTTACAGTATGTCATCACAGATTAGCGGGTAAGAACATTGCCAAGCGGTATGGTTGCCTAGTTGATAGGATGATGAGACGCCCAGTGTCTCCGGCAGCCTAGGTAAATCCCTCACTCTAGTTCGCTACGAACTAACTCGGCACCCTTTACCATACTCACTAGTTTGCCGAAGGCGACGTCCCGTGGCAGGTACTTCATTCCACAGTCAGGTGCCAGCACCAAACGCTCCGGCGAGACGTAGTTGAGAGCGTTACGTATACGTCCGGCCACAATGTCAGGTGACTCAACATTTCTGTCCCTAAGGTCAAGGACGCCCAAGATAATGGTCTTGGATGAAAGCTGCTTTAATACGGAAAGGTCCAAATTCGGCTGGGCTGCCTCGATAGAGATCTGCTGAGCCATAGAGTTTTCAAGCTCCGGCAGGAAAGAGTAACCACTAGGCTTATCCTCAACCGCGTAGGCGTATCCAAAGCACAAATGTAAAGCCGTGATTCCCTCAATGCCCTCAAGCGCACGATTGATCGATTTAATAGCATACTCTCGAGCTATTTCCGACCGAGCTTGTACATAAGGCTCATCCAACTGCACAATGTCCGCACCGGCCACAAACAGATCATGAATCTCCTCGTTAATAGCCTCCGCGTAGGCTATGGCAAGACTTTCTCCGTCCGGGTAGTAGTCGTTCTGGGCCTGCTGGGTCGCCGTGAAGGGGCCAGGAATCGTTACCTTGATACGTTGTTTGCTATTACGACGCAAGAACTCAACATCTCGGACCTGGATGGAGCGCAAGCGGCGGATCGGACCGGTCACTCGGGGTACGGGATTCTCCCGGCCCGTCCGGTCCACAGCAACACCAGGGTTATCAAAGTCCACTCCATCTAGGGCTGTGGCGAACCGGTTGGAATAGCTCTCGCGGCGGACCTCGCCATCACTGATGATGTCCACTCCTGCCCGCTCCATATCGCGGATGGCCAACTCTGTGGCATCGTCCTGGGCCGCTTGTAGCAAATCCTCCGGGACGCGCCATAGCTCCAATGCACGAACACGTGGGGGCAGCCGGCGCCGCAAGGCCTCACGGTCAATCAGCCAGTCCGGCTGTGGGTAGCTTCCTACTACGCTGGTGAGTAACCGCTTGCCCGTCATGTATATCCTCCTTACTGCGACTCTGACTGTCTCGTGTGAGGCAACTACCGGACTGAACACACATTAAATCTCATATAGAGACTGTTGCCTGTCCCGTCACAAGGACGAACAAGGTTACAAATACTTAACCGTGTGATCCCAGTTTCCTGTTAACGGCTGCTTCAGCAACAGGACTCTTAACTGGATCGATTGATACATTCACCACTGAGGGTTTTCCTGCTGATAACGCTCGTTTAAGCGCGGATGAAAGGTCCGCCGCTCGGGTTACATTTTCAGCGTAGGCTCCCAGCCCTGTTGCTACAGCATCGTATCGGGTTGGCAATAGGTCAGTCCAGACAGGGCGTCCATACAGATCTTTCTGGATATGCCAATCTATACCCCACGTACTGTTATTGCCAACCACAACGGTCACATCAAGATTGTGTCGTACCGCAGTATCTAACTCCATAGCATGGAAACCAAAAGAACCATCACCCACAACTAACACCACTTGTTTATCAGGTAGCGCTACCTTAGCGCCGAGAGCGTACGGTAAACCAATTCCAATCATCCCGAAGCTGCTAACGTACAGCCAACGTGAAGGACGTTCTGCTTTAAATGAGGCACGGAAAAAATGACAGTAATCACCGCCGTCAAATACCATGCAAGTATCGGCGTCGACCAATTTCCGTAACTGAGCGCTAGCAAACATTGGGTGGATCGGGTCTCGCTCGTCCCCAAGACCCTCCAATTCCCTCTCGTAGGCCAGTCCGGCATCAGTCAACTGTCTTACCCAAGGAAGTTCCAACCATTTACGCTCTGCCGCACAATCGGCTAGTTGGGAAATCACGGGTCCCACGTCACCATGTATTCCTACAGCGACGGACCGAGCGCGACCGATTTCTCCTGCAGATGGGTCAACCATTATGTGACGAACATTGGACGCGAACGGGGGGCTACCCCCGTAGCCAAACATGTAATCAAGACGTTGCCCAAGTAATAACACAACATCCGCATCGCGGAGCCGCTGTGCCGCTCCGTTGAGTGGTAGATAGCCAAATCCCATTGAATACGGGTGAGCGTCCGGTACCAATGCTCTAGCATGGTCCTGTGTGAACACTGGAATGCGTGTCGTTTCAATGAGACGTTGGAGTTCAGGAGGATCGGCCGTGGCACCGGCTCCTGCTCCCGCCAGAATAACAGGGCGTTCAGCGGAATGAAGCAACTCAATGGCGTGTTCAATCTGTTCCACATCGGCCAGTTGCGATCGCGGTGTTCCGTACTCCGCGAGTTTATATCGTTCAGTAACAGCCTCGTCCACCTCAGCCATTTGCACATCTTCTGGTATGGTGAGATGAACCGGGCCTCGCCGTCCAGCCATAGCCACGCGGATTGCCAACCCGACATATTCAGGAATACGCTCGGCACAAGGTACGTGCCAAGCTCCCTTCGTCACCGACTTAGCCAAGCCTACCTGATCAAATTCTTGCATCGCGCCCCGACCTAAGTTTCCGGAGTTCGCGGACCCTACAATATAGATCACAGGCGCCTCCGCGAGGAGAGCGTTGGCAAGCCCAGAAACGGCGATGGCATGACCAGGGGTCGTAGATAACACTATGCCGGGGCGACGCAAAAGACGCGAATAGGCATTGGCCATATGGACAGACGCAGCCTCATGACGACCATCAATCATACGAAAAGGCTCATCGACTAACTTGTCCAGAAGATGGAGAATATGATCACCAGCAATACCAAAAACGGTATCAACACCTTCGTCCAAAAGCGACTGAGCTATAAGATCACTGCCGGTAATAGTGGCCATAAACACATCTCCATATCCGCAGTAACACGTAACTAGGTTGGGCCACGCTTACTACTGTGGTCAAAGCAGAGCGGCGGTAAGAATGGCATGGTAGACCAGACACCGCTCCATGAGCGGACAATAATTCGATATTCATGATCTCTCAAGTACACTCACACGTCAGCAGTCATCACCTGACTCCACGAGCAGGTCAATGAATTCATTCACTGGCATACGATCGAGCTTTGAGCAATCATCAAATAGATCCATAACAACGTCTACACGATCTCGAGTCAATACACCTTCCAAATTACCGATAAACTTCTGCCGCAGCCTGGGGAGAGCCTCATCTCGACGTCTACGATGTCCGATCGGATAAATAACTTCTATGCGATCTGTAGACGTGCCGTCCCTGAAATGGAGCTGTAGAGCATTGGCAATCGAACGTTTTTCGGGGTCCAAATAATCGTGGGAGTACTCAGGGATTTCCGACACTACCATACGGGAACGCAGTGCATCTATCCGAGGATCAGCCGCAAACACGTCCTCATAGCTTTCGGCCGTCAAATCACCGAAAATAAGAGCTGCCGCTACCGCATATTGAATACAATGGTCTCGATCTGCAGGGTTCATAAGTGGACCTGTTTTATCAATGATCCTACGCGCAGGGCTCGTGGTCCCTATGGTAATTTTTTCGATTTCGTTCAAACGGCGGAGCGCTTCTGGGTGCAACATTAGGGCAGCCTCTACCGCTGTCTGGGCATGAAATTCGGCAGGAAAATCCACCTTAAATAGAATGTTTTCTATCACGTAGGCTCCCAACTGACGGTTCAAGGTAACAGGCCGGCCACCGAACCATGTTGTCTGAAACCCCCAACCAGGCGCTGACAAAGCCGTTGGATAACCCTTTTCACCATCAAGCGTCATCAAGGCAAGACGCACACCGCGACTAGTCGCATCACCGGCGGCCCACGACTTTCTGGAACCCGTATTCGGTGCATGGCGGTAGGTCCGTAAAGTAGCCTCTAAAAAAGCTTGTGATATAGAGTATGCGATTTGCTGCTCGGTCCCACCCAACAGCTCAGTTGCAATCGCCGATGAAGCCACCTTGACTAGTAGGACATGGTCAATTCCGACTCGATTAAAAGCGTTGTCCAATGCCAACACACCCTGGACTTCGTAAGCCTTGATCGCTAAATCGAGCACTCTCCGCATGGTGATTGGTTCTAGACCAGACGCCACTCGCACCCTGCTCAGATGATCCGATGTGGCTAGAATCGCGCCAAAGTTGTCAGATGGGTGGCCCCATTCCGCTGCAAGCCAAGTATCGTTATAGTCGAGCCAACGAATAGCAATACCAGTATCAAATGCAGCTTTAACCGGATCGAGCACAAAACGAGTAAATGGAACTCGAGCTCCGTTTGTTACCTCGGTATTGCTCACAATTGGGCCCATCAGCCGTTTGCAAGCAGGGAAACGTGTGGCAGCTGCTGCACACCCTAATGAGTCCATCAAACACATGCGGGCAGTTGTTACAGCATCCGTGTTCTCTACGGTCGGGCCTGCAACATAGACGGCTATGTCGGCGATTATCTGATCAATCGGGTCCAAGCAACCTCTTACCCTTTTAGGTCTCTCTGATCCAACGGAACGTATTTACGCGGTGGTGAACCAGTGTAGCTAGCGATGGGCCGAATCAAACGATTGTCCTGTCGCTGTTCTATCACGTGGGCTACCCATCCCGGGATACGAGCTATCACGAAAAGAGGCGTAAACATGGACTGCGGCACACCAGATAAAGCGTAAGCAGACGCTGAATAAAAATCTAGATTCGGCATGATACGCTTTTCTCGCAACATGACCTGTTCTATCTTCTCTGAAATCTTGAATAACGCTTCGTCCTCAGCTACCTGACCCAATTCTCGAGCCCATTTCTTGATGATCGTCGACCTCGGATCTCCGTTTTTGTACACGCGATGCCCAAACCCCATTATCACCTGGCGATTTCTGAGCATACGCACCACACCCGCCTCGGCGTCCTTTGGCGATTCGAAGCGGGATATCAACTCCATAACCGCCTCGTTCGCTCCTCCGTGAAGAGGGCCTTTTAGAGCGGCAATTCCACCCACGATTGCAGAGTAAGTATCCGACAGCGTGCTGGCGATTGTACGAGCAGCAAATGTTGAGGCATTAAACTCATGCTCTGCGTACAGAATCATCGAAACGTCCAAGCAGCGCAAGTGCTGATGAGCTGGTTTTTTATCGCTCTATAGCGCAAAGAAATGACCCGCGCCTGTGCTGTTGCCGGTCTGGGTAACAATACGTTCACCTCGGGTGTGGAAGCGGTGCCAGTAGATCAGCATCGACGGGCATGCTGCAATAAGACGATCAGCAATCGCCGCTCCACCACGCCCTCCAGTGCCCTCAGGCTCAAGAGTTCCCAACAAAGAACAGCCGGTCCGTAACACATCCATAGGTTGCGCATCGCCAGGGATGAGCTCAAGGGTATCAGTTAACACACTTGGCAGCGCTTGTAATTCAGTTAGGTGCTTTCGGTATCCAGCGAGTTCATGCGCGTCCGGAAGCCGACCATAAATCAACAGATAAGCGACCTCTTCAAACGTGGATTGCTCGGCAAGATCAGTTATTGAGTAACCTCTGTAGGTGAGCCCTATATTCTCTTGTCCCACAGTCGAAACGTCCGTGACACCAGCCACTACTCCCGCTAAGCCAGATGCAAATTCAGGTTTCGCCATGGACCCGTATCTGTAATCCTAATTTCCCGCTATCACTTATCGAGTAAATCATCTATCTGACGTTCGTACGAATGATAATTCAACACCTCATATAATGCATCGCGAGATTGCATGCGCTTTAGAAGGCCACTCTGGGTGCCTTTTTCGCGTATCGTGCTATATACCTTTTCTGCCGCATCACTCATCGCCCGAAATGCTGATAATGGGTATAGCGCCACATCTACACCGACTTCATCGAGCTCAGACAGTGTGAATAACGGCGTTTTACCAAATTCGGTTAAATTTGCCAGTATCGGAACAGCCGCAACTTTTTTGAAACGTCGATACTGTTCAAGTTCCGTACAAGCCTCCACAAAAATTAAATCTGCTCCCGCTCTAGCATATTTGCAGGCTCGGTCAAGCGTCTCTCCCATACCTTCGATAGCCAGAGCATCTGTCCGAGCCACGATACAGAAGTGCGGATCGTTGCGGGCAGCCACGGCAGATGTTATCCGATCCACCATTTCTTCAGAAGATACTATTGCTTTACCTGGACGATGCCCACAGCGCTTTTCAGAGACCTGATCTTCAATCTGTACAGCTGCCGCACCAGCTCGTTCAATTTCTTTGATTGTCCTAGCTATCATAGGTGCAGGGCCCCAACCCGTATCAACGTCAACCAAGAGGGGCAAACTGGTCACATACGCGATCCTATTAACGTCTACGAGAACGTCTGTAAGTGTGGTGAGTGCGAGATCAGGAAGACCATAAGAAGCGTTTGCAACGCCCGCTCCTGATATGTAGAGAGATCGGAACCCGGCACGTTCGGCCAACAGGGCAGAATAGGCATTTATAACTCCTGCAACTTGGAGCGGCCGTTCGGCCAACATGGCCGAACGGAAGCGGGCTCCTGGACTTAATTCACTCATAAACCTACACAGCGCCGTTCGTTATTCACCAGATCTTCGTGATTCAAATGATTAGACACTTAATCATCCTTATATGTACAGGTACGCGCGCCAGGCCATTAATGGTGCCATCAACAAAACTACCAAAGCTATGAGGAGAAGCAGACGTCCGGGATCTAGCCGTCCCATCATGCGGGCACCGGAAAAACTACCGATCATCGCGGTACAGCCCATCACTCCAACAAGTAGCCAATCAATGTGATGATTGGACAGATGGCCAGCAAATCCAAAAAGACCTGCAAGAAGTCCAATAACCGTGTTAGTCCCAATGGCGCGGGTAGGAGCCATGTTAAAAACAGTAATTAAAGTTGGCATTCTCACCACTCCCAAAACAAGTCCTACTGCCCCTCCCACCACACCTATGATCAAACCTCCCCAAATATTCTCCATCCACACCTTATATTGCTTATAAGACGCGCCGAGAGTATCCATCTTATCTTTGTCGTCGTCGTCAAGGTCGTTGGTAGAGTCACTCATCACACGAGTAAACATGACGATTGAAGACCACAACAAGAATATAACCACCAGTGCAAGCAGTATCCACGACGGAACAACATGAGCGAATCTGCCGCCTACAAAAGATCCTACGAGAGCCGGCACTCCCATAGTGATAACAACCCGTTTCACCACCCTGCCGGCACGTAGATGCGGCCAGGCTCCCGCCGCACCGCCTGCTGTGCTCACAGCTAGATTAGTACCGGCTGCGATGAGTGGTTCTATCCCTACAATCAGCATTATTGGAAGGCGCACAACACCCAGTGCCATACCCACCATACCGGATAGAACTCCGACGGCAAGTGAAACCGCTCCTAGCAAAAGCAGTTCAATCACAGAAACTTCGGAAATTGCCTCGGCTCCTATTTACTACAGTGACGGCGACGGGCGACAGCATTTGGGCGGCGCAGATTGGGAGCAAACACAATGCGGAACCCCGTGTCTACGCAACTAAGAGTACTTAACTGCCTGTCAGATTTAGCTCATCCATTAGAGTGTTTATCTCGAGCAATTGCATCTGATCTGGCGGCTTAGCCGGTCTACGTGCATATGCAGCTTTGAAAACACCACGACGCACCAAGACTTCTTTGTATATCCACGGTGACAAACCCAACCCCTGATTTATAGTTCTCATGAAAGCTGCGTGCCTGTGTATTTCTCGCTGTGCCGCGTCCCGGTCACCCTCGTGCCACATCTTCCATACCCTCATAAACACATCGGGCATTGTGCAACCAGGCATTGTTCCTACGGTTCCACGATGAACTTCTTCGAATACGTAGTTGCCACCCGCGCCGCCGAATAAAATAAGACCACTGTCACCACGTAATAGCGCTGCCTCAGCTACACGTGGGACTGTCGGCGGCGTCTCTATTTTGATGTAACAGAGATTCTCGTGGTCCCTTGCCAAACGTACTGCCGTAGCAGGGGCCACTGGCGCTTCAGATTGATCCTGCAAGAAAATTGGTATTGAGACTGACTCGGCTATGGTGCGAAAGTAAAGCAGGTCTTCTTCTGTGCCGGACGGTATGTACGTTGGTGGCCTGATCATTAAAGCATCCGCTCCCAGTTCTTCAGCACGACGACTGTAGATAACCGAAAGATCGGTGCCTTCAGCTCCAGTGTTCATTACAATCTTAGCCCGTCCAGCCGCCTGATCCACAACTACGTTGAGGACCATATCTCTCTCTTTCTCTGTCAACTTGTAGATCTCACTAGCCATCGCTATGCCAAGGCCTTGGACTCCGAAACCAATGGCCCATTCAACCTCGTGCCTCAACTCCTCCTCATCTACACGACCATCCTTGTCAAAGGGCATTGAAAGGATGGGGTATACACCGGACATACTGCGATCAACCATTTGCTACTCCTGAGATGTATTTTGTTATCGAGCGCGGGCTCTTTATGTCAAGATTTCAGAATCGGTCGAACGATTCAACAAGAGCTTATACGCCTGATTCCGCCACTTTAACAACAGGCCAAACTACTAATGTGTTCTATCCCATTTCCATCAACTCTAGTTTGCAGCCAGTTTCGGAACGATAGCTAGCAACACTCCGGCAACCGTTGCAGTACCAATACCCCCAGCTACATTCGGTCCCATTGCATGCATAAGCAGAAAATTCTCCGGATCTTCTCGCTGCGCCATCTCCTGAACCACTCTGGCAGCCATCGGTACTGCAGACACTCCAGCGGCACCAATCATAGGATTTATCTCGCTCTTAGAAAATATGTTCATTACCTTCGCGAGTATCACTCCTGAAGCCGTGGCAGTGATGAACGCAGTGAGGCCCAGTAGAAATATAGCGATCGTCTCTGGCTGCAAGAAAACACTGCCTGGCATAGTCGCACCCACAGCAAGACCTAGCAGTATGATTACCACATTCATAAGCTCATTCTGAGCGGTATTCGACAGACGAGGGACTACGCCTGATTCTTTAAGCAGATTACCAAACATCATTATCCCAATTAGAGGTGACGCCTTAGGAACAAGCACGCTTATAACTATGGTTGCCGCAATCGGAAACAGAATCTTAGTACGACGAGAAACTGATCTGAATGCGTATGGCATTTTGATATGTCGCTCTCTATCAGTCGTTAGCAATCGAATTATCGGGGGTTGGATAATGGGTACCAAAGCCATATACGAGTAGGCGGCAACCGCGGTGGCACCAACAATATCTTGTATATCGTATCCGGCGATTGCTTCACCAATCTCTCGCATGCGGGT
>CAZXXH010000028.1:0-2749 GCA_964644645.1 uncultured Dehalococcoidales bacterium
GATTGATGGGATGCATAGGCTGGGTGCTGGTCTAAACGTTGGTGGCTTATTAATCATGATTCCAGGGACCACCATCCCTGCCGACGACCCACCCAGGGACCGGGTGAGAGAGATCGTTGACAAAGCTCTGATAACCGGGGCACTCGGCATCAAGATGACTGGCGGCTACCACCCATTCACGCCTGAAGTTACGGCAAGCGTAATTGAAGAATGTAATAACCGCAGAGCTTACGTAGGCTTCCACGTAGGAACGAAGGAAACAGGAAGTCGTCTGGATGGACTGCGCGAGGTACCTGAACTTGTCGGAAGTGGGCGTCTACATGTGGCACACATAAATGCATATTGTCGGGGATCGATCCTAGATCCATCTGAAGAATGTGACGAAGCGCTCGATATCCTGGAGGCTCACCAAGGTCAATACGTCTCCGAGGTGCACCAGGCTGTGCCAAATAGTACTAGCGGGCAGTGTGACAAGGAAGGCCGAGTCATGGCGGACGTAGCGCGCAACTGTTTGCGTCTACGAGGATACATGCCGTCGGCGGACGGTATAAGAGAAGCAATTCGGGAAGGCTACGCGTCAGCGATCGTAGAAGGCAATGACGAGGTTAAATATATCCGCGGAGAAGAAGCACTTGGTCTCTTCGATAGATTGAAGACCGATTGCCCGCTCAGCTTCCCGGTCAATCTGCCATCCACGGCATTTCGACTCACCACAGCGAAGGGTAGAGATAACAGGTTCATTGTGGACGCAATAGCGACCGATGGAGGCTCACATCCGCGAAATGTCGCGATCCAGACCACCATGGCCCTTGTGAAACTTGGAGCTCTCTCCCCACTTGAAGCGGCGACTAAGCTTTCCTGGAATCCTGCCAAGATGGTAGGCCTATTGCAAAAGGGTCATTTTTCATCGGGTGCAGACGCTGATGTAACCCTAATAGATCCCGATCGCGGCATCGCCACCATGAGCCTGGTGCGCGGTCAAATGATCATGAAGAACGGGCAAGCGGTAGGAACCGGAGGCACCCTGATAGTCACTCCAGATGGTGAGCAATCAGGCCGCAACAGTGGTCTACCGTACGAGGTGGTTGATCTGACCAAAAGCAAACTATACGCCGGTTATGAGAGGTAGGTAGTCCCCTGATTTGTCTCAGGCTTTCTCTATCGACACACCTAGACCGAACGTGGCCAACCTATCCCTGTAAAACTCGGCTGTTTCTAGCGGGCAAACGACCACGACCGCACGACCTGTATTGTGCGCTTCCAGCATTATCATAGAGGCCATCTCGACATTAACTTCTGGAACACTCTTCAAAATCGCATTGATCACAAAATCCATGCTATGTACTTCATCGTTATACAAAATGACTGCGTGGGGCGGCAGAATTTCATTGAGCACCTGGTTAGATTGATCAGTACGCGGAGTCGTCATTGAAATTATTTGAGATAACTAGTTTTTGTTGCGTCGATCGTCCTTATTCTAGGGGAATCCGTGCTCATTCGGCTTGTAGGACACATGACCAAACCAGCCAATTCCAGCTTCACAGGAGTATCACATGAAAATCACAGCTGTCAGGCCTTATCCCGTACGGGTGGGACCACGTAACCAGCTCCTAGTAAAGGTAGAAACAGACGAGGGGATTTACGGCTGGGGAGAGTCCGGATTATCAGGGAGAGAACTGGCCGTGGTGGGTGCAATTGAACATTGGCGGGAGTGGATGATTGGACGAGATCCTATGCAGCGCGGTGCTCTGTGGCAGGAAATGTACCGCAGCCAATACTTCGAAGGCGGCAGGGTATTCGTGGCTGCCATTTCGGCGATAGACATAGCTCTGCACGACATTGCTGGCAAGGCGCTGAACGTACCTGTTTATCAGCTTCTAGGCGGTAAGCAGCGCGACTATGTTCCTGCATTCGCCACAACCTCGGCTGAGCCAGGCCCCAAGATGATAGAGCAGGCAAAATTGCTTGTTCGGGAAGGATGGAATTGTTTCAGGTTGAGCACAGCCGGCGCGACGAACCCGGACGACAGTAGTTACGAACCCCGTGAGTCAATCGCCCTGACATCAGAGTGGCTGATAGCGGCGCGGGAAGCACTGGGCAATCAGCCTGTAATCGGAGTGGACTACCACCACCGCCTTAGCGTCGCAGAAGCAGCTTCCTTTTGCCATATGATGCCACCACACGCTCTCGACTTCCTAGAGGACCCGATTCGAGATGAATCTCCAGATGCCTATGTTGCTCTTAGATCGATGACTGATATCCCCTTTGCCATCGGCGAAGAATTCGCAAGTAAGTGGCAGTTCCTGCCGTATGTCGAGAAGGGTATTACGAATTATGCCCGTCTGGACATCTGTAACGTAGGAGGTTTCACCGAGGCAATGAAAGTCGCCGGGTGGTGTGAAGCGCACTACATTGACCTGATGCCACACAACCCGCTCGGGCCTGTTGCCACGGCTGCGACCGTACATCTCGCCGCATCTGTCACAAACTTCAGCTGGCTGGAAGCAACCTCTACCCCGACAGGGCAGTCCGGATTTGATAGCGTCGACATGTTCCCTGTTCAGGTAACCCTAAAAGGGGCTCGGTACCCAGTCCCCCAAGGCCCTGGTCTAGGAGTCGAAGTAAATGAAGATCTAGCAGGCAGACAAGACTTCGAATTCTGGGAGCCCCCTCATCTTAAGCGCAGCGATGGGTCCTACACGAACTGGTAACCGTGGCCAATGAAATCGCAATCTACATTATCCGAATT
>CAZXXH010000028.1:2759-3150 GCA_964644645.1 uncultured Dehalococcoidales bacterium
TAAGCATTAACTTTTTCACCCAAGATGATCAGTGTTTTGTCAAAGTTAACCGAGTAGTACGGGAGGAACACATGCCGCGTTTAACGCGCGACGACCTTTACCATGTCGGCTATGAGGTGATCAGCGCATTGGGAGCGCCCGATGGACATGCCTCAATAGTGGCCAGCCATTTAGCTGACGCCAATCTGACCGGTCACGACTCGCACGGCATAATCCGAATTCCACAGTACGTGGAGAATGCTCGTAAGGGTTGGATTGATCCGAATGGCGAACCCGAGATCGTCGCTGACACCCCCACAACAGCCCGCGTTGATGGGCACCATACTTTCGGCCAGGTCGTGGCCGGTTACAGTGCTCGAGTTGCGATCGATAAGGCAAAGAATTCGGGAAT
>CAZXXH010000028.1:3160-12702 GCA_964644645.1 uncultured Dehalococcoidales bacterium
CACATAGGTCGTGTCGGGAGTTATACAGAGATGGCCGCAAAGGAGGGAATGGCCGCTATTATGTTGACCGGTATTCTAGGAGAAGGGGGCTTTGTGATGGCGCCATTCGGTGGCAAAGAGGCTCGCCTCAGTTCCAATCCGATCACCATGTCCTTTCCGTATAAGCCTGAAAGCCCGATACTGCTGGACTTCGCTACTACGATAGGGGCAGAAGGCAAGCTCAGAGTTTACCGGGCCCGGGGGCAAAAGCTGCCAGAAGACTGGGTGCTGGACTCTGATGGTTCTCCGAGCCGGGATCCCAACGACTTTTATGAAGGTGGGGCGGTTCTACCAATTGGAGGAATTCACGGCGGTCACAAGGGCTACGCTCTGGCGATGATGGCTGCCACGCTTGGCGGAATTCTGGGCGAATTCGGCAAACCTTCCCCCGCTGATGGTTGGTATACGAGTGGATCGACAATCATCGTTGTCGATGTCGCCAGCCTCGCTCCTCTGGACAAGCTGACTTCGGACGTCGATGGGCTTGTCCGATTAACTAAAGCCACTCCTCTTATGGAAGGAGCTCAAGAAATCCTATATCCGGGCGAGAAGGAGGCAATATCTCGGCATGAACGACTCGCCTCCGGAGTAGAGGTTGAAGATGCTACCTGGAAACAGATAACCGGCCTGATTATGGATTTTGGTCTAGAATCCAAGCTTGGCCGATTCCTATAAGAATTTTAGGAACGGCACTAGATGTGCACCAAAACTTGTCGCCGGTAACCAAATGGGCTCCATTTGTATGGCGACGTGTACAGGTGTTATTTTGAGTTCTTCTTGTCTGTCAGATTTTTTCACTGCGGGATCTCAGGTGGAACATGCGTAATATTGATTTATCGTCCAAAAAGGGCTTGATCTTTGGGGTAGCAAATCCTAGAAGTATCGCGTGGGCTATAGCTACTGCTCTAGCTGACGCTGGCGCCAAGTTAGCCTTTACCTATCAGAACGATCGGCTACGGGGGGCCGTCCAAAAAACCGTTGCCTCACTTGGAGATCCACCGATCTTGGAGTGTGATGCTACAGAAGACAATCAGGTTCGAGCAGTTTACGAGGAGGCGGCTGAAAAACTTGGTGGAATTGACCTGGTCGTACATAGCATAGCGTTTGCAGATCGAGAGGATCTCGGCGGCTCCTTTTCCGACACCGATAGGGCTGGCTTCCGTACCGCACTAGAGACGAGTGCGTACTCGCTGATTCCAATCGTGAAATACGCTGCTGCACATATGGGAGACCAAGGTGGAGCGATAGTAACAATGACTTTCGACGCAGCCGGTCGTGTCTATCCGGGTTACAACATAATGGGTACCGCCAAGGCTGCTCTGGAAAATGAGGTCCGCCAGTTAGCTAAAGAGTTTGGGTCGCAAAACATACGTATCAACGCTGTGTCAGCAGGCCCGCTTGCCACGCTGGCGGCTCGTAGTATCCCCGGTTTCAACGAGATGCGGCGAGCCTACTCAGAACGTTCTCCGCTTGGACGCAACGTCAGTCATAAAGAGGTTGCAGATACCGCTCTTTTCCTGCTGAGCGATCTAGCAACTGGTATCACAGGAGCAACCGTCCCTGTCGACGCGGGGTACAACATCATGGGTATATAGCTTGAAACTCGCCACATAAACCAAGCCGACCACCTGCATTAATCCCAGAGTTCGGCCTAATGGAGAAAAGTTGACCTACCAGTTCACGCCGCTGACCAAAGAAGAACTAGCAGAGATCCAGAGGCTGGATACTCCAACTATCGCAAACGTGTCTCAAGCCGATTGAAGACGCATTTTATACTGACTCATGTGTCCAGAATTAGCGTAGTGTTCATGCCAGATTAGGGAGTGATAAACGTGCGTATAGACAGCCTCGAAGTCCACCATGTTTCTATGCCACTGAAGTACCCGTGGCGGACGTCATACGGTGAGGACAAAAATATCCACTCCATGCTGGTCCGTTTGACATCCGAGGATGTCAGCGCATGGTCGGAATCCGCAACACTTTTTGCTCCAACCTATCTGACCGAAAGTGCAGGTGGGGCGTTTTACAATATCAGTGAAATCATGGCCCCATACATCGTCGGGCACGAATACGAAACGGCTGATGAGCTAAACAGGCGCATGGATGTTTTTAAGGGCAATTCGTTCGCCAAAGCAGCGATAGAGATTGCTTGGTGGACCCTACAGACCAAACTAACCTCAGCCCCACTCCACAAACTCTTAGGAGGTCACTCTAGGGAGGTCCAAGCGGGCGCTGACTTCGGTATCCAGGACTCGTTTGACATGCTCATAGGAAATATTAACAGCGCTGTTGAAGCTGGCTTCCCACGCATTAAGCTCAAGGTGGCACGCGGCTGGGATCTCGACATGTTGAGGGTTGTTAGAAGCGCATTCCCAAACACCACGTTTCATATCGACTGCAATGGTGGATACTCGCTTGATGACATACAACTTTTTGAGGCGATTGACCGGCTTGATCTCGCGTTTATTGAGCAGCCTCTCCACTACGCAGACCTTTTGGACCACGCAGAACTAGCGAAACGTATCAAGACGCCCGTATGTCTAGATGAGTCAATTACCAGCGTGAGGTCAGCAAGGCAGGCCCTCGAAGTAGGCGCGTGCACGATAGTAAACATCAAGCCTGCCCGAGTCGGAGGCCTTGCAAACTCTGTAGCGATACACGATCTCTGCAAGGACAATGGCGTGCCTGTGTGGGTGGGCGGCATGCTGGAGAGTGCTGTCGGCGCTGCGGTATGTGTAGAGTTGGCCACTCTCGAAAATTTTAGGTATCCAGGCGATCTCTTCCCATCTGACCGCTTTTACGAGATCGATTTGTCAGACCCGCCGTTAGCTTTAACAAACCGACTCACGTTTGAGCCATTCACAGATAAACTGCCGGAGCCGGACCCTGCCAGGCTGAAACAGTGTACGGTCCAGACGAGGACCATCTCTTCAGGAAATTGAGTCGCCTAAATACAATGCTCGCCTAACTGTCGTTGACCGGAAATGCTGTAAGCACTCGACCAGACTTGACCCGTAGGCTCACCGTAGATGACCGAATAATCGATTATCCGTAAGGTAAACTAACATGCACGACGGTACCAGATCCCAGTTGTGCCCCGCAAATTGTTCTTTCTCCCTGAAACTCGACGTACTTCACATGAGCCTCTAAATGATCTGCCGTGCCATCCGTCGGCTGGTTAGAGATCTCCAAATCATCGGACCTGATCAAAACTTGAACCTGCTGACCATCGGTTAAAGGAATACGGGATTTTCCATTATTGATTTTAGGAGCCAAGCATTGGAGAAGTCCTGCTTCCGTCGCCACCCGCCCATTGACCACGTTGCCCTTCAGCAATTCGCCTTGACCAACCATAGCTGCGACAAGAGTGGAAACCGGGTTCATATATACGTCTTCAGGTGATCCGATCTGATCTATGCGACCATTTCCCATCACAGCCACACGATCTGAGACGGCCAGGGCTTCTTCCCGGTCATGTGTCACCAGAACAGTGGTTGTGCCGGATTCCGAAATGAGTGCTTTTACATCGCGGCGTAATCCATCACGAAGATCACGATCTAGATTACTAAAAGGTTCATCCATAAGAATCACAAGAGGCTCAGGAGCCAGTGCTCTCGCCACAGCGACACGTTGTTGTTGACCGCCAGAGAGTTCATGGGGATAGCGCTGCGAAAGACCTCCAAGACCGGCCATTTCTAGCACCCGGCCCACTCTGTCGCGTCTTTCATCTGCACGCCCACTGGGTATCCCAAATCCGACGTTGCCAGCGACTGTCAGGTGCGGGAAAAGAGCATAGTCTTGAAACACTAATCCCACTCTTCGCCGATCCGGCGGGTGATGCACCCAGTATGATCCAACCAGGCGCCCACCGATCCTCACGTATCCTGCCTCGACGCGCTCGAATCCAGCCAGTACGCGCAATACGGTGGTCTTCCCGGATCCACTTCGTCCGAGGATACTCACAAACTCTCCGGAATCCACTTGCAGATCGATGCGATCAAGAACGGGATTTAATCCCCCTCCATACCGGAACGTGACATGATCCAATTGAATGTCGCCACTCTCAGGGTTACTTTGAGAAGCATCCAAACCCCGCTGGTCGGGGGGGGGCATCATGAAGAACCGCTTCCTATCAGTCTGTGTCGTTCCGACATGCGTAACGTATCAAGGTGTCTCTTTGGCTGAGAGGACTCAGTTCTCTGACGAAGGACCAACCATGCGGTTGGGAATCCCGCTACCAGAATCAGAATCAGCGCCGGCGCCGCGGCTCTGGCAAAAAACGCCTCTGATGTAGCCGACCAGATAGATGTCGCCAGGCTCTGGAAACCAATGGGACCCAGTATTAACGTTGCTGGAAGCTCTTTCATGGTTAGCAGAAACACCATAACGGCCCCGGACATAACACCGGGCAAAACTAGCGGCAGAGTCACGCTGACTAGTGTCTGTAAACGAGTTCGTCCAAGTATTTGAGCGGCCTCTTCGAGCCTAGGGCTCACCTGAATCAGAGATGCACGCACCGCACCCGACGCGGCGGGCAAAAATAGGATCACATAAGCCAATACGAGCAATACTGTAGTTTGGTAAAAGGGTCTTCCAAAGTTGACCCCAACGAATACAAGAGCCAGCGCGACAACGATACCCGGCAAAGCGAAACCAAAATACGTTGCCTGTTCCAATACCGCACTAAACCGGCTACGGAATCGGACTGCCAGTATCGCGACCGGAAGAGCAGCAAATACCGTAGCAAAAGCAGCAAGCCCAGACACCGATAGTGAATTTAACGTTGCCACCCATATGAAGTCCAATCGCTCTCCTGCCAACAACCCTCTTACCAACCAATACATGAGAATACCTGCAGGGGCGACCACTCCCAACAAGGCAGGGACCGATGCTAGAGCGAACGCAGGCCATTTCCAACCACCCAACCTGACAGTGACGGGTTGACGCTGCGAGATAGCGCCACTGTGATAAACACCAATAGACGGTCTAGTTCTAATCTCCACCATCAGTATCAACCCAGCTACCACTGCCAGCATCAAGGAGAGAGAAGCTGCTAATGAGCGATCGAAAGCCGACTCGTATTGTACAAAAATCGCCCACGTGAATGATTCATATCGCAACAGCGACACAGCTCCGAAATCACTCAGCGTATACAGGCCTGCCAGTAGAGCTCCCGCGCCGACAGCAGGCCTTAGTAGTGGCAGTACAATTGATTTGAAGCTTCGTATTGCACCGAATCCAAGGCTCCTCGATGCTTCCTCGAGGCTGGGATCTAAGCGTATCAAAGCGGCTCTGACGGTCAAAAGCACATACGGGTAGGTCAAGAGCACTAACACCAACGTAGAGCCGGGCAAACCATAAATTTCTGGCAGGCGTTCAACACCAAGTGGCGCTAATGCTGACTGAAGCATCCCTTTCGGGCCAAGAGCGACTATGGCAACCATGCCAGCCACGTAGCTTGGGACTACCAGTGGTAACACAGTTGCAACAGAAAGTAGCCTGCGCAAGGGTAAGTCAGTTCGCGTCGTCAGCCAGGCCAGAGGAACGGCTAGTGTTGTGGCAATACCTGTTACCAATACGACCAACACAATAGTCCGCATCAAAATAGCTGCAGTCCGGGCACGAAAAATTAGTTCAATCGGGTCTGAATCCCCGGTGAAAACCCGAATAACAAGGTAACCGAGCGGCAACAGAGTAACTGTAATAACAGCTATGGCTGCTAATCGGACCAACCATTCCGCTCGCGTTGTCATGCCCGAACTCCGTCAGCAGCATAATCGTCAATGATCATAGTCAATTGATGGTAGAACGACGGCGCAGCACCGCTACTATGGAATCACACCAACGGCACGGAGCATGTTCTGGGTCTCTACTAAATCATCAAGATCGGACAGATCAATCCTGGGCGCAGAAATATCCTCCACAGAGAGTAAACCACGTACTGGCACAATGCCTTCCACCAATGGATGCTCGAATGTCTCTCGTGAAAAATACTGTTGTGCCTTTGCCGACAACAAATATCTAACGAACTGGGTCGCCAAGCCTTTGTTATTAGAGGCGTCCAATATTCCGACCCCTGCTACCAGCATTGTCCCGCCTGGCCCACCACCTCTCGGATAATAGTTGCGCGCCTTGAAAGAGTCTCCCTCTTCCGCTAAGAATCGATGTAAATAATAATGATTCACGAATCCGACGTGTATTTCTCCACTTCCTGCGGCTGCGACTGTAGGAGTGTTTTTAGGATATACCTTAGGGTTGTTGGCTTGGATGCCTTCGAGCCAAGAGCGGGTACGTTCTTCACCCCATACGTGGCGCATAGCGGTGACCATGGCCTGAAACGAACCGTTCGTTGGCGCCCAGCCTATACGACCGCTCCATTCCGGATCCAGGAAACCCTCGAGTCCGTCAGGGAGATCGTCTTCGTCCACAGCGTCGGTGTTATAAACCACGACCCTGGCACGTCCGGATATACCGACCCACTTTCCACTCGGGGGGCGGGCCCAACCAGGTACGCTAGACGGTATGTCATTAGCCAAGACCGTAAACTTGGACTCCACAGCTCCCAATCCCGCCGGATCCTGGGCGAAGAAAATATCTGCTGGCGTTTTGTCTCCTTCCTCAAGAAGGGTTGCTACCAATTCGGACGTTTTACCGTACTTTACCCTGACGTCTACCCCCGTTTCCTTGATAAATTGATCGATGATCGGTCCAACGAGAGTTTCACTCCTACCAGAATAGACTGTGAGTGTGTCGTCCTTCGAATCGCCACCGCACGCAACTAACGCAATAGCAGTGAATAACCCAAACAAAGCTAGCGTTGTTCGATGAAACAATTTGCCCTAAACCTCCATGCATTGATGTTGTGCGTTCGCACAAATTATGTCCTTCGTAAGCACATCGCTAAATGTTCGTGCGTCGAAATTCAGCTGCACAGAATACATGCTTTTTCCTTGCAAAACAACAGGCATCGCTTCAGCTTTAGACCAATCGGCTAAACTGCGCGGCAAAGGAGCGTGCGGCCAGTGAATATATTTTGTGCGTACAAATAATAATATTGGGGTGAGCGAATTCAGGCCGGCATATAGTGTTGGCTCGAATTCCCATAGCGCACACATAAATTAAAGCTGCTGAGCACGCCTGACAGCACATCAGAAAACAATATGCCAATCTACATTTACAATTGGTTACCGTTTAAGAGTCCGAGTTAATATGACTTTAAATTAGGTGTGGTCATAGACAAAATGCCAACTTACGGGGTCGCTCTTGTACCGTGAGAATGTTAAATTCGAACTCATCTGACACAATAACTAACGTTGAAACATCAAACCGGTAATTACCTAAAAGCGCTCATGATCATAGCGCTAATCAGTCTAGCTATTGCAATTGTCGTACAGCGCAGTTTGGCCAAAGACGGATTGATTGCCACGTCGCCCAAGGAACCGGTCACGGTGCCAACTCAAACACCTATTACGTTACCGACTCCGCTTACCACTGTTACCGCAACAGCCAGGGCCACTTCAACCCCAAGCCCTACACCAAGTCCGACACCTACGCCCACGCCTGCCCCACCAAACGCTGCGGCTCGAGCAATGGCATTACTTGCGCGAGATCAAGACATTACGGGAAGTAGGATATCTCTGTTAAGTTTCGAAGCCATCGACTGGCCTTCTCCGGCTCTTGAATGCCCACAGCCAGGAGTTCTGTACACGGCGATCATCACGCCTGGGTGGCGATTCACTATGGGTTATGGAGACAGAGTGTTCGAATACCACAGCGATCTGAACGGAACGAACATACTGACGTGTGACGAGCACAAACCTCAGGGGCCGCCGACAATTAACCTCGCGGCAGAGGCAGGCCTGGCCCTAACCAACGAAATCCAAATTACACGACGAAATACCAACGGGGAATTCAAACCGATCGGCCATGTAGATGACCAAGACCACATCAGCCAATTTGTTATGACTCTAGACTTAAAATTGATATTGGTACCTCGCTCAAAATGTGATCCCCTTGGTCAAATAAGATTTTTATTGCCTGGTGAAGATGTGATATTCGGATTCTTTTGCGGTGAACCAACAATCATGCGAGCTAGCCAATTGCTTCCAGATGAGTATGACGTGCGGATTCCTGAGGCGTTGGGAGATTTAATAGGACCGTACTGGTCTGCAGCAGCAGGAGGGCTCCCGTCTCTACCAACATTGGAAGATAAATAGCAACAATGGAAGACAAGGGTCGTCTCGTAGCAGGCAAATTACCGAGAGCACAGCTACAACGGATGTTATCTAAGCTCACAATTAATGATCCACGTGTACTGTTGGGCGGACGCGTTGGCGAAGATGCAGCGCTTATCGATTTCGGCCCTACAACGTTAATCGCCAAGACTGACCCGATTACATTCGCTACTGATTTGATCGGCTGGTATGCCGTTCATGTAAATGCAAACGACATCGCTGCTTGTGGTGGAATCCCCAAATGGCTACTGGCCACCGTCTTGGTTCCGGAAGGTGCTCACGTTACCGAAGTAGAGGCGATTTTCGATCAGCTTAACCAAGCAACGCAATCATTAAATGTATCGTTGGTTGGTGGACATACGGAAATCACATACGGCCTACCAAGGCCTGTGGTGTGTTGTTCCATGCTAGGAGAAGTGCCATCAGGTAAAGCGATAGCTACAGGGGGCGCCAATCCTGGAGACACCATATTGCTGACTAAGGGCATCGCCATAGAGGGAACCGCTTTGCTAGCTAGAGAGGCGAGGGCACAGCTAAGGGAGCTTGGTGTCCCGGACAGTACGATCGAAGCAGCACGCGGATTACTCTTTAATCCTGGCATCAGTGTCGTGAACGAAGCGCGAATCGCAGTCGAAACTGGAGAAGTCACCTCAATGCATGACCCCACGGAGGGTGGATTGGCGTCAGCTCTTGCGGAAATTGCGGAAGCCGCAGGAACTGGTCTGGAAGTGGTATTGGACGATGTACATATACTTAAGGAAACCGAAGTAATTTGCGAGGCCATCGGAGCCGACCCGTGGGGACTAATTGCCTCTGGCTCATTATTGATAACGACCCATCCTAAAAGCGCATCGAAAATCATCGAATTGCTACAAGCCGACGGGATCTTGGTCAATGAAATAGGACACGTACTACCGCATGATGCGGGTGTATCAGTAACGTCCGCCACCGGCAGGCAGCCGATGCCAGAGTTCGCTCGAGACGAACTCGCCCGTATACTCGAAGTACTTAATTCTCCCTAGAACCAGGCGAATCAATATTAAAATTGTCAAAACACTGAGCACCAACCATAGCAGTCCCTAGAAATCGTTCTTGTAATGCCTGCAGTAAATCTCCTGAAAAGTGTTAAGGCCTACTTGCCAGAAGACCGATATCAATTCGTGGTATCGGCTCTGAATTACGCCGAGAAATGTCACTTGGGCCAAGTGCGTCTCTCTGGAGAGCCATACATTGAGCATCCCATTGCCACCGCTGAGTACTTGGCAGAAA
>CAZXXH010000028.1:12712-18051 GCA_964644645.1 uncultured Dehalococcoidales bacterium
GTCGAAGATTGCGGGGTGGATCTGGAGGTTTTACTGCAGCTCTTCGGGCCTGAAGTTTCAGCCTTAGTTGACGGGGTCACTAAGCTGAAACGGCTAGATCTTTCCAGTCCCGACCAATCAACCGTATTGAAACCCAACGGATTGGATGGTTCTCATATCTCTCTAAGTTCAGCCCACTCAGCTAGCCTGAGGAAGATGTTTGTGGCAATGGCTCAGGATGTAAGAGTCATTCTGATAAAACTAGCTGATCGCTTGCATAACATGATGACTCTGAGTCCTTTACCTCCTGACCGGCAAGCTAGAATTGCACAAGAGACATTCGACATTTACGCGCCGCTAGCTCATCGTCTCGGTTGCTGGGACTTCAAGTGGCGACTCGAGGATCAGTCTTTTAGATACCTTATGCCTCGTGAGTACCGCGCTACATCTCGGCTCGTAGCTCGTAAAAGAGTCGAGCGTGAAACATACGTGGATCAAGCCATTCAAATCTTGCAAGAGAAATTGAATGATTCAAACATCAACGCACATGTTTTGGGGCGGCCAAAACACCTTTACAGCATTCACAACAAGATGCGTCGTTACGCTCATCAGGGGATGAGGTTTGATGATATTCACGATCTTATCGGCTTGCGTGTCATCGTAGATTCCCAGAACGACTGTTACGTAGCGCTTGGCATGATCCACGGGCTTTGGAGCCCTGTACCCGGCCAGTTTGATGACTACATATCGTCGCCCAAAGAAAATCTATATCAGTCGCTACACACCACCGTAATTTGTTTAGAAAACCACCCAGTGGAAGTCCAAATTCGGACCAAGCAAATGCACAGATCGGCTGATGAAGGAATTGCCGCCCACTGGGCGTATAAGTCTCAAGCTGATGGTTCTCAAGATGACGAACGATTCGATCAAAAAATGGCATGGTTAAGGCAACTCCTGGAGTGGATGGGCCTTAATGGAGACGAAGAGTATTTAGACACCGTCAAGACAGACATACTTGGAGATCAACTGTTCGTTTACACCCCCGCACGAGAGGTTAAGCAACTGCCAGCCGGTTCAACGCCGATCGATTTCGCCTATAGAGTCCACACCGACTTAGGCCATGACTGCGTCGCGGCAATCGTGAACGGTCGAATGGTGCCACTGAATACATCCTTAACGAACGCTGATATTGTAGAAATTAGCAAGGCCCGGTCGCCGCGTGGACCACGCATTGAATGGCTCAATCCGGACCTTGGATTTGCCAGAACAGCCCATGCTAAACAAAAGATCCGACAGTGGTTTCGTAGACAAGAACGGGACGTCAATGTCGCTCGTGGTCAGGAAATCTTACGTACCGAGATCAACCGATTGGACCTAAAACTCTCCGAACAATCGGTTGCAACACTGCTCGGATTCGAATCGGTTGACCTCGCGGCTGAAGCCATAGGGACCGGTCAACTTGGCTCTAAAGAAATGGCCAGAGTTGTTCTAAGGCATCCGATGGTTGGTAATGACAATGTCCGACCCCCTACCATCAGCGAGCCGCTCAACACTCACCCTACTGCCAAAGACTCCGGCGGAGAGGTGGATATCGGCACCGGATCAGGGGACCCCCACCTAGCACACTGTTGCAATCCAACTTACGGAGATGACGTAGTTGGATACCAAACACGCGGTAGAGGTGTCAGCGTCCATCGTGCCGGATGTCATAATCTCAGACTACACAGCGAACCAGAGCGTATGGTTGATGTTGGCTGGGGAAGATCATCAGCGATGACTCCTACCAGACTTCAGCTAGTAGCAACTGACCGAGTGGGCCTGCTGAGAGACATAACAGCCATAGTATCTGACGAACACATTAACATTCATTCCATCACATCCGAGGAACACAAAGAACACCCCAGGGCTACGGTATCCCTCACCGTTTACACTACCGACATTCAGCAACTCAGCCGTCTATTCGTTAGAATCGAGGCGATCCCTGGTGTGATCAGCGTTAATAGGTCTGAAGGTGAGTAGAGTTAGACCGATGTGGCATGTCAATACATCGACCCCAAGAGTCCTTAAAAAGGTTTACAATAAGTAGGTCCCAAAACCACGAGTTAGCAGTTGTGACTTTCGAGCTCAACTGGTTCAGAGGATAATATGCCAAGCGCAAAGACCCTTCGACATCAGCGGAAAGTCGCTGTTCGAAATAGGCCAGTGAAGACCCGAGCTAGATCTGCTGTTGCTAGCGCCCGTTCAGCAGTCACAGAACAGACCGATGACGCGTCGTCAGCTTTGAACGCAGCTGTTAGCGCTTTGGACCGGGCTGCTCAAAAAGGGATCATCCACGCAAATAATGCTGCTCGGCGTAAGTCCCGGCTTATGCGACATCGCAACCAAGTGCCTTCTGACAACAAATAGATACGTGACCAACCAGCGTAGCGCTAGGTGACCGCAACAGCAGGACCACTCCCGTCCCTCGACGATCCTAGCTCAAAGTACACCTGGCGGATACATCACCCATACAGCAACAATGGCAACCATGTAGCTGTGGAGGTAGCGCCTAAGAAAGGCTTAATCACACGCTGGCGGTTCGTGATCCCTGAGCGTTACCAGTCCGCGGTAGAGTGGGGTGTAGGCCCCCCTGGGATTGGCCCAGTCGGAAATAATATCAAGGATCGGGCAAGTGGCGGTCCTGTCACCCTAGTGGGCGGCCCAACCATATAGTGGTTTGGAGGTGGAACCCCGCTATCGTCCTCGCTCAGCGCCTACTTCGTTTTCGATAGCGCTCCACCGCATTACCTCGCTTTCGGCGAAGCGGACGAGCAACACGGACCCCCCATGCGACTCGAGGGAATATCTTTCGGCGACCATAATTTAGATCATCCAACAGATTGAAAATTGCGGGAATGGTTTCCAATCTTTTTAAGACTTACTGAGGCTTGCTTTCTGATTTCTATTAATGCAGTCCTTGCCGCAAGGTTGCCTCGAAAGCATTGACACATCCAACGCGGTGCTGGTACGGTCCGATTCAGAACATTCGTGCTGAATCAATCTTAACTGTCAGCTAGATGAATCGGACACTGAAAACCATTGATTGCCAGTTTTTGTAGGTGCACATGAGTAACCATTTGACCGACCGACAAAGCAAGATGCTGGAATACATTGAATCGTTCATTGAAGAACACGGTTACCCCCCGACTGTTAGGGACATTCAATACGGCTGCTCAATAAGCTCGACGTCCGTGGTCGCCTACAACTTGGATCAACTGCGTCGTAAAGGGAACATTCGGCGAGCTGCCGAAGTTTCGCGTGGACTGGAAATTGTTAACAGGACCGGTCGATCCAGAGAAGCTGTTGCAGTACCGCTGATGGGCACTATAGCCGCGGGCGTCCCATTCCCTCTGCCCACCGCAGAATCTTGGGGCACCGAGTCAAACGAAATAATCGACCTACCACAAGCGATCATCGGAACAGGTGACAACGTGTACGCCTTGCGCGTCCAAGGGGAGTCCATGATCGACGCCCTTATCGGAGATGGTGACCTTGTAGTTATGGAAGAGACGCGTCAGGTTGAAAACGGTCAAATGGCTGCGGTCCGATTGAAAATAGAGGATGAAACAACACTTAAGCGTGTTTACGTAGAAGGCAAGCATGTGCGTCTCCAGCCAGCCAACACTCAGATGCGACCGCTCAGGGTACCGGCCGAAAACGTCGAAATACTAAGTCGTCTAATAGCCGTATGGCGTTACGTTGGCTGATTTTTCTGTATCCTGTAACGCGTATTCAATCGTTACAGCGGTGTCATACGAAGTTACGCTGAACACCCCAACAATCTATCGGGAGAAGTCCTCCAACGCTCATAGGTGCGATTGTTTACTGGAACTTTGAACTATTGCGTTCAAGTTGACACACATACGGTCAACTCTTATTCTTGCGCCTGATCTAGGCGCCATTCGAATGATTGGAGAGTAGATGTGGGCTTTCTCAGAGGCATAGGCCCCCTTGAAATTATCTTAATCTTGGTGGTTGTTATGATCGTATTCGGAGTAGGAAGACTGCCAGAAGTGGGCTCCGGACTAGGTAAGGGCATTCGTGAGTTCAAAAGACAATTAACGAATGACAAAGCGGATGAGAGTTCGGAGGACGGTCAAAAGTCGACCTAAGGCCTCACCCCAGAACAGACGGGCCCGGTTAACGACCGGGCCTTTTGCGCCCAAGACCCCTTAGCAGTTGGTTAATTGTGACGTACCTTGCCTGCCTCGGTGTGTTAGCTTCGATAGCCAGTAGCCTATTTCGTATAGAACGAATATAGGAACGGCAACCAAAGCCTGATTAACTGGATCGAATGTTGGTGTAATTACGGCTCCTAAAACAAACGCCAACAGAACAGCCCATCTTCGCTGGCGACGCAACCAGTTCGGTGTGATTATTCCCAACCTGGCTAGGAAAACCATTACAAGAGGAAGTTCGAACATTACACCGAGTAATAGTAGGAGCCGAACAGTCGTATCCAAATATGAACCCACTGTTATCAACGGGCTTGCCACACCTTCACCGAAAGAGATCAGAAACTTAAACACCGGTGGCAGAATAATGTAATAGCCAAATGCGACTCCACCAGCAAACAACAAGAGTGAAAAGGGAACCAATAGCAGTAGCGCCCGGCGCTCATTGGGTTTGAGACCTGGCACAACGAACACTACTACCTGATATATAAAAAACGGCAGCCCGAGAGAAAAACCGGTTGCCACTGCCAATTTCATAACTGGACCCCAATATCCCGTCAGTTCCGTATATACCAGAGTGCCGGCAACTACGGCTTCAGGACCCCCGGCTGCCAAAACTTCTTCGGCAGGAGCCATGAGAAAACTAATTATTGGGCGATGGAAAATCGCTCCGACGACTATACCTACGATCAAAATAATCACAGATCGAACTACACGCCGCTTCAGCTCGTCAAGATGACCAAGCAGGGGCATCTCAGCCCCAATAGGCTCGTCACGTCTACTCATAGTCGCTCATTTGACTGTTCATAGCAGTGGGCCTCAAAATCGGCTGAATGGGCAGGGTTAGCCTCCACGAGTTCGCCCACCCATGTAGAAGCTCGGTGAACTTGGTCGAATGCAATGAAACGCCATACCCACAGACCAATCCAAATTGCGCTAGTACTCGCCTTTATGCTCCACGGCAAAATACTCTCTAATGCCACTAAACAAGCCCGTCAGACTGATCCTTTCGAGGCTGCCCCGGAGACTCTTGTCCAGGATCGGGGTTCTTTCTCCCAACTGCTCCTGGCGGACTAGGTGACGCTCGATTGGTTGACTCAAATGTATTATCCAACATAGATGCTAATTGATCGCGCTCTGCGCGTA
>CAZXXH010000029.1:0-4422 GCA_964644645.1 uncultured Dehalococcoidales bacterium
TAGAGGTTCACTTATTGACCTCCGCGGATCCACGTCATTCCGACCAGCAGATTCGAGAGGTTGCCCCTTTGCCGCACGGCACTGGCAAACCCGTTCGAGTGATGGTCTTCGCTGACGGAGAAGCCGCATCTGAGGCCAAAAAAGCCGGTGCTGACTATGTAGCTGATCCCGAGATTATCTCCCAGATCGAAGGCGGATGGTCCGAATTTGATATCTCAATTGCCACTCCTGACCAGATGAGCAAGATAGGGAGACTTGGTCGCTACCTTGGTCGCAAAGGACTAATGCCGAATCCGAGAACGGGTACAGTGGTACAGGTGGGCGATCTAGATAGAGCTATTCAAAACGCTAAGATGGGACGGGCTGAGATTCGTATGGACCGTACAGCAATTATCCACACTCGCATTGGAGCAATTAGTTTTGAGGCTGATCAATTGCTGGAAAATCTGAAAAGTGTGGTTTCAACAATCGTGCGCGGGACGCCATCGGGAATTAAAGGACAGTTTCTGAAAACCGCTACCCTCGCTACGACTATGGGACCTGGTATAAAGTTGGATATCGGCGGCCTTCAAACATTGGCATCGGAGGAATAAAGAAACCAAATTTAAACAAGCCTGACCACTTGTTAGCCAAGATAGATTTGTGGAGTTTATGTCGAATGGTGTCTCAAACCATATTGACGCTAATAGGGTGATCGTTCGGTCAAATATTTACTGGCTGTAGACATTGGGTGCCTCTGAAATGGGGCCTAAGGACTAGATCGCCCACCGAGGCCCGGCTCTAAGCGTTGATTGCGTTGGATTCCGGGGCTTTTAGCCCCGCTTTTTTTTGGAGACGAGTTATACAAGATTAGAGAGTTGTTCGATGTAGCTTTCCAATTGGAACGCTACGTTAGATGGATTGGAATAACCGATGCCAACAGAAGTCAGTATTCGTCAAGTAGAGAATTTAAAGAGTCTGTTCTCAGAAGCTTCTATTTTAATAGCGACCGACTTCCGTGGAATGAGTGTAGGCGAAATGGTTGGCTTGCGGCGTTCTTTAAGAGCCTCTGGCGGTGGGTATCGTGTGGTTAAAAACACCCTTGCCAAGTTAGCTGCTGATGAAATTGACCGTCCGGCTATCAAAGAAATATTGGATGGGCCTGCAGGGCTGGTCGTGACCGTTGGCGACCCCGTTCACGTAGCAAAGGCCTTAGTTGAGCATATTCGGGTTGAGCGCCTTACTATGGCAGTCGGGAAGGCGGTAATGGGTGTACGGGTTCTGTCAGAAGAACGTGTACTGGAACTAGCAGCGCTGCCGCCAACGGATGAATTGTTGTCGAAATTGCTTGGCCAAATGAACGCCCCTATCTCCGGTTTGGCAACGGTTTTGCAGGGTCCGGTTCGTGGTTTGGTGACGGTGCTACAGCGTCATATTGAACAGTCAATCGGTGAAGAATCGGGTGTCGTGGATGAGTAGAAAACGTTACATATTTTATTGCAGGTCATAACGACGTCACGTAACTCAGAGCGGGGTGTTTGTGAAACTTCCCGGAAAGGAAAATATACGATGGCTATGAGCAAAGAAGAGATCCTGGCGGCAATTAAGGAAATGTCGGTGCTGGACCTTTCAGACCTAGTTAAATCTTTGGAGGAGGAGTTTGGTGTGAGTGCTGCTGCCCCGGTTGCAGTTGCCGCGGCGCCGGCTGCTGGTGATGGAGCGGCGGCTGAGGAGGAGCAAACAGAGTTTACTGTGGTACTCAAAGACTTTGGGGCAAACAAGATTGCTGTTATCAAGGCTGTGAGGGAGCTAACTCCCTTGGGTCTTAAGGAGGCCAAAGACTTAGTTGAGGCGGCTCCTACTAACGTTAAAGAAGCGGTATCGAAGGACGAGGCTTCGGAAGCCAAAGAGAAGCTTGCAAGCGCGGGTGCGACCGTAGACGTTGTATAGAGTTAATGTGTTTTAAGGTCCGTGTGGTGGTGGCGATTTTGGTTGTGAGGCCCATAGATTGATAGATATAACGTGTCTATAAATCTCATGAGCATTCAGATGACTTATGAGAGGGTTCCTCACAGGATATCCTGCCCAACAGTCACCCTCATACCTATGAGATAGGGGCCAATATTTATGCGCCAAGCTAACTTATGTGAACGTGAGTGGCTAGTTTTTCTGCAGCGCTTTGCAGAAGAGGATTTTGGTCACGAGCGTGCTAAAGCAGCTAGTAAAACGCTTGCCCGAACCGCACAAGCGTTGACTAACCTCTCTCGATTAAAGTTTTCTTCAGTTGACCCACCAGGATTCTTCTTGGACCCTCCCACTTCGGATTCAAATTTTGACGATTAACCCGGTAGACCTTACGGTTACTGAAGCCGGTGCTCGCATAGCTGACAATCGACTTTCCTCAGAGGAGTTAACCCGGGCTTGCTTGGACCGTTTGCGGCAACTTGATGGTAAGTTACTCGCCTGGGAGACGGTATGTGAAGAAGACGCCCTAGAAACGGCTCGAGTACTTGACCAAGAGTATGAAAGATCCGGTTCCAGAGGGCCGATTCACGGTATCCCTGTGGGTCTGAAGGACATTTACTATACCGCTGGCATACGTACGACAATGTCATCGCGCATTTACGACAATTTCGTGCCGAATTACGATGCTGAGAGTGTAGTACGACTCAAACGAGCGGGCGCTGTGATTATCGGGAAGACCGTGTCGACGGAGTTCGCAACGGGTGATCCTCCGCCGACGCGCAATCCGTGGAATTTTGAACACACACCAGGCGGTAGTAGTAGTGGTTCAGCCGTCGCTGTGGCAACGAGGATGTGTCCAGCCGCTACAGGTTCGCAAACAGCCGGATCGGTGAATAGGCCCGCTGCTTACAACGGCGTGATTGGTCTGAAACCCACGTACGGGCGCGTTTCTAGGTGGGGAGTTTTTCCAGTTAGTTGGACCCTAGACACACTAGGGTGGTTCACTAGATCCGTAAACGATTCTGCTGCGATTTTGGACGCTGTGTCGGGATTTGACCCGCGAGATCCTGCAAGTACTAATCTGCCACCGACTGAGTCAGACGAGATGATGGAGGCTTGGGAGGAACCGCCGACTATCGGTATAGTGGACGATTTTATCAAGGATAGTGCAAGCACTGAGGTGCAGGCTGAGACGTTGAGGGTCGTAGACGTCCTAAGGTCCAGCGGGGCAACCTTTGAGTTATTCGCCCTGCCAGACTCATTTAATTCAATACGTGACGCACAACTAGCAATCGAATATACCGAGTGTGCTGCTGTTCACCGAGAGATTTTTCAGCATCGTTCGGAAGACTATGCTCCTGATATTCGATCGCGCATTGAATCAGGCACGTTAATTCCGGGGCAACTTTACATCCAGGCCCAGCGTCTTCGTCGTCGGTTTAGACGTGACATGGACGAAGCATTCGGAGGCCTCGATGTTCTCATCATCCCGGCTACCCCAACACCAGCTCCTGAGGGCCTCGCAACGACCGGTGACCCTGTGTTCCAGTCGCCGTGGACGACGGCAGGGTTGCCAGTGATAAATTTGCCGACGGGCCTCAATGCACAACGTTTGCCTTTAGGCGTGCAACTCATTGGGTACGGATTCGGAGAAGCGAAACTGCTAAGAGCGGCTCGCTGGGTTGAGAAAGTCGCCGGCGTGGATTTGATGCCATCGGTAATCGCTCAGGATTAAACGAGGCACAAACCGAGCTTTATTCCGTACGTGTAATGGAGCCTTGTGGTTTATTTGTCATCGACCTTCTTGATGATGCCCTTGATTTATTTAGCTGCCTGTTCTGTAACTCGCTATAGGGTCGTCAATTCAAATGGAGCTATGGGATTGACCACCATCTACGTTGACGCAGGCGCCTACTATTAGGCTGGCGCACTCTGATGCTAAAAAGGCCACCGTGTCCCCTACAGGCTCCGGCCACCCGAACCGGCCGATTGGCATGTTACGGGCAATGAACTCATTCACACTTTCTGCCGTCTCACGATTGATGAAGCGCTCCCACGATCCTCCTGGCGCTAATATTGACCCCGGTGCGACGGCATTGACACAGACGCCGTGTGGAGCTGCAGTGAGCGCCAGATGTTTCGTGACGGCGATAAGACTTGCTTTGGCTGCCATGTAAGGTGCTGTCCCACCATGTTCTCTGCCGTATATCGAAGCGATGTTGATGACTCGCCCCCAACGGCGTTCTTGCATCCCAGGCACTAGTAATTTCATTAGCCGAACAGCGGACCAGAGGTTAACTTCGAATACGCGGTGAAAATCTTTCTCTGAGCTGCTCAAAACGTCAGAGGTTCCCAGGCTTCCCCCAACGTTGTTGACTAGAATTTCTATCGGGCCCATGGAGTTCTCGATATTGGCTACCAATAGGCCGGGAGCTTGTACGTCAGTCAAATCGTCTACAAATGGGCTGACACGCCCTC
>CAZXXH010000029.1:4432-8919 GCA_964644645.1 uncultured Dehalococcoidales bacterium
CGCTTGCCCGCGCGCGCAGATCGCGACCCGGGCACCCTCTCGAGCAAGGGACGCTGCTGCAGCGCGGCCTAGGCCTTGACTCCCTCCCGTTACAAGCGCTACCCGCCCATTTATGCCGAGATCCATCTCATGTTCTCCATTTCTTTACCTGGTCTTCCTTAGATAGGGGCTTGTTTATCCACATGGCGTGACAATCGACTAATAGCGGTTCATTGCGTAGGATCATTCTACAGAGGCATAACACAGAATGTGCGCAGTATTACCCTAGGTTTAAGCGATTAAATCGCCCGCTCTGAGACACGGTTAAGTTGAATCGAGTGACTTTTAAGGACATAAGAAGTATTTTCGAATAGGGTATTTGTCTTGACGCTGTGAATTATCGTGGTGTATCGTTGCCAGAGTACGTACGACCTCGCGGTCGACGGATGTTGTACGTCTTACTATTGTGGTTAATTTGAGAATAGATTCAATAGGGCGCATATCGAGGCAGGGCCGTCTCTCTAAAAAGACGAGTCGGTTTCCGGCCTCTGCGTGGTTGCGCCTCACCGCTCACCGGACAATGCCGGTAGGAGGATGCTGATGCTGGGCTCCCGTCTCCCAAAGCGGTGGATAGCTTCCCTTGCTTTGGTGGGGTTAGTTGTCGGAGTGTTGACCTTATACCCCGGAAACTCCACTGTGTGGGCAGCCGAGTGTGGTGGTACCACTCCCACGGGCTCCATACCTACGACGAACAAGTTGACTAGTGTACGCATCGAGCCAGATGCGGTGTCGTTGAACGCGGGACAGTCTATCCGTCTGGACGCCATAGCTGGTTGCGGAGCAGCTGGCAACGAGTCAAAGAACCTGATAAATACCACCTACTCGTGGTCGGCAGCGGCAGGGCACACTCTGTCTGCGACGACTGGTCAGAATGTTGTTGTGACGGCGGGCTCCTCGTCGGGCGCTATAACTGTGACCGCGACTCAGAACGGTGGTGGTGGGCCGTTTAGTGGGACTAGGACCGTGACTATCGTAGTGTCATCAACGGACCCGGTCGTGGAACCCACACCGGTCGATCCATCAGGCGATGAACCTACTCTGCCGGCGGCGGCAAGTGGGACGACGCAAGTCTTGGTGTCATCCACTAAGGGTGGAGCTGTTGCTGCAGCGGATGCTAAGTCGAGAGTGAGCGTTCCGATCGGCGGTGTGCAAAATCAGTATGTCGGCGTAACGATCGCTGACTCTGGTGTTAGCGTCGCGAAGCCGGAGGGATTCACTGCGTTAGGCAATGTGATTCAAATCAGTACGATTGATACGGCTGGGGCTGTGTTGGCAGGATTCACGTACCAGAAGCCTATAGACGTTTGTTTTAGCTATAGCGCGTCTGATTACGATGCCGCACATGGAGGTGTCTTGGCGGTGTTTAAGCAGGCCTCCGCTGAGGAAAATGCGATTAACCTCGGCGGTGAAGCGAACCCGGCGACTAGCGAAGTATGTGCCAAGACGAATTCGACATCACTATTCTTCCTGGCGGCTGCGGACACCCCACCAGCATTGATTCCGGCAACGCCGACACCGGTGCCAACGCCGGTTGTTGTTGTGGAAGAGGTGATTATTTTGCCAGCGACCGGTGACGTTGCAGCTGGCAACGGCTTACTCTTCGGTTTGATTGCTGGGGGCTTGGCTCTGATCGGGGCAGGCTTTTATGCGGTGAAACGTAGTAACAGAGCCTAGGATTAGCCTGCCGGCTAATCGCCGGTGCGTTGACTATTATGCATTAGGGACCCGTACTGACGGGTCCCTTCTGATTTTGTGAGGGGTGCACCAATGGCTCTTCGTCAAGGTGCAACGGTGTTTCAGGTTGGAAACCGTGGATAATAGGCATGTCATATCTCGGTGGGTGGTGGCGGTGGGTGTGTTTGTTGTTGCCCTTTCGGTGTATGTTTCGACCGCTGCGCCAGGGCTTACATGGAAACACGAAGGCGCTGATGGCGGGGATCTGCTGACTGCAGCGCACACGTGGGGTGTTCCTCATCCGTCTGGGTATCCAACTTACCTGATTCTTGTACGAGTATTCAGTGAGATCGTCCAGGTTGGTGACGAAGCCTATCGCGGAGTACTTTTTTCTGTATTTGTAGGCGCAATAGCGACCACAATTCTATATCTGGCGCTTACTCGGTTGCTTTTGGTACTGCCATTCGGAACTAGAATTACACCATTCCTGATATATGCTGCCTCGGCGGTTGTCTCATTGGGATTCGCTCTCTCTCGCGAGATGTGGTCTCAATCCACGATCACAGAAGTGTACGCTCTCAATGCCGTGTTTCTCGCTGCAATTTTGCTCATTGCACTCAATGTACGAGCGAAACGGATCCGCGGTGAATCGGCAATTGGTCTAGAAACTTTGGGAGCATTCCTAGTCGGGTTGGGACTAGGCAACCATCTTACCCTGATTATCGCTGCTGCCCCATTGGCTGTCTGGGCCGT
The DNA here is from genome assembly GCA_964644645.1 of uncultured Dehalococcoidales bacterium. Lineage (GTDB taxonomy): Bacteria > Chloroflexota > Dehalococcoidia > Lucifugimonadales > Lucifugimonadaceae > CAZXXH01. The sequence goes on from CAZXXH010000029.1 coordinate 6,899, forward strand.
ATGGCCGATTCAACCCGGGGGGCGCATCGCTCTGGATTGGCGTCCTGTTGTTGGTTTGTTGATAGGCGTTTCGATCTACGCGTACGCTCCCATCGCCTCCTCACAGGGCCCTCCTATCAACTGGGGTCATCCGGACAGCTTTGAAGGATTTTGGTGGATGGTTTCTGGGTCTATTTATCAGCAGTACGCGTTTGGAATAGACATGTCTCTGATTGCTGGCCGTTTGGCATCATGGGCTAATCTGTTTTTGACTCAGTTTTCTGTGGTGGGATTCGTTTTTGGAATAGTCGGCTTATCCTACTGTTGGGATAAGAGTCGAGGTCTTGCGGTGGCTAGTGTTGTCTCTGTTTTTTCCGTGTCCGCGTATGCCATCGGATACAGCACAGAAGATTCGTTTATTTACTTGATTTCGGCATTCCTAATCTTTAGCGCGTGGATTGTAGTCGGCATAATTGGATTGTTTGTTGAAGTATTGCCTTTGATATCCCGTTTTGGTCAAGTTGGACCCACAATTGGGCGACTGATTCATACGTTGGTATTAGGCGGGGTTTTGTTTGCTATACCGATTGTTTCGTTAATGACTAACCTTAGCGAGCTGAACCTACGTGGCGACCGGGAGGCTTCTGAGTTCGCTCAACAGGCATTCGCTACTGCTGGTAACGGAGCGATTATTGTTGCGGCGGAAGATGAATATGTTTTTTCACTTTGGTATGAAGGTTATGTGAAGCAGCCAGAGGCGGATGTGGTTGTGGTCGCTATTGATTTGCTCCAGTTCGATTGGTATTGGGATGATCTCCACAGTCATGCGCCGTTGCGGGTACCGTCACATGCGCCTGTTGATCTACTAGCGAGGTTGACAGCAATCATTGGCCATAATATTGGGAGTGTTTCCGTTTATTCTGCAACCAAGATACAAGCACTTAACTCTGGATTTGATTTCGTTTCAGCTGGCTCTATTTTCAGGTTAGAGCCACGCGGTTAAATTTTCGTTATATGGATGCCGTACTCGCCGCGTACCGGGGAAGATAAACCGTTTAGGTCTTGAGTAATATCTACTTATTATTGGTTGGCTTGCGGAGGGGTATTGATATGAAGGACGGAAGTAATCCCATGGATTGTCAGGAACGTATGGCTATCCATAGGACCATTGAAATTGTACCGGTGATAGGTATGCCTGAAGTGGTTGTTGGGGCTGATTTGCCCGGATTGATATTTCAGGCATCAGGCCGGTCTGTGCCAGTCGAATCCGGAGACATAGTTGCTGTGGCTCAAAAAGTAGTATCTAAGGCTGAGGGCGCAATCGTACAATTGGATTCGGTTGAGCCAAGCGATGAGGCCATTAGAATCGCTACAGTGTGCGGGAAGGATCAGCGTTTGGTTCAGGTTATCCTTAACCAAACTGTACGCATAGTGCGGATCGGGAGAGGTGTGTTAATCGTTGAGACACTACATGGATTGGTGTGTGCTAACGCTGGCATAGACGCGTCTAACGTACAGGGCGTAAATACGATTACGATTCTTCCAGTTGACCCTGTACTATCGGCAGAGCGTCTATTGGAGGGGTTTGAGACTCGCGTGAAAGGTCCCGTTGGGGTGCTAATTACTGATTCGTTCAATAGACCCTGGAGGGATGGTACCACGAATATAGCAATCGCCACCGCGGGTCTGATTCCATTATCAGATTTGCGAGGCACAAAGGATGACTATGGTCGTGAATTGTTGGCCACGCGGATCTCTGTAGCTGATGAGTTAGCAGGGGCGGCCCAACTGGTTATGGGGGAAGCACAAGGAATCCCTGCGGCTATTATAAAGGGGACCGGTATGGCCTCTGGTGCCCGGGGAACGCTCACCCCATACAGGTCTCGGGAACAAGACTTGTTTCAATAGAAAACGAGGTCTATTTACTTTTCGGAGAATTACTCTTCGGAGAATTACTCTTCGGAGAAGATGGGCGCGCTCCATACCAAGAACTGAATTCTACTGAGTTACGAAATTCGCGAATCTCCTCACAATTACGGCAC
>CAZXXH010000029.1:8929-17955 GCA_964644645.1 uncultured Dehalococcoidales bacterium
GCTGACCGGTCCACTGGGTGCTTCAATAACCCAGTGGTGGACACAGTCAGGCGATTCATCGGTCTCGACCGTCTTCGACTTTGTTTTTTTTGTTTCCAATGATTAGCCTCAGCTATTCACTTACCGGTTCTTCGCAGCCAATTTATCAACGCAGAGTAACGTATAAGGTTGCGTCCAACGCGTAGCCCAATGGTTCAATTATATACGTCCTCAACAATTGTATCTGTTGACAATGTTTGGACAGCGGATTGTTGGTTGTGACCATGGAAAAGGGAAATTGCTAGTGACACGTCGAGATTATCATGCAATGAGATGATCTTTTGTAGCGCTGAAAACTGCGTTGATGGTGTTAGTGCCTATTGTAAATAGCTGATCGTGGTAGCAGATATTAGAAGAGATGTTTGCTCTGTCTAAAATAATTGACGATTTTTGTCAGCAACAGTAGGATTCAGCATCGGATAATTGAATATACTTGCCCGGCGCTCGTCCATATGAGCATTTAGGGAAAGCGGTGCGAATCCGCTGCGGTAGCGCCACTGTGCCCGGACAGCATTTTGCCATGACACCCAACCCCTAGGTATATGGGATGATGGCCAAACGAAGCTGCCTGGAAGCCAGGAGACCGGCCGGGTAGGTGTGAGTGGTAGTTCTCCTCGCATCAAGGAGGTCCCTCTAGTCCGTTCTATCCGGCGGGCAGTGATGGTTTACCCCTTGACGTCGAGGCTGGTCAGGGGTTGATGCCAGTTTGGGCCCTTCTATAGTTCGATCTTACCGATTCTTTGGGTCGAAAAGCCCAATTCTTTCGCGACTTCTATCGGGATCCGTGATCCTGGTGCTTGTCACGCTTGGTCTTGTTTTACTTGGCGTGGCCGTCGGTCCTGTCGGGATCCCATTCTGGCAGTCGTTAACTACGCTCCTTGAGTTCATTGGTCTAGGCCAATCCTCTGCCACTAGGACAGAGGTGATCATTATCGAAAGTGTTCGCTTGCCACGCATAGCGCTAAGTTTGGTGGTCGGTAGTGCGTTGGGCGGTGCTGGCGCCGCAATGCAGGGCCTTTTCAGGAATCATATGGCGGATCCTGGCATTATCGGGGTTTCAGCCGGCGGTGTGCTTGGGGCGGTGATAGTGATCGCTGTTGGCGCTGAATCCGCCTCTGCTCTCAGTTTGCCAATGGCTGCGTTCGGTGGTGCGATTGTTGCTGCGTTTGTCGTATACGGAATTGGATCCGTTGGTGGTGGTCTGTCTGTGGCTGCACTGTTACTGTCAGGTGTCGCAATTTCGTCCTTTCTTGGGGCAATTACATCAGCGGTGCTCTACTTTACTGTTGATACCAACGTTCAACGGGAGATCATATTTTGGCTCGCCGGGGGGCTTGATTCATCGACTTGGTCAGACGTTCAAATAAGTCTTCCAGCGGTGGCAATCGGCCTTGGTATTGTTCTCTTTCTAGCACGCGATCTAAATTTGCTGGCACTTGGTGATGATGAAGCTGCATCACTTGGCGTTCGTGTTGGTCGCGCTAGGACGTTTCTTATCGTTGGGGCAGCTTTATCAACGGGCAGTGCTGTCGCATTCAGTGGCACTATTATATTTGTTGGACTAATTGTTCCCCACATGGTGCGCGAAGTATTAGGAGCCGACCACAGGGTACTTATCCCGCTTTCAGCATTATCCGGTGCTGCTTTCCTGCTCCTCGCAGATACGACAGCACGGGTCATTGCAGCTCCCGCGGAACTCAGAGTTGGCATTGTCACCGCGTTTATTGGTGCTCCCTTTTTTATATATTTGCTTATAAAGAACAAAGTGCATGTTGGATCAATTTGAGGAATCAGTGATTCATGGAGGGGGGCAATGATTTGTTGGACGGTGATCCTCAGTTGGTGTTACCGGTCTATGGTGTCTTCGTTATTGCTTGCTAAGCGACCGTCCCATGCGGTTCATGGTTCTGACCAGCAGGTCGCGTTCAAACGGCGATTTGGATTTGCGTTACTAGCAATCATTTTGCCGGTTGCTAGTACAGGGTGTTCTAATCCCGATGACTGGATATCTCCAGTGTCATCCGCTGTGGAGGTGGATGATGCGTCTCCCGTGGAGTCTGGCACAGTAAACACTAGGGGTGATGGGTGGCCGCGCACAGTGGAGATGGCTAACGGAAGTATTAGATTGCCAAGGCCACCAACTCGCATATTGTCATTGTCGCTTGGTCACGATGAAATTTTATTGAGTCTGGTTAGTCTCGATCGTATGGTAGGTGTAGCTGCTCCTACAGCTGATCCTGCCCTCTCTAACGTGGCTCAATTGGTACAGGGTAAGCCCGCCGTTTCAGCAGACGCTGAGACCGTAATAGACTTGAATCCTGACTTGGTTCTGGTTAGTTCTTTTACACGCCAAGATGTGGTTGACTTGATAGAGGGAGCGGGCATTACCGTTGTCCGAATACCTCTCAACAATTCCATCGATGGGCACAAGAGTGATATACACCTAATTGGTCGCATACTAGGGGCTGAGACTCAGGCCAAGGTTTTGGCTGCAGAGATTGAACGTCGCATTAGCAGGGTTCGAGAGCTAACCGATTCTGTTCCGATAGATCAGCGCCCACGGGTGCTCGCGATAACGCGTTACTCCGATTCATTGTGGGTTGCTGGTTCAGGATCGACCGAGGGTGGAATTCTAGAGTCCGCAGGAGTAGTGAATGTAGCGGCGCAGCATGGCATATCGGGTAACCAGATTATTAGCGCTGAAAGCATTATTAGGATGGCACCCGAAGTGATCATTATCACTCAGGGTGAACCAGGAGCAAGCGAATTTAGACATGATCTTTTGCACGATCGGGCTATGAGGGACGTACCGGCCGTATCGTATCAGCGCGTTTTCATCGGAGATCCGCGATATTACACGACGTTGTCTCACTGGAATGTGCGTGGGATGGAAGAAACAGCCCGGATGGCTTTTCCAGATATTTTCCGGGGCAAGGTGTTCGGTGATTTCCAAACACCCGGTGAATGATGCTCAATGTGCCCATTACTGCTTCTCAGAGATACCGAGGCTGTTGATCAGGCTTCAATAAAAGTCGATGCTCTTTCGGTACAGTTAGGTGGAATCCGCATCCTCGAGGATATCTCGTTCACTCTAGGTCCGGGTGAATTAGTCGGGATAATCGGTGCGAATGGATCCGGTAAGACCACTCTCTTACGGTGTGTGGCTGGCCTCTTGAGAAACTTCAGTGGCATTGTCAGAATCAACGGACTAAGCGTTGGGGATGTACGTAGGCAGACTCTTGCTCGTTTGGTTTCCTACATGCCGCAACGGGCAGATGTACACCCGTTTACTGCTATAGAGACAGTACTGATGGGTCGTTACCCTCATTTGGGTAAGTTCGAGTTCGAATCTGAGTACGATCGTGAAATAGCTCTAAAAGCCATGCGTCAGACTGAGACTGCCCATATTAGCGATAGACGACTCGATAGCTTATCCGGTGGTGAGCGCCAGCGTTTGCTCATGGCTCGAGTGCTGGTGCAAGATACTCCGATAATGCTGCTTGATGAACCGACCGCCAATCTTGATCTGGCTCATCGACTGGCTGCTATGGATTTAGTTAAATCAGAAGTGACGCGCAGGCGAGGAATCGCTGTTGCTGCTATCCACGACCTGTTCTTGGCGTCTCGTTACTGTGATCGATTGATGCTTTTGATTGACGGGAAATTGTTTGCCTCCGGTACACCAACCCAGGTACTGACACCACATAATGTGAAACAGGCTTTTGGAGTTGAAGTTGCAGTTGAACCAGACTCGTATACGGGTTCACCTTCTGTTGTGCTCTTGGAACGGGTTTCCCACCGTTCTCGCGATCTTTCTGCTGCTCACAAGGTACATGTAATTTGCGGTGCAGGCACAGGTCGTAATCTTATACACAGACTTGTTGCCGCTGGCTACAATGTGACCATTGGTGCGCTGGGCAGTGGAGATATCGATAGGGAAGCTGCAGAGAGATTGAAACTAAGCTACGTTCCGGTTTCCCTTTTTGATCCCATAGATAATAAATCGCACGCGAGGCACTTGGATTTGGTCCGTTCTGCGGACTCTGTGATTATGACTCCAATCCCAATTGGCCAAGCCAACGTAAGAAATATGGCGGCTGCAGAGGCAGCTAAGAGCCTGATAATGATCCGCGATACTTGTATTACGGATCGTGACCATACTTCTGATGGCAGTGCAACTGCCACCTATAATCGTTTACTGAAAAACAATATATCGATCAATGAAAATGAAGTGATTCTATATTTAAATAATGTTATAAAAAACAACAAATCTTGGTTAATCGATAAATAGTTAATTAAAATAATAATTGTTCTGTAATGGGAACTCATCCTGTAGATGGTACGGCAACCTATATCTAAAAACAATAACATTCTAATTACATATTGAGCAATTGAAAATATGTAATTAGTCAGGTTTTATTGGGGTGTCATTGTTATCATTGAATCGTAATTGGCCTAGTGCCCTGAATGCCTAACAAATGCTGGCAGCCGCCTTGCTACCATACTGGATAGTTTGCGTTAGGCATCAACGAGTGCACCTTGGTACAATTGTACAATGGCGTGAATCGTTAGTGAGTTAGCATTGAAGTTGCGGGCTGGACCGGATAGAAACATACGTAGAAGTCTTAACAAGAACCACATATTTGATGTCTATCATCGGCAACCGAGGATAGTTGTAGATAAGAACAAATTAGGATTGCCTGCAGTTTAAATGGTTGTGATTTGCTTGGTGGTCAACAGTAAAAGAGAGTCAGAATCCGGTAATGTGAATCCACTCCCCATATGCCCTAACCCTCCACTCTACGGAGAATCGTTACAAGTTTGGAGATACAGTATTGAGCGAGGCAATCATCCGCGCGTCCGGTATTCACAAGACGTATAAGTCTCGAACCGTGTTTGTCGAAGCATTGCGTGGCATCAATTTGGATGTTCAACACGGGGAGATGGTCGCTATCATGGGGCCGTCTGGATCAGGGAAGACCACGCTATTAAATTGTCTCTCTGGTCTCGACTCTATTGATAGCGGGGATTTAGAGATTGCGGGCCGGTCTATTTCCGAGATGTCAGACGACGCGCTGAGCGAGTTTAGGGCAACAAAAATGGGGTTTGTTTTTCAACTGTACAATTTGTTGCCTGTGCTTAGTGCTCAAGAGAATGTTGAGATGCCCTTACTGGTTGGCGGGTCTGCACCCACCGAAGCTCGTCGGATTGCTCGGGAACGGCTCTCTGATGTTGGCCTAGTCGACTGGGCTGACCACAAGCCAAATGAACTCTCTGGGGGACAACAACAGAGGGTCACAATAGCCCGAGCGCTGGCAAACAACCCGGCTATTGTTTGGGCTGATGAACCTACAGGCAACCTCGATAGCGAGAATGCTAACGAAGTAATGGATTTACTCTGTAAGTTGAACGAAGAACATAGTCAGACATTTATCATCGTAACGCACACGCGTGACGTGGGTGATCGCGCTCAACGTATCGTGAGCATGCGGGACGGGCTTATAGAAAGTGAATTTGCCCGAAATCAGTAGAGTTTCAGTGTAGGAGAAATGTTCGCAGTGTTGTTGTGGGTACATTCACAATTTAACTCTGCGAGTTAGAGCGGCGAGAACATCGGGCATTTATCGTGGAAAATTTATTTTCGGTACCTATAAGTGTCGTCGCGATCGGCATGTCTATCGTGCTGATAATGATGTTGGCTGTCTTGGGTACATTGGCATACCGGAACACGATCTTATTGAAGTTCGGGTTGCGCAACATACCGCGTAGGCCGCCCCAGACAATCCTTGTGGTTTTTGGGCTCACGCTCAGTACGGCGCTCATTGCGGCTTCATTGGCTCTTGGTGACACCATCAGCACTTCTATCCGAGAGAGTGCTCTCAAGGGCTTAGGAAATGTCGACCTCACGATAAAGCGGCCTTACTCTGCCGCGTTCTCAAACGATTTTATTTCCTCTGAACAGTTGAATACTGTCTGGGACGCGATTGAGGCTGACAAACGAGTAGATGGAGCAATGCCCGGCATTCGGGAAAGACTGCCACTAGCCGTTCGATTGGGCACTACGGATGCTCGAACTGTGGCTCGGGCGACCATCTTCGGGGTGGATATTGATGCTCAACAAGGATTCGGTGAACTGCGTATACCCGGAGGCGGTTCTGCGATGCTTGCCTCAATGGGTCCGAATGATGTGTATGTCAATGTAAATGTAGCTGAGAAGCTTGCTGTCTCCACCGGGGATCATTTGACTTTGTTCACGCCCGAGGGGCAAACAGAATTAATTATCAAAGCCGTCGTTGAGGACACAGGATTAGCCGGGGCACGGCCAGGTATGTTCGGCTCAAGCGGTTCTGATGTGGCTTTGATGCCAGTCTCCACACTTCAGCGACTGCTTGGTCGTACTGACCAGGTGAATAGAGTCGAACTGTCAATCGTTGGAGAACGACAACCGACTCGTGAAATGTCTGATGAAATCACCGGAGATCTCAGGGTGATTTTTACGGACCCTGAAGTCGCTGACAGTTTGTTTGACGTTTTGAGATCCCCCGAGAGTCGCGCTGCAATTAAAAGTTATCTCGATAGCAATGACAACATGAGAGGTGAGGTTGAGAAGGATCTTACGCAGCTACTGAGAGAACTAGATGAGTTGAAACCGAGGGACGAATTCCGCTCTTTGATGGGTGGTGAAGTGCTTGCAGGGACAGTCGTAGTGGCTTTAGAAGAGGCTAGCTTACCGAACGTCGCATTTGAGACGATCCGTCAGCTAGACGATCTTATCGTTCTTTCGGTTGATGAGACGAAAGTTGATGTATTGGAAATTGCTGATCAGATAGGTCAGGGATTCACGACGATCTTTACAGTGTTTGGTTCGTTTTCGATTATGGTAGGTGTATTGCTGATCTTTCTTGTTTTCGTGATGCTTGCCGCTTCTCGGACAACGGAACTCGGTATTGCTCGGGCGATTGGGACTCGTAGACATCAGTTGGTAATGTCGTTTGTTTTTGAGGGCGTGGCGTATGCAGTTCTTGCATCGTTAGCAGGAGTGGTACTTGGGATACTGGCGAGCATGGGATTGGTTTCACTGCTCAGGCAGCTTATTCCCCAAGACGTTGATTTCACAGTGATCTACGCTGTCCAGTTCCGGTCACTTTTGATAGCGTTCGCTGCAGGCATAATTATCACGGTCACGACCGTTACCGTTTCAGCCTACCGAGTGAGTAAACTTAATATAGCTGTGGCAATCCGCGGACTATCCGAGCAGTTTGTACCACGCGAAACTATCCCGTTAAGTCAACGTCTATTTGTCCTGCTGCACTCCTTACTGGGTCCTATCTACCTTCTGATAAAAGCTTGGCGGCAGAGTCGTGCTGGAGTGCCCTGGAAGGCATCCACTGCGGTCGGAGTTCTCCTATTAATACCTTTTGTTGGTACAGGGGTTTGGCTTGTCTGGATACTGGTTACCACTTGGCGCCTAATATCTTCTTATTTCGGCCAGGGTTGGCCAATAATTTTGATCGCATCATTGATGGTGGTAGGGGGTGTCAGTAAGGATTCCTCAGCTCTTTTCTCAGTGGGTGCGTCGGCACTGTTTATTGGCTTAGGTCTACTCACAAAGGTTCTTTTGCTGAAGACTAAACGGCGTGAAGAAACAGTGTCTCGAATATCATTTTCTTTGATAGGCGCTCTGTTGCTTGTGTTCTGGGCACTTCCATCCTCCGCATTAGATTCAGTCATAGGTGAGCTAGAAGGTGACATCGAAATGTTCTTTCTTTCGGGGAGCTTCATGGTAGCTGCCGCGGTGTGGCTTGTGGTACACAACCCTGAGGTACTCACATGGCCACTCAGTGCTACGCTTGGACGCGTGAGGGGATTGCGTCCGGTTATCCGCGCCGCGCTAGCGTATCCAATGGCAGCCAAATTCAGAACTGGCCTTACCCTGGCTATGTTTAGCCTCGTTGTATTTACGCTTATGGTCTTTGCTGTCATAAATCAGGCATTTAGCAACACCATCCTTGATGACTTCGATCGTGCGACCGGAGGTTACGAGATTCGTTCCACAATTAGCCGGGATTTACCGATTAATGATATAGAAGCGTCAATTGAGAAAGCACCTGAGTTAGATATTGATAACTTTGAGGTGATTACGTCTTCAGCAGGGTTTCGTGCCGATGCAAGACAAGTGGGGCCGTATAACGGGGACCCCGTCAAAGAAAAGCGTTTCTTGCCACTTTCTATCTCTGCAATGGACGAAAAATTTATGAGGACTAATTTATTCGATCTTGCCCACTTTGACTCCGCGTTTGGAAACACTTCCCGTGATATTTGGGACAGCTTGGCAAAGGATCCTTCACTCGCTGTCGTAAGTTTTCCTGTAATTCAGGATGAGTTTCAGCCGTTTAGTGACCAATTCGCTGGTACGTTTAAGGCGCAGGGAGTCGACCCGGGTGGCGATGAAAGAATCACAGCGATGGAAGTCGAGATAAGACCTCCGCAGGGGGACGGTGGTTCTGTATTTCGGAAGATCGTCGGTGTTATTCAGCCCATACCGTTAGAACCGAACCGTGGTGCCATCTACACTCGGACGGACATAATTTCCGATATGTCGGCTAAGCGGGTTCCATTGACTGTATTTAGATTTCGCTTGGCTCAAGGTGCCGATGCGCAAAATATAGCGCCTGCCTTAGAGTCTGCCTTCCTACCACATAGTATGGAGGCCACTGTGAGTGCCGCCGAGATCCGCGCAGAGTTAAGCGCGAGGCTTGCCTTTAATCAATTATTCCAGGGTTATTTGGGCCTGGGTCTTCTTGGCGGTGTGGCAGCGCTCGGAGTAGTGTCGTTCCGCACAGTGGTTGAGCGTCGTCAGGCGATAGGTGTGCTCCGCGCCATTGGATTCAGGTCCAGTATGATCAGGACTCAATTTTTGATTGAGTCCACATTTATATCACTACTCGGGATAGTTCTTGGAATGATTCTGGGGTCTCTAACTTCTT
>CAZXXH010000030.1:0-4143 GCA_964644645.1 uncultured Dehalococcoidales bacterium
CCAACCCATAAACATAGCGCCAGCTGCCCCAGGACCAGGACCCGTACCCACTCCTGCGGCACAACCATCATCTGACGAAAAGTTGCCAGATCTCACCGTAGATCTTTTCAGTGAGACCTCGCCTACAGTCGATGCCGGACAGGTGATAGGCGAACTCCTTGAAATAACCGTAAGCGTCAACAACATCGGATCTGGCGTTGCGCCAGGCACACTAAGTTCAGGAGCAGATGGAAACAACATCATAGATGACGTTTTCAAAATCGGGACTGCCGAGGATATCGCGTGGAACGGTTCTCAATCTGAAGGACAAATGTTCAACCTCAGCGTCCTAACCGAACCAAAATGGCTTCCGATCGCAGACAAAAACGACGACGGCAATTACACCAATAACATCTCTGTTACCGGTAGCATCACAACCGACCCGGCACAGTGGGTCGTATCGGTGGTGAACCATGTACCAGGGCTCATCATGGTATTCTCGAAATCGGATAGCAACCCACCACAGACCTTAAAATTTAACTGGTACACCAAAGTCGATTACACCGTAAAACTCTACCTGTCCAAAACCGCCACACTCCCAGCCAGCGAAGAAGATTACACATTCCTGTGGAGTGGAGCCGTCCAGAACACAAACGACCTGGGTCCAGGAGACGGAATCACCTATAGCGACCAACTGTTGGGAGCACGTATTCCCGAAGGTGCGCAACCAGGCCCGAAGTACTTGTGCGCTTGGGTCGATCCGATAGATTCTGTACCCGAACAAAATGAAAACAACAACTTCAGTTGCCAACCCATAAACATAGCGCCAGCTGCCCCAGGACCAGGACCCGTACCCACTCCTACGGCACAATCATCATCTGAGCCGAAAATAGCGTTCTCGTCCGATCGTGATGCAAATGCCGCTGGATACTACGACGGGAACTATGAAATCTACGTGATGAACGCCGACGGCACCGATGTGAAACGACTGACCAACCACCCAGCTCGAGACGAAGAACCATCCTACTCACCGGATGGCAACAAGATCGTTTTTTCCTCAAAGAGGTTAGACTCGAACTGGGAGATCTACGTGATGAACGCCGATGGCACCGATCTGAAACGACTGACCACGAATCCTGGGCACGATTACGCACCATCTTGGTCACATGACGGAAAGCAAATCGTCTTCACTTCCGGACGGGATATGAACTTCGAAATCTACGTGATGAACGCCGACGGCAGCGACCAGAAAAATCTCACCAACTATCCTGGAGCAGCTGACCATAACGCGTCTTGGTCACCTATTGGAGATCGGATTGCGTTTGATTCCGACCGTGACGGGAATACTAATGTCTATGTTATGAACGTCGATGGCACTGATCAGGAGCCTCTCACCGACCACCAAAGTTACGACTCCGACCCGTATTGGTCCTCCAACGCGGAAAAGATTGCATTTGTTTCTGAGCGCGATGGAAACTTGGAAATCTACCTGATGAATAATAACGGTACTGATCAGGAACGACTCACTAACCATCCGGCTAAGGATACCGAACCGTCATGGTTGCCTGACGGAAACAAAATTGCGTTTGATTCCAGGCGCGATGGCAACCTGGAAATCTACGTTATGAATCTGGATGATCAAGCCGATAACGGCTCCAACCTAACGGTTCAGCCATCGATGGACACTTCCCCATCCTGGAGCCCATAGATCACGATCAATCGAACGACTGTTTTTTTCTGTGTTCCGCTCAGCACTTGATTAAACGGCAACTCTACCAATGATCTAGCGATCAATTGGATTATAGGGGTCGATTTGCACACGTAAGCAACACACGTCTGAGGGATTTAGGTACACAAATCGCGGCGCTCAAAAATCAACACAGACGCTCCAATGAACACAATTGCTACACCTATGTACACGAGGAGAGCATTGGTATTGAACGACCCATAACTAAGTAGAGCCATCGGGTCGAAGTAAGCAAAAAGCGACAAGTCGCTAAGGACGCCGAGTCCGTCCACGATCCTTCCTACCAGGTTCAACAAGTAAAAAAGTACCGTTGCACCACCCGCAACAGCTAGGGCCCTACTCGTAGACAAGAACATTGCCGAGCAAAAAGTTGAGTATGACAGAATCGCGACCGCGAATAGGAATCCAATTAAATGAACCTGTACGATCCTAATCAGATGCAGATCAACACCGATCATGAATCCGCCGATAATGATCGTCACGCCTGATAGTAAAGACAGTCCTGCAAAAATCGTTACATAGGCGATTAACTTGCTCAAAAGCAGATGCCGCCGTCTAATCGGTTGAGACAAAAGCAAGTCCATCGTGCCCCGCTCAAGTTCTCTAGACAACAACCCTGTACCAACGGTCAGAGCATAGACCGCCATCAATATGGGCCACAGAAAAAAGTACTCAGTCGCCACCCACCCCTCCAACGACAGCACTCCACTCTCAAAGAGCTCCGACACGTCTGTGACTCCCAGAATTGCCATAATCTCATCTGGCATAACCTTGTAGTAGGCCTGCAGTTCAGGAGTCGTTCCCACCGACGGGTATATCCCCACAATAGCTGCCACATAAAGAATCAGGGAAAGGCTCCAAACAATCACTCCAATTCGTCCCAAACGCCATGTGGCCACTACCAGTGTCGAGATCAAGAACTCTCACCCTTGTATATCGCGTGGAAGATGTCCTCCACGGTCGGCTCTGGAAACACTATGTCCTCTACCGGCATCTTGGCGAGACGGGATATCAAATCACCTACATCACTCTCTACCAATAGAACCACCGAACGTCCACCATGTTCGGCAAGCTGGACACCCTTGCCAAGTAGTGGGGCAGGATCCACCTCTTCATAAAAAGTGACTTGCATTGTGCGAACGACCTGGTGTCTCAAATTAGAAACACTATCCAGCGCTATCAGCTTGCCCTCTCTTATAACCGCCACACGATCACACACATGCTGAACCTCGGACAAATTATGGGATGACAAAAACACCGTAGTTCCAGAATTCTTGAGTTCCAGCAGAATCTCGTACAGAGTTTGCTGCACCAATGGGTCAAGACCGTTGGCCGGTGCATCCAGTATCAACAACGCAGGGTTGCCCATCATCGCTTGGATTAGTCCGACTTTTTGTTTGTTACCGTGAGACAGTTCACCTAATTTCCTGCTTAGATCTACGTCCAAACGATCCGCAAGCATCTCAGATCGATCCCGCGTGGCACCGTGGAGCGACCCCCATATTTGCAAAAATTCCCATCCGGTCTGCTGGGGATAAAACGCAAATTCGCCGGGCAGATTTCCGACCATATGACGCAACGCTAACGCGTCCTGGTGTGCGTCCATTCCAAAAATTTCTACCATTCCATCCGTAGGTCTAATAAAATCCATCAGCATGCGAATGGTGGTCGTCTTACCAGCCCCATTGGGACCTAGGAATCCAAAGATCTCCCCGGATTTCACGTTCAAATCTAGATCAACGACCCCGGGAATATCTCCGTAATACTTCGTTAAGCCAACTGTTCGTATGGCGTTAGCTGATTCTTTCATTGCTCTAGACGTAGGACATGCTTCTGAATTTTCCCAACTGAAGTACGCGGAAATTCGTCCCTGAACTCCACGAACTCAGGGACACGAAAGTTCGACGATCTGTCCTGGCAGAACTCGATTATTTCCTGTTCGCTCACAACTGCTTTTTCATCCAAGATAACGAATGCCTTGATCGATTCGTCCCGCATCGGATCCGGAACTCCAATTACCGAGGTATCTACAACTCCTGGGTGTAACTTAATTACCGCTTCCACTTCTCCAGCGGCCACGTTCTCTCCCGCTCGCTTGATCATATCCTTCGCCCTATCCACAAAACGCAAGAAGCCATCCTCTCTTCGCTGGACAATATCTCCAGTCCAAAGCCATCCATCTCGAATAGTGGATTCGGTCGCCTGAGGATTTTTGAAATAACCCTTCATTATGGTCCAGGCTGGTCTACCGGAAACCAACAACTGGCCCGCAGCGCCAACCGGCACCTCATCACCGTTATCGTCAACCACCTTGCATTCGTCCACAAGAGTAACCATACCCATCATCATGTAGTCCCGAGACAACTCGAACGGATTAGCCACTGGCAGTACGGCTGTCTCCGTCAAGCCGTAGATAT
>CAZXXH010000030.1:4215-8134 GCA_964644645.1 uncultured Dehalococcoidales bacterium
CTGTGCTCGCGTAACATTCTGAGCAAATATAGCCAATCTAAGATTATGATCCGTATCTTGGTTCCCTCTTGACTGAGCGAGAATCATACGAATAGGTGCAGCGAAAAGTGAAGTGACTGTAGCTTCATGCTCTCGCGCCTGCTCGACAAACCTGGATGCGCTGAAGCGTGGCATTAGGGCTACTGACGCGCCAGTCACCAAAGCGCTCATAAACATGTAATATTGCGCGTTAGCGTGATATAGCGGGAGAACAACAAGTTGCCTGTCTGTCTCTTGCAACCGCATCACCCTGGAGACCACCTCTCCGGTATAGATGTAATTAGCATGCGTTACCAGAACACCCTTTGGCAGACTGGTAGTACCTGACGTGTACAGCATGCCCGCATCATCCGTAGGGACTAGGTCCACTTCTGTGAGATCTTCAGATTTACCAGATACCAGTTGACGGAACGCGATCGTACCCGTCGGTGCAGGGTCCTTTCCTATGACGATTACCTCACGGAGATCTGACAGACTTGCTCGTACAGATTGTACTGTCGCCACAAGATCAGGCTGGGTGATCGACAGTACACTCTCCGAATGCCTCATGGGGTGTTTCAGTTCGTCCGGTGGAGACAGGGGGTTAGTCGGGACTATTACTGCTCCTATTTTTGCTGCAGCGAACCAGCTGAAAATGAACTCTGGACAGTTCGTGAGGTGGAGATTCAGCTTGTCGCCTTTCCTTACACCCAATTCCAAAAGACCATTCGCTGTTTGGTTGACTAACCGATTAACCTCTGAAAAAGAGAAGGCATGTGTCTCTCTGTCAGCGTCCTCGAAAACAAGGAACGTCTTATCCGAGTGGGTGGTTGCCTTTTGCTCGAGTAGCACTCGAAGGTTTCGATTTCCAATGATGTTAATGGGCACAACAGGGCCTCCATGCAACAACGTACAGAGCAGTGGATACTAACTTAACCGAATAAGACATGCCCCGTGAACCCTCGAAGCCATATCACCGCTCGCTAAAGGAACGCTATATGGCTAATATCTCTTAAAACATACATACTTCACTATATTGACTCCTAATTCCGGGATGCTGTTCGTGCTCGGGTAGAGCAATGCCCTACTGAAACACGTCGCTTGACTTGAAAGGAAACGCAGTGCCAGCGATTGACAAGCTTTTACCAACATCAGTAATTGGAAGTTACGCCACGCCCAGTTGGCTCTGGACCGCTTTCTCTGAGATCGAAAATGGGCGCTACGGACGTACCGACGAACAGGAAACGTTTAACGATGCTGTAGACATAGCAATAATGGATCAAGAAAAGGCTGGCATTGACATCATTACCGATGGTGAAATGCGGCGCTATTTTTTCGTTCAAAAATTCTATGGCATGATGAGCGGCCTGGAAGAACAAGAACCCTTACGCCGCACCGGTCTTTATGCCTATGACAGCGTCCCGAGGTACGTTCCACGCGAACGAATAACCGTTCCATCAGGACTAGGGATCGTTGATGAATTCAAGTATTTGAAAGCAACGACAAAGCGAGCGATCAAGGCGACATGTCCTGGACCCCTAACGATGACGATTCACATTCGACTAAGGGACGGAGCCATTTACCGAAACCGATTGGACCTGGCGCAAGAGTTCGCTGACGTAATCAACAAAGAGCTCCATGCCCTGGTTGATGCCGGAGCCTCATATATTCAACTCGACGAACCATCATCAGCGATCATCGATGGTTCGTTGGGTGATTGGATAGAGCTCATCAACCGAGCCCTGAATGGAATAAAAGCTCGGCGTTGCCTGCATGTATGCTTCGGAAACTTAATGAGTCGTCCCCGTGGGGAACGACAGTATCGAAGGCTTTTCCCTGCGCTCTCTCAAGTCGACGTTGAAGAATTCTCTTTTGAATTTGCTAATCGTGAAATGATCGAACTCGATATAACGAACGAGATTGGTGACCGAGATTTCAGCGCCGGTCTAGTTGACGTCAAATCGTTCTGGATAGAACCGACTGAGATCGTAGCTCAAAGGGTAAGAGATTTAATCAGGCACATAGATCCTAGTAAACTCACCTTAACTCCTGATTGCGGCTTTTTTCCTGTACCTAGATGGCTCGCCCTGAAGAAACTGGCACCCCTCGTTAAGGGTGCAGGAATAGTTCGTAGCGAGTTATTGGGATAGCCGCAAGACAAGACGGACACCAAACTGAATGTTAACGGAGGGACAAAAACTTTTACGGAGCGCAGCTCGGGATTTCGCCCGTAAACAGCTTGAACCAAGGGCTGTTCAAATCGACGAGACCGAGGCGTTCTCAATAGAGAATTTCCATGGCTTGGCAGAACTTGGTTTTTGCGGGTTAACGGTACCAGAATCCCTTGGCGGTGCCGGTGGCGAGTACGCGGATGTTGCCGTCGTCATAGAAGAACTCGCCGCCGAATGCGGGGCCACCAGCCTCGTCTATCTATCCCACCTTTCACTGGGTGTCAGTGCGATTGTGAAATTCGGAACCCAGGAGCAAGCCAATCGCCACGTTCCGCCACTTGCTCAAGGCAAACAGATCGCTGCTTTTGCGCTAACAGAGCCAGGTACTGGCAGTGATGCATTAGCACTGGAAACTACGGCTATTGACGATGGGAATCACTGGATACTTAACGGGACCAAATCATTCATATCCAACGGCGATATAGCAAGCACTTTCATTGTTTTTGCAAGAGATAAGCGGCAGTTAGGGTATCGCGGAATTAGTGCGTTCATCGTCGAACGCGAAACCCCTGGGTTTTTGGTTAACCCTATGCTCGGCAAGATGGGTCTTAGAGGCTCACCAACCTCCGAATTGATTTTTGACTCCTGTCGTATCCCCAAGTCAAACCTCCTCGGACCAATGGGAGGTGGGTACCAAGTAGCGCTACGCCTCTTAACAAGTTCTCGGGTATCCGTAGCCGCCCAGTGCGTTGGCTTAGCACGCGGAGCGAACGAAGCCGCTCTTACTTACGCACAACAACGGACCGCATTTGGAACAGTCATAGCTGAGAAACAAGCTGTTGCATTCATGCTCGCTGACATGGCTACTGAAATAGACGCAGCCCGCTTGATGACCCAAAGAGCCGCAAACCTGGTAGATGCTGGTGAGCATCCTGTACGTGAGACCGCTATGGCCAAACTTTATGCTTCTGAGGCCGCCGTACGAGTTGCCTCAAATGCGGTTCAGATCCATGGCGGATCTGGCTACTTCAAACCCAGCAAGGTAGAGCGAATTTACAGAGACGTACGAGCTACCCCGATTTACGAGGGATCGTCCGAGATTCAACGCCTCATAATATCCCGTTCCATAATAGGGACCAAACGGATAAACACCGGTAGTGAGGGGACAAAAACGTGAAGTCGATACTGGATTGGTGCCAATACCAACCAATGGAGGCTGTGTGTTAACTCCAGAACCCAAATCTGATTTCCAATCTCATATTCCTGAATTCGCCGACATAGTCATCATCGGTGCCGGAATTGTGGGTTGCAGCGTTGCATACCATCTCGCCCACAAAGGCGTTAATAACATCGTGATTCTGGAACAGGATTCCTGGCCTGGGCCCGGTGGCTCCACCAATCACGCGTCCGATTTTATCTACCCAATAGATCACTCCAAGGCAATGACCAAGTTAAGCTTGTACGGCATAGACCACTACAAAAAATTTGGACGATTCAAAACTTCAGGAGGGCTAGAAGTTGCACGCACACAACAACGATTGGAAGAGTTAAAACGAAAAGTCTCAAGCGGCACAGCGTGGGGTGTTGAAGCCTACATTACGAGTCCCTCCGAAACCGTTGATCTTTTCCCATTCCTGGATGGTGAAAGAATTCTTGGAGCCAAGTACACACCATCAGCCGGGCTTGTAGATCGTTCGGTGGACGTCGCACAAGAAATGGTAGATGAGGCT
>CAZXXH010000030.1:8144-9560 GCA_964644645.1 uncultured Dehalococcoidales bacterium
CGCGGCGTACGGTCTGTCGAAACATCCAAAGGATCCATCCGTACAGAATTGGTCATTTCTGCCGCAGGAGTATGGGGGCCGCTTATAGGCGAAATGGCTGGGGCACCAGTCCCTTTAACCCCAGCGCATCATCCTCTTATGTTCACCGCATCAATGCCAGAACTAAAGGGGACTAAAAACCGTATCGAGTTCCCACTACTCCGTGATCAAGACGCGTCCGCATACGTTCGACAAGATTGGGACGGTTTCGAATTCGGCTACTACGAAACGGACAAATTAAGAGTACTTGCTCCGGAGGATATACAACATCCAGATAACGTTCGAGTCGGACTCTCTCCTACGATGATCCCGATACAAATAGACCATGTGATTGGAACGATGGAACAAGTAAGTGAATTGATCCCGTGTCTAGCGACGGCGCAATGGAAAATGGAAAGTAGTTACAACGGGGTTTTGTCATTCACTCCAGATGGTGCACCAATCTTGGGCGAATCACCAGAAGTACCCGGATTCTGGATGGCCGAAGCAGTCTGGGTCAAAGATGGTCCAGGTGTAGGCAACGTAATGGCCGAGTGGATTATAGACGGCCATCCCAAAATAGCCCCCCAAGAATTCGACATTGCCAGATTCTACCCGTACGCCAAAGCGAGAAGTTTCGTGTTACCCAGAAGCACTGAAACAGCCCACAAAGTGTACGGAATAATCCATCCCAGAGAGCAATATAGGTCGCAACGTGACTTAAAACTTACGGCCTTTAACCAGCGCGAGCGTGAGCTCGGAGCAAAATTCTTTGAAGCAGGAGGATGGGAAAGGCCTCAATGGTTTGAGTCGAACAAACCGTTGGTAGACAGTTACCGAGATCGCATACCAGTCCGAGAAAGCGAATGGGATGCCCGCTGGTGGTCTCCAATCATAAATGCTGAACACCTAGCTATGCGTGAACGGGTTGGCATGATCGACCTTTCGGCATTCAGTAAATTCGACGTAACAGGCTACGGTGCGCTTGAATACATGCAGCGTATGACCGTAGCGCAGATGAATGTGCCAGTAAACCGACTGGTATACACGCCAATTTTGAATCAAATGGGTGGTGTCGTAGCCGACCTCACGGTCGCCCGCATCGGACCTGACCACTTCCGCATAATTGCCGGGGGTGCCTCCGGAAACATGGATAAAACATGGTTCCAGTCCCATCTACCTCGAGATAAATCGGTGCGATTTTCGGATGTTACTGAAGAATTTTCGGTCCTTGGCGTTTGGGGGCCTAGGGCCAGGGAACTCCTCCAGTCCATCTCTGACGATGATGTCACCAACGCTGCCTTTCCATTTTCCACAGTTAAACAAATCACCATTGGAGATGCCAGCGTATGGGCAGTACGTATTTCCTATGTGGGCGAATTAGGCTGGGAATTATAT
>CAZXXH010000030.1:9671-11046 GCA_964644645.1 uncultured Dehalococcoidales bacterium
GACTTCAGGGATCAGATCTAGAAACCGAATATGATTCCTACGAGTCAGATGTAGCCAAACCAAAGGTTAAACCACAGGATTTTGTCGGTCGAGAAACATATATCGCGGCAAGAAAGATAGAACCTGCTGCAACACTTTGTACCATGACCGTTGACTGCAACCAATCATCGATCGGTATCAATCGGTACATGAGTGGAGGGGAGCCTCTACTAACCATGGATGGAAAGCCTATAGTAGATGCCAAGGGACGACGTTCTTATGTTACCAGCGCCGCAGACGGGCCATCGATTGGCAAGTACATGCTCATGGGATACTTACCACCCATTTATGCAATTCCAGAAACAAACTTGCAGGTAGAGTATTTTGGTGAGCGTTATCCAATAACTGTCAAAGCTGTTGGAAACTCTCCACTGTACGACCCTGAAAACTCCAAGTTAAAGGATTAACCAGCCTTCCGCTGGCGTTTTCGTCAAGTAGATATGCGTGCCCCCGTGGGATCATACGGGGCTTTCACATACGCGGTAGCTCCAAATCTGGCATTGGCGATCTCTACCTCGTATGAGCCAGACATTATGTAATCCGTTGATACACCGTCTTCACATACGACGTAGCCCATACCGACAGAGCGTCCCAGTGTATGGCCAAAACTTGCGGAGGTAATATAGCCAACGAGATCATTGTTTCGATAGACCGGTTCGTTTCCGAGCATTAGCGGATTAGGATCATCCAAGGCAAATGAGACCATCCTCTTCGTAATACCACGGCCCAGTTGCCTAGTGAGTGCTTTCCTTCCCAGAAAATCCACACCTTTATCAAAAGCGACTGCAAATCCGAGCCCAGCCTCCAGTGGCGTATCCATATTTACTATATCGTGTCCCCACGCGCGGTACGCCTTTTCCATGCGCAACGACTCCATTGCATGAAATCCTGCAAGTCGTAAACCGGGCCGATCACAGTTACTCATAATTCTCTCGAACACATGGGCTGCAAACTCTGTTGGGACATATAGTTCCCATCCCAATTCACCTACGTAAGTGATGCGAGTGGCACGTACTAAAGCGTATCCAATAGCGATCTCTTTAGACCACATGAAAGGAAACGATTCACTCATGAGATCTGTGTTCGTGAGACTGGAAAGCAGTCCTCGGGAGCGCGGCCCCATTACTCCAAAGACGGCGTATGCAGAAGTTACATCCGTTAAATATGCGGCCGATGAAACTGGGATTTGCCGGTTTATCCACGTAAAGTCACGGTTTGTGGACGCTGCGCTCGTCACCACCAGGTAGGCATCCTCCGCCGTTCGAGTAACGGTAACATCTCCCTCTATCCCTCCTTGCTCATTGAGCATAGCGGTATACATAACCCGGCCAACGGG
>CAZXXH010000030.1:11056-17850 GCA_964644645.1 uncultured Dehalococcoidales bacterium
CCACGTCGTTTGCGAATATGTGTTGGGCAACATGTTCGACATCCGGGCCATGCAATAAAAACTTTCCAAAAGATGTCTGGTCGAATAAGCCAACCGAATCTCTAATCGCTTTGTGCTCTTCAGCGGAGTAATCGAACCAATTCTGGCGTCCGTAAGAATATTTGTATTTCGGGACAACTCCTTGAGGTGCATACCAATTTGGACGTTCCCAGCCTGCCGCCACTCCAAAACAAGCGCCCATTGAGGCAAGTTTGTCGTGAACTGGTGACCGCCTTATTCCCCGTGCAGATTTTGGTTGTAGGTGAGGCCAATGCATGGAATAGAGCGTGCCGACCCGTTCAACTGTACGGTCATGGAGATATCTGGGTGCATTCTGGTGTGGGTGGAAGCGTTTTATGTCAACTTCCGTCAGATCCATGGTCGGGTGACCTTCCACAATCCATTCAGCAATCGCTCGACCTGCACCGGCGGCGGAAGCAATACCACTGGAATTAAATCCCGCAGCGACAAAAAAGCCTTTCAGGGTGGGCGCCTCGCCCAGAATGTAATTGTTATCGGGTGTGAATGACTCTGGCCCAACCAACCGCTTTAACACACCTACATTTGCCAGAACAGGGATGCGTTCCAATGCACTTTCCCAAAATGGTACGTAACGGCTCCAATCTCGACTCCACATTCGTTGTGCGAAATCATCATCAATCCCGTCCATACCCCATGGTTGCGCTACTGGTTCAAAACCACCGACTAGTAGTCCATTCGAATCCTCTATATCTCTCCGCAAATAGATGTGACCATCCGGGTCTCGCAATGAGGGCATATCCACGTCTACACCCTTAACAGGGGCCGTAACCAGATAAGCGTGATCGGCTGCGTGCAGTGGGACTATCACACCGCAAGAACGTGCCAGTTCCTGCGCCCATATACCCGCGCAGTTAACAATCACGTCACAAGTGATTTCACCATCAACTGTGCGAACCCCAGCCACCGCCCCAGCTTTTTGAATAATTTCAATTACCCTTGCCTGTTCAAAGAAAGAGACACCACTGTTTTGAGCGAACGTTAGAAGCGCCCTGGTGGTAAGAACCGGCACAGTCTGCCCATCCCCAGGAATATGGATCGCCCCCACTAGATCGTCCGTTCGTAGTATTGGCAACAGAGCAGCCGCTCTGACAAGAGAAATATCCTCTATTTCAAAACAGGAAATACGGGCAATCGAAATGTTCCGTATCAACTCATCGAGTCGATCACGGCGACTAGCGACCGTTATGCTGCCAGTGTGCCGGTACCCTGAAGGTTGTCCTGTTTCTTTTTGTAGGGTCGGATATAGTTCGGCTCCATAGAGCGAGATCTCGGTAAGCGAACGGGTGTGGCGTAACTGTGTAACGAGTCCAGCTCCATGCCCGGTGGTGCCGGATGCATATGTGTCTCGTTCAAGTACAGCTATATCAGTCCAGCCAAGCTTCGCCAGGTGGTAAGCGACCGAGGATCCAACGATTCCACCACCTATGACGACCACACGGGCATGTTTTGGTAATTCGTTATCCAAATCAATCCACCATACTGAAGGCTAAATATCACTTCCTGCGTAATACTAACGAGCAACCAATTTTTCTACTAACGTAAACACTGGTTCCTCAATCACTTCATTAAGGGGCCTGAGCAGGACTTACAACAACCTTTATTGCAACCCCGTTCTTACGTTGTCGTCACCTGTTTCTGCACTGCTACTCGAAACGTGGGGGTATGGGTAGCGCATCTCCGATAAGTGGGCGGGCATACTCTATGAATCCGGAGTTAACGAAGTATCGGTCCCTATCGATGTACTCATCGGGCAATGACCGCACTGCGCCAGCTACTCTTTGCAGTGGAGCAAGACCGGTGTTGCATTTATATGGTGAGCGAGAGGGACACTCCAGGGTGACCATGAAACCAGACCTGCCAGCAAGAGCGGCCTGCACTGCCGCCCGTCCAACCATTTCCGCCTCATCGCCATCAACCGACGATTCGGCTCCAAGAAACGATCTTTGCACAACACCTGGAGATTGATGCCGTACACGCACTTTCAATCGTTCTTGCAATTTCCGAGCCAAATAGCGTGCAGGACCGTCGTAGTAAGGGTGGCCAAAAGAATCGACATACAGAGGGTCATCCTCCTCCCCCAGAACGCCATCGACACCGCGCAGGTTCTCTGCGACCACTGCTACCGCGAAACCATATCGTTTGTAAGCCTGTTCAATAGTTTCCATAAATCTAAGTTCTTCCACAGGCGTCTCCGGTAGGCCGAGCACATGTGGAGCGTCCTGATCCCGTCCTTTGACCAAAACTGAAGCCGCAGCCAACCAACCCGCATCCCGTCCCATCACTTCCATTACAGTGATCGGAGCATCCCTGGACATAGATTCCGTATCCATGCCCGTACCCAGCGTGGCTAGTGCTACGAACCTTGCTGCACTACCGTATCCAGGAGTGTGATCGGTGAGTACCAAATCATTATCAATCGTCTTCGGTACATTCATCACTGACAGATCTAGGCCGTCGGCATCAATCCGTTCACTGATACGATTTCCTGTCTCCGCCGAATCATTTCCACCGATGATGAAAAGAAACCGAACTCTATGTTTGGAAATCACCTTCAACGCCAGGTCAAGATCCTCGTCATTAGCGCTATACCGTGTAGTCCCCAATATGGCTCCAGGAAAGTGAGATGCCTGGCGCACTCTTGTTAACGATTGCGCTGTGAGGTCAACCAGGTCTCCTTGCAACAACCCTTCCATACCATGGCGTGCTCCAAGAATACGTCCAATTTCAGGCGCTGCCTCGGCCTCCTGATAGATCCCAAATAGACTTCGGTTAAATACTGACGTACATCCTCCCGACTGCAAAATAAGGGCGTTCGATTGTATGTTAACCATGAGCGCTATATTCCATATCAACTACTCTCCGACGACGGTCATTCGACTACTGTCCGATGCCTTCTGGCACCGCATTTGGCACTTCATAGCTTTCGCCGGGCATCGACCATACCCTTCTCTCAATACACAAGGATATCCTGCATTTGTCGTGCCTCATCACCGACATCGACGATACGCCTGAGGCCAGTTTCGGTCAACGTTCCTATTTACAGTCCGTGGATTCATCTTTCTACGAGAGGTGGATAGTCGGCTGTACTAACACATTAATCGTGGCTAGCCTTCGTCCACTTAATGTCCCTTTGTAATCTGATGCGGACCAGAGCACGAGACACCACTGAGGTCAGTAGGCCCACACCTGGGCCACTGCCACGGAGGGCAATCCACTCTGGCGCCGCTATAATCAACTAACCCAAAAAAACATTTAACCTGAAATTCTCGCAGTTTAGGAACTTTCCCGTGAACACAAGCGATCTTATTTATCTCAATTTCATTGATGGCAAATGGTCTCAATCAGTTTCATCAGAAACGTATGACATTTACAACCCTGCTCGCGTCTCCGAAAAAATCGGATCATTTCAAGCCAGCACGCCAGAGGACATCTCGCGTGCAATAGATGCTGCAGATAACGCATCGGCGGATTGGGCAGCGACACCGGCACCGGAGCGAGGTGCATTGCTCTATAGGGCATTAGACCTTTTAAAACAGCGTGAGGATGAGATCTCTGAGACGATCACGGCCGAGGAAGGCAAGCCTATCGGAGACGCCCGTGGAGAGGTTAAAAGGGCCATGAACATAATGGAGTATGCAGCTGGTGAAGGCCGGCGACTTTTCGGATACACAACCCCTTCCGAGCAACCGAACATGGTCGCTTACACCATCCGCCGTCCTCTCGGTGCAATCGCCATAATTACTCCGTGGAATTTTCCCATAGCAATACCGGCCTGGAAGATTGCTCCTGCTCTTATTTGTGGCAACACTATCGTTTTCACGCCTGCCTCTGGAGCACCGCTATCGGCGGTTAAGTTCACCGAAATTTTTGAAGAAGTTGGTCTACCAGCCGGAGTATTGAATTTGGTAACCGGCCCAGGAGCATCGATTGGTGACACGCTCGTTGAGGACCACCGTCTATCGGCTGTTTCGTTCACCGGCTCTACAGAAATCGGTACACGAATTTACAGTCGAGGAGCCGAACTTCTCAAGAAAGTACAGTGCGAAATGGGTGGCAAAAATGCTGCCATAGTCCTAGCGGACGCAGATTTGGATAAAGCATTGGGGGGCATTGTTCAGGGAGCGTTCGGATCAACGGGACAGAGGTGTACTGCGACCAGCCGAGCCATTGTAGAGACCAGTGTCTACGATGAATTCATGACTAAACTGATAGAGCGAACGAGCGCTTTAAAGATAGGTGACGGTATAGATCCACAAGTTGATGTCAGCCCTCTTGCCAGCCAGTATCAACTGGACAAGGTGCTTGAATATATTGGCATTGGAACCGAGGAAGGAGGCCGTATAGTCCATGGTGGCAAGGCACTTACTGGTGGCATTTATGATCAAGGCTATTATGTTGAACCGACTATATTTACCGACGTCGGCCTAGATACCCGGATTGCAAACGAGGAGATATTCGGTCCAGTGCTCACAGTCTTCCGCGCCGGAGATCTCGACGAGGCGATCTCTATCTCAGATCAAGTTCAATTCGGTCTTTCATCCTCCGTATACACACAAGATTTGAGGCTAGCCCACCATTACATAGACAATGTTGAAACGGGGATGGTTCACGTTAA
Source organism: uncultured Dehalococcoidales bacterium (assembly GCA_964644645.1). Taxonomy (GTDB): domain Bacteria; phylum Chloroflexota; class Dehalococcoidia; order Lucifugimonadales; family Lucifugimonadaceae; genus CAZXXH01. The sequence continues at coordinate 15,753 of CAZXXH010000030.1, forward strand.
TGCACCGACTCTTGGCGGCGAGGTTCACTTGCCTTTCGGTGGTATCAAGGCATCAGGCGTGGGTCAGCGTGAGCAGGGAACTCAAGCAGTAGAGTTCTTCACCGAGATAATCACCGTATACATTGACCACTCCGGAGCCCCTCATAAACGGACACGTTCAGTCCAGTCATCTTAGGGGACGGACTTCACCCACTGGATAGTTGCACAGCTAAATCTTCGGGTGTGTTTACAGGAAGCTCGCACGCATAATTCTCGCAAACGTATGCTGTCGGCTTACCATTTACCAAGTCTCTCTTTTCAAATATCGGAGAATGAGCGGGTTCTATTAATCCTTCGGAACCCGCCAAACCACGAATAGGTGCGTAGTCCCGGCGAGCGATATCTAACAACGCCGATGTTGCCGGGTCATCGGACGGACCAACAATCACTATCTCCTGCTTCGTCCCGATCAGGAAATCTATGGCAGACAACCAATTCGCCATCCCGGACGGAACACGCTCTACGAAATCACACACTGACTGTATTGATTTCAACCCCATCTGATTGTATTCCGAACGTCCTGTCAAAACCGCCAATCTCAAGAGTGAAGTGGCGGCAAGTGATCCTCCGCATGGCGCCGCGTTGTCAAACACGTCGCGCGGCTTTACCACTACCCGTTCGTGGTCCACCCCGGTAGCGTAGAACACTTGATCTTCAACCGACCAGAAAAGGTCAATCATCTCATCCACTAGGGTCGTGGCCTCGTCGATCCAGCGATGTTCAAATGTGGCTTCATACAGCGTTATCAGGCCAACGGCGACTGACGCATAATCCTCTAAGTAAGCGTTCAACTTGGCCAGACCATTGCCTCGCCTATTTTCACGCCAGGTCCGTTGCAATCGTCCTCTTACCCTGAGTTCAGTCAGTACGAACTCGGCGTTTCGAATGGCAGCTTCTACCCATCGTTCTTCCCCAAGCACAGACCCGCACTCAGCAAAAGACGCCATCATCATACCGTTCCACGACGCTAGTACCTTGTCATCAAGACCAGGACGAATTCTTTCACCTCGACTCGCGAGGAGTTTCGAACGACTCCTGGCGAGCACTGTGAGTAAATCAGATTCACTCACACCCAACTTCTCAGACATATCCTCAAACAACTCCGGCACATTGAGTATGTTTTGTCCTTCCCAGTTTCCAAAATCAGAGACATCGTAGAAAGCCTTGAATATTCGACCATCTTCTTTGCCCAATAAAGCATCAACGTCTTGGGAAAGCCAAACGAAGAACTTACCTTCTTTCCCTTCACTATCCGCGTCTTGGGCTGAATAGAATCCGCCATTGTCATGGGTCATCTCCCGCAAGACATACTCCAGCGTATCCTCTATCACAGACCTGTAGAGTGTCGTGTTGGTTTCCTGCCATGCATGTAAATACACCCTCGTCAGCAAAGCGTTGTCGTATAGCATTTTTTCGAAGTGTGGAACCAGCCAGTAAGAATCAGTTGAATAACGATGAAAGCCTCCACCCAACTGATCGTACATACCTCCTCTTGCCATTTTGGTCAGGGTTAGCGTCACCATATCGAGGGCTCGGTTCGCACCAGTCGCCTTCCAGTAACGCAGCAAAAATTCTAGGGTTAGCGGTTGAGGAAACTTAGGCTGAATGCCAAACCCACCATGCTCATCATCGAAATCAGCTGATAAAGCTGTAAAGGCCTCTTCCAACTGTCCCAAACGCGGTTCATCTTCTCTACGCCGCACAGCGACTTGAGACTCAAGTGCCGCCACTATGTGGCTTGTCGACTGCAGAACTTCGTTTTTACGATTTCGATACGCCTCAGCCATTGCCGAAAGCACCTTAGGAAAAGTAGGAAGCCCCCCGCGGGCATCGGGAGGATAGTAGGTACCTCCGTAGAACGGTTTGCCTTCAGGAGTAAGAAACACGCTCATTGGCCAACCACCCCGACCTGTCAGAGTCTGAACGGCGACCATATAAATACTGTCTAAGTCAGGCCTTTCTTCACGATCCACTTTAATGTTGACAAAATCTCGATTCATTTGCGTCGCTATGTTGACATTTTCAAATGACTCATTTTCCATCACATGACACCAGTGGC
>CAZXXH010000031.1:0-1928 GCA_964644645.1 uncultured Dehalococcoidales bacterium
GCAGTAAGGTCAGATCACTGTCGATGCGATCTAAAGAATGACATGGTCGGGATTACGCAAGCCCGCGGTCTTGATGTGACCGATCTAGGCGCCCACAAACTCGACCCAAGTGATGATTACCCAGACTTTGCGGCCCTGGTTGGTCGTGGCATATCGAATGGGCATTTCGAACGCGGAATTATATTCTGCGGAAGTGGCGTCGGGGCTTCAATCGTCGCAAATAAGATACGTGGAGTAAGGGCGGCTATTTGCCATGATACTTACTCAGCAGCTCAGGGTGTCCAGCACGATGACATGAACGTCCTGGCTCTGGGCGCTCGGATTGTCGGGCCCGCACTCGCACAGGAATTGATTATTGCCTTCTTGAGCGCAAACCTCGATACTCACCCGCGTTTTGAGCGTCGCTTGGGTAAGCTTCACGAGATCGAAAACGAGAGCCGCTTGTCAGCCTAAATGTAGTGCGCCGATAGCCTTATTTAAGTAAATAAATTTGCGGTCGTAAACGGGGTTTTTAACGATGGGATCAACAACCAAGAACGCCATTCAGCAGACCCTAGATGCTGGACAATCCATTTGGATCGACTCGATTTCGCGCGACATGATCCAGACTGGCGATCTTCAGCGATTAGTCGATATTGGCGTGCCCGGCGTAACGTCAAATCCAACCATATTTGAAGCAGCTGTAGCCAGTGGATCGTCATATGACGAAGCAATAATCAGGTACATGGACGAGAGTCGAAATTCTGCCAACATCTTTGAAAGCCTTGCTATAGAGGACATCCGGGACGCTGCCGATATCCTCCGACCCATTTACGACAACACTGAGTACGCTGATGGTTTTGTGAGCGTTGAGGTTAGTCCACCACTAGCGCGGGACACTCGTGGAACTATAGATGAAGCAAGGCGACTTTTCGCACGCGTCCAACGTCCCAATGTCATGATTAAGGTCCCGGGTACAAAAGAGGGCATGCCAGCGATACGTCAACTTATATCTGAAGGGGTTAACGTTAACGTAACGCTATTGTTCGCTATATCTGCATACCGTCAGGCTGCGGAGGCGTATATCGATGGACAGGCTGATTACATTTCCTCGGGCGCGGGCAATCCGGATCGTATTGCTTCAGTCGCATCTTTCTTTATTAGTCGAGTAGACACGTCTATCGACAAACTGCTTGATGATCTCCCCGACAGAGCATTGGCAGAGGTCCTAAAGGGAAAGACTGGTATCGCTAACGCAAAATTAGCTTACAGAGAGTTCGGCAAGATATTCGAACAAGAGCGTTTCAAGCCTCTGGGTGCTAAGGGGGCACGAGTACAACGGCCCTTGTGGGGTTCCACGAGTACTAAAAACCCTGAATTTCGTGACGTGATGTACATAGAGCAGCTAATAGGACCGGACACAGTTAACACGGTGCCTCCCTCAACCCTGTCGGCATTTCTAGAACATGGCGAAGTTTCCGAAACCATCACGCAGGGTGTCACCGATTCACAGAAACAACTAGATGCCATTCATGAATACGGCATTGATATAAACCATATTACAGAAGATTTGCTCGATGCCGGGTTAGATGCATTTTCAAACTCCTACAATAGCCTTATAGCACGCATAGATAAACGACGCTCTTGGCTAAAAAATGCTTCTCGTGCTAGGGGCAACTACTACAATCTCTCGGCTGATTGCTCACCCGCAAACGCTATGGAACAAGCTCTTACGGACCGCTTAGTTGAGCGGATCTGGCAAAAAGATCCTAAATTGTGGCCGCTCCCATCGGAAGGATCCGCAAGTCCTGAGGAACGCTTGGGATGGCTAACGCTCCCATACGATATATCGGATGTTGCCATTAAAGCCCGTCGCGTCGCATAGGCTTTTAAAGCAGAAGGTTTCAAGCATTTGGTTTTGCTTAGAATGGGAGGCAGTAGTCTTACAC
>CAZXXH010000031.1:1938-5490 GCA_964644645.1 uncultured Dehalococcoidales bacterium
ATTCAATCATAACCTCAGGATCAAAAGACTTAGGTTTTAACCTGCTCGATTCCACAGTTCCGGCTCATATTCTTAATGTCGAAAAATCCATCGACATTAAGAAAACTGTTTTTATTGTCTCAAGTAAGTCCGGCACAACAATGGAGCCTATGGAGTTGTACGGGTACTTCCGAAACCGTCTTGAGCAAATGCAAGTTGTTGAACCGAATAGACAATTCATCGCAATAACCAACACGGGCACAGCTCTCGAACAACTCGCCATCGAATCTGGCTTCCACACAGTGTTCACTGCTCCCAAGGACGTGGGAGGTAGGTTTTCAGCGTTAAGCGCTTTCGGAATCGTTCCTGCCGCATTCATAGGTGTTGACATTGAAGATCTGGCGACATCGGCAATCAATATGGCTGACCTTTGTCGTACGCCTTCGTCGCTAAATCCCGGACTTTGGCTCGGAGTAATAACCGGGAGCCTGGCCGCTATTGGACGGGCCAAAGTGACACTTATAACGTCCCCCGAATTGGATCGGTTTGGACTGTGGGCCGAACAACTTCTTGCTGAAACGACCGGCAAGTCTGGAACAGGCATAGTTCCGTTGTGGCGTGAACCTGTATATGAGCCTAAGTTTTATGGTGACGATCGTTTATTCATTTACTTACGTATTGCGGGTGGTGACAACGTAAAAAGCGATCAGCACGCTGACGGCATCAAAAATGCAGGGTTACCATTGATCACACTAACGATGGCTAACCAAAACGGTCTGTGGGCAGAGTTCTATCGGTGGGAATTCGCGATTACAGTAGCATCACATATATTGAAGGTGTATCCATTTGACGAACCCAACGTCGAACTGGCAAAACAGATGGCATTTCAGGCGTTGGATAACCCATCCGCGATCAAGATTAAGCCAGCGAGTGACATAACTTCAGCCTTGCGGGGATTGCTCAAGGAGCGGGCCGATGGTGACCTGCTCGCCATTGGGGCATTTCTACCTGAATCCGAGAAGCTTACTGATGCTTTCTCAGAACTACGAGCCGCAATTGGTCACAGTACCGGTCTAGCTACCTCGTTTGGATATGGTCCACGCTACCAGCACTCCACTGGTCAGTTGCACAAGGGTGGTCCCGACTCCACTATGGTGCTGGTGATAGTAGGTGCAGACGGTCCCAAACTCCCAATTTCAGGTGAACGACACAACTTTGGAGAAATCGCCTTCGCTCAAGCCTCAGCCGACGCGGCTGCTCTGAGACATTCAGGAAAGCGAGCGGCCTTGGCCCAAATCGCTGGGGATTACGAGGCCTCCATTAGACAACTTACTGAGTGGATTAGCAGGTAAGATATCCTTGTGCATAGGAGTTCCCCGTTGATAGATTGCACGTTTTACCAGCGCTTGGCCCTGAGGTGATTGACCTTTGAACACTGGAATCGTTCAAGACCGCCCATTGTTTATTTTGGCCATTGATCATCGTGTCGATTTCCTACGCGAGTTGATAGGAGCGCAAGAAGGACTGCCAACAGCCGCAGAGCGAGAACGCGCTGCTCAACTCAAACAGGTCGCATACGAGGGTCTAGTCAAGGCCATAGAGGAGGGTCTACCCAAATCAAACGCTGGGATCTGGACAGACACTGATCTTGGCGAGGCCGTACTGCTGAGAGCAAGGCAAATGTCTTTGGCAACCGCGTTCTCAGTCGAGATTCCTCGTTCTGACTCGTTGCGACTTGAGACCGTTGCCGATATCCCTTCAACAGCTTCGCGTTTCGGTGCCCGCTTTGTTGCCGCAAGGGTTCCCTATGTCACCAACATAGGGAAAGATGCGAAAGATGCACGGGACAGTGCGTTACACCTGCTCAGCAAAACCTGCAGCTCAGAGAATCTTAAACTCATGTTAGAGCCCGTGTTGATACCTCCAGATGGGGATCTGAATGGAACCCAAGAAATAACGGATTGGGCAGAAACTCGGCCTTTACTTACACTACAAGCGATAACTGAGCTTCAGAATGCTGGTGTTGAGCCAAGCGCGTGGGTAGTCGAACCACCACCTAATGCACGCGCTGCTGCAACATTGTCAGGGCAGGTTCATATAGACGACCGAAATTTAGTTTCTATCTTCTTCTCATGTGGTAGAGACCCAGGAATACTGCGATCTGGCAAGCAAACAAGATCGATTGAGAAGGCCGTGGTAAAACGAGCGGCCAAGACATTGGGAGTTGGCGGTCTACTAGTTGGGCCTGGTGCGTACTTTCGTCCACTTGCACTATATAACTCAGGCGAGACTGATCGCACAGCGGCAATCACCGCCATCTCTGAGTATGTCCAAGATCTAAACGAGATTTTCTCTGACACCAGACGAACCGTCGGCGTTAGCTGAACAAGGAATCCCACATTGCACCAAACTGGGGCGATCCAAGCCTTCATATTCGACCTAGACGGCACTCTGGTAGACACAGAGATGTTGAAGGCACAAGCCTACTTGGCAACGGCGCGAGAGTTGATAGGGCCTCAGGTTCAGCAAGACAAGGTATTTGCTATTTACTCATCCCTTGTGGGCAGTACAGATGAAGACGTAGCTCGTGCGCTAGTTGAGCGGCTTGGCCTCGGCGACGCCCTATCGATAGAAATGGGTAAACTAGGAACATCGGAGGCTTGGAAGGCATTGCATACGCTGCGGATGCGGCGATATATGCATACAACTGGTACCGACGCATCGATTGTTTCCGCTGCGTGTTCTCACAACATCGCGTTGGCTCAATCTGCCAAATCAGATGGCATGATTGTTAGCGTTGCCACCTCATCGAGTACAAACGAAGCCATACGAATACTCAAAGCCCTGAGCATTGTGGATATTTTCCAAACAGTAATTGGCAGAGACCAGATAAAACGACCCAAGCCGGATCCCGAGATATATCTTTACGCAGCAGAGAGTATCGGTGTTACTCCTAACCTCGCTCTCGCTGTTGAAGATTCCCCGGCTGGGGTTACGGCTGCCAAAGCCGCAGGGATGCCCTGGATTGCGGTTGCCACACAGTTCACTGCCAGCCGGCTTAAAGAAATGTCTAGTGAAGACCTTCAATGGGTTGTATTCGACCAGAAAGATCTAATCAACAGAGTAGCAAAACGGATAGCCGGTACATAAAGCTGACCGTAACAGGAATAAACGCATGCAAATAGGGATGGTCGGTCTAGGCCGTATGGGCGGCGGTATGGCTCAGCGTCTATTACGCGGTGGACATGAGATTGTGGTGACTGATCCGGACGTCGAAAAAGTTGCCCTATTGGAAGCCGAAGGAGCTACAGGGGCATCTCACATTAGAGAGATGGTCAATAAGCTGAAAAGGCCCCGTGTTATCTGGTTAATGCTACCGACCGGAGACGTCACTAACCAAAATGTAGAGTTGCTCAACGCGGTGCTGAGTCCAGAAGACACCGTGGTTAACGGTGGCAATACCCACTATAAAGATTCAAAGCGTCATGCAATGCAGGCTTCGAAAAATAGCATACATTTTCTGGACGCCGGCACAAGTGGAGGCATATGGGGTGTGACGGAAGGATATTCAAT
>CAZXXH010000031.1:5552-11748 GCA_964644645.1 uncultured Dehalococcoidales bacterium
GAGCATACGAACGTCTCTTACCGGCTATTCGTACGTTAGCGCCAGCGCACAATCGCGGGTTCGGCCACGTGGGACCGAGCGGAGCTGGACACTTCGTAAAAATGATACACAACGGGATCGAATACGGGATGATGCAGGCGTACGCAGAAGGCTTTGAATTGCTACAAAGTAAAAACGAATTCGGTCTTGATCTAGCTCGTATATCAGAAATATGGCGTCATGGCAGCGTTATACGCTCATGGTTACTTGATCTCGCTGCCGCTGCTTTTACAGAGGATGATCAACTTGCCCAGCTGACTTCATACGTGGACGACACCGGCGAGGGACGCTGGACCGTCAATGAATCAGTGGAAATGGCTATCCCTGCCCCTGTAATAACAGCAGCTTTACAACAACGCTTTCGATCTCGACAGGACAACCCTATGGCTGGCCGGGTAATAGCAGCATTACGTCATCAATTCGGTGGCCATTCTGTACGTACAGTAAAGACATCAGAATAACGGTGTTTACTGTATCAAACGATCGTCCAGGCACCCATAAGTACGTTGCCAATAAGGACATCTAAACCTGTACAGCGTGTAACCTGGAATCATTAACAAAGAATCGAACCCACCTTCCCAAACTGGACCAGCACGAAACCAGCCCGATAGGCCGAACGTATTTCAGCGAATGACTCAGGTAGAGCTTGTCGGCCTATTGAAAAACCCAACCTCTATCATCGGCGCTAAAACATGGTTAGGTCACGGGTGGGCAGTCCGAAATTCGTCCATCGCGTTCACGAACACTTCTATATCGTCTTCATTGTTGAAAAAGTGTGTGGCCACACGCACGGCATCAGTTCCGGGCATCACTTCTTTCTGCGCCAACACCCATATATTTCGCTCTTCGCAAAAGGCTGCAAATTCTTGAGCGTCTGAAACTTTAACGGATGTAATACCTGACTGATGGGAAGGCTCTGTCTCCGAATTGAGGGCATGCCCACGCTCGAGAAGTGAAGCCTTTAGATGTGCAGAGAGTCCTAACACTCGCTTTTCTATCGCAGACATACCACCGAATTCAATCATCATGTCCGCCATAGAGTCCAGCGCTGCCAGTGAAAGCATCGTAGCACTAGATTCCAGGACACGTGCATTGGGTAAGTATCGGATATTGTCCGGTGAGAGCGGCTGTGGACCAGCCCCTTCGTGGCCCCAGGCAAAAACCTGATCAATGACATTGGGCCACCCGTCCTGGGGCGAAAATTCAATACCAAAATAGTAAATTATGTCGGGCCGTGCATTTGCCAGCACCTTACGGTTCACCTATCAAACGCCAGTACCTTCGGGTGTTCATAGCCACTTAAATACACCCGCAGCCAGACAGGTCACGTTACCACTTGATAGATCGATATCTAAGTGACCTACACCTTGAATGCCATCCAGGAGCAGGAAAAGGTCCCGGCGGCCAGCAATATCTGATAAAGCATCCACGTCACCTCTGAAACCATTGTAGGTCGCCACCATACACATTCCGATAGCTCTGGTACGCGGTCCTATAGCTGCCTCAATGTCGCTCACCTCCATACGACCCTCCCGGTGAGGCACCACCGTTACCTCCACACCCCAATTTGCAAGGTGAGCCCAAGAAGCGTAGTTGGATGGGTGATCAAGCCCACCTACCAATATTTCGTCACCCGGCTTCAACAGAAGGTTAGCGACAGTCAAAAGTCCCTGGTTAGTACTCTGCGGGAACCACACTTCATCCGGTGAAACACCCCAGAGTTGTGCTACCTTGCCTCTCGTGGCCTCAAATCTCTCAGGCCTACCATCCAAACGTCCATCTGGCAGAATTCCAAGGTGGCGATCTTCTATGAATTGGTGCATTGCCTGAACAGAACGGACTGGGTATGGCCCCTTGTAAGCGCAGTCCAAAAATGTGTACTTATCCAACACGGGATACTCTCTCCGAACCTGCGCTGCGGTTAGCTTAGCCATATTCTGGTCCCCCTCAGTTCCATAACTTGATTTAATCGCTAGGAATCTTAGGCAGTAACAAGCGCGACGGCCTGTGTCGATCCATAAAGACAGTATTTGTCGCGCTTTGAACGCGAGTGTGGCGCCCCATTGCCTCTCCAGTATTCGGGTTCACATCAAATCTCGGGAAGTTGCTACTTGAAATATCCAAGCGAATACGGTGCCCAGCTTTGAACAAATTGCTAGTCGGCGGAAGCGATATAACGATGGGATAAGCGGTTCCCGGAACCAGCATCTCCGGCTCTGTCCACGAGTTGCGATATCGGGTGCGTAAAATCGAGTCCATCAAATTCAAATGGTATCCATCCGGGTAGTCTTGGTTCGGCGGATAGATATCCAAAAGCTTCGCTGTAAAGTCCGTGTCAGGAGCCGATGAGGATATCCAGAGATGAACCTCTACTGGGCCCGTTATTTCAACGTCCTCTTCAAGGGGCAAGGTTTGGAAGACGAGAACATCTGATCGGTCAGCCAGGAGAGGATAGGGTGCCTCGCACGCTACTAGACCAGGCCGTTCTCGCTGGTGCATAGGCCCTGTGGGAACCAGTGAGACGACGTAAGGCAAAACTGCCTTAGCACGTTCCCCAAACGGAGGAATTGTGTCAAATACCGGTCCTCCTTCCTTCGGATGCGGCAACGAACTGAAAGACGCCATACTCCCACCTAGTGATGGCACTGGTCGCCCTGGATCAAAGATATAGGTGGATGATGCCTCTTCCTCAACCGGTGTCTGGCTTACCAACGTCCCATCTTGGTGGAGAAACAACTCCATTTGAATTTCTCGGTCAATGGGCCACGTATCCTCGTTCCGCCAAACTCCACCATGATTGATTCGGCCCTCACGATTCCGAGATCCATCACCGCCACCCATCACAAAAATCAGAACAGGTGGCTCATCATCAACGCCATTATCTACGCCCTTTAACCAGCGATCGTACCAATTCCGGCGCAACTCGTTGAATTTAGCCATACCCCAAGGCGATCCTGCACCAAAATCGGCATCACCCTCGTTAGTCGCATCACCTTGGATACCCCCGTGCGCCCACGGACCCATGACCAGACGCATCGGGCTTTTGTTTCGTCGAGAGAGCTCGTAAAACAGGTTGACCGACGCGGCCGCAAACGGGTCAAACCAACCACCTGATACAACTACCGGAAGGTCTGCATGGCGATCAAGATACGGCTCCTGATCATTACTTTCTTGAGCCCACCACTCGTCATATTCACCGCGTTGATAGTAATTAATAAGAGTCTCTTCCATACAAGGAGCTGCGGCAAGGCCAGTTTCTCCACGTTGCCACGGGGTGCTTGCTAACCATTGCCCCATGTTCTGAAATGCTGCTATAACAGATCTCACACCGTCTGGGTCATCACGCAATTCGTGTGATTCCAGAGCATGATTGTGAATGGCTGCAGCCATCTGGAGAGCCATCGCTCCGCCCTCTCTAGCTTCATGAGCGTAGATATTAGTGGGAGCCTGTTCAATCCACTGAGCGACCAAATGTGGTGGCCTGTGCAGAGCCATTACAGTCTGGACAATACCTCGGTGAGAACTACCAAAGGTTCCGACACGCCCATTGCACCAGGGTTGTTCAGCTATCCATTCGACTGTGTCGTACCCGTCGCGCCCCTCCCACTCATTCGCGGTGTGGTAGTAACGACCATCTCCCTCCGATTTGAAGCGGTTCCGCAAATCTTGGATTACGACCGCGTACCCGTGATTCGGATAGTATCTACGAACCGTGTCATATTCACTGTTTGATTTGTCCCACGAGGTACGTACCAAAAGCGCCGGCACCGTTTCCTGCGCACTATTCGCCTTAACGCCACTTGGTAGCAGAATATCGGTAGCCAGCCGGACCCCATCCCGCATTGGGATCATCACCTCAGATTGGCAAAACCCTTTTGCTTTCATTGGATCAGCGTCTACCTAGACCAGCGGGAAAACTAAGAGAACAGACGAGCCATGATTATTCACTTCAAAGCACACCATGACCTCGGACGACTTTATTGCCCGAATCCCATTGTGTCAATTTGAAATCTGAGATTGGCAGGGTCATTTGTTAACGTGTCAAAAGAATACGCGGCATCACGCCTTGGAACTTGCGCATGAGCGCCAATCAATTATAAACTCCGCCGATCTGTGTGGATCCCTGCGCACGCCAGAATTATCAAATGAAGTAGTCGTGGGGTGAATGACCAAAATTCGAAACGCCTTTAAGAGCATGTACAGGAGGAGCTAATGTTCCGCCGCAACACGTGGATAAATGTAGCCCTGGTAGGAGCGGTGACTGCCGTTTTGGCCGCTTGTGGCACAACGACAGAAATTGTCGAGCGAGTGGTAGAGGTCCCGGTGGAAAAAGTCGTGACCAAAGAAGTGATCAAAGAAGTCCCCGTTGAACGGGTAGTTACCAAAGAAGTTGAACGGGTAGTTACCAAAGAGGTACCAGTCGAAGTAGAAAAAATTGTTACGGAAGAAGTCGAGAAGATCGTAACAAAAGTAATCGAAAAAGCGGTGCCAGTTGAAGTAGAAGTTATTAAAGCCGTCGACGCACGTTATGGCGGGGAACTTAAGGTAATCGCCGAAGCCAGCGTAGCGGGCCTAGACTCGATTGTCGTTGGCGGTGGAGTAAACCTTACCGTCGCAGGTCACATTTATGACCAACTATTCAGCGCCGGCGAAGGGTTTGTTGCTCTTCCCCAGATGTTAAGTGAATGGTCAGTTTCGGCAGACGGCAAAACCTACTCTATGACCATCCGAGACGGAATGACTTGGCACGATGGTGACCCTGTCACTGCTCGTGACGCAGTCGCGACAATAAACCGTCTTTTGGGGTCTCCCAAGAGTCCGATGAAGGCAGTTCAGGACCGGTTGACCGATGTGACATTGAAGGACGAAATGACTTTCGTCTGGAATTTCCACACAACCTATGGTTTGCTGCCTTACAACCTGGCTAGCAAGAACCTTTACCCGCCAATACAGAAAGAAGCTCTGGCTGTGGCGGCCGGCAACGAACCCATTACGGATCACGTAGGGTCGGGCCCGTTCAAACTGGTTAAGTGGGATCCAGGTGCTTCGATCAAAATGGAGCGATTTGAAGAGTACCTCCCCCGGGACGGAAGACCAGATGGTCATGCTGGAGGCAAACATGCTTTCATTGACCAGCTTACCTGGCTTGAGATACCTGATGCGTCGACACGCATCGTAATGCTTGAAGCCGGTCAGGTTGATTTCGTACAAACAGCTCCACAGGACGAGTTAAACCGTCTGAAGGGGAACCGAGAGCTGCAAATCTACCCACACCCGCTGGGTCGCACGCCGATACTGCTGATGAAAGGCAGTAACCCGCCGTTCGACGACGTTAAGGCACGTCAGGCCGTGGCGGCTGCTCTTGATGCCGAGGAAATCATGGCAGCTTACGGTCCGCCAGAGTTATGGCGGGTCTGCGGAAGAATATTTGGCTGCGACACTCGTTGGGACAATGAAGGCGGCTTAGAGAACTTCAACCGACGCGACATCGAACTTGGCAAGAAGTTGCTCGCTGAGTCTTCCTACGATGGCAGAGTGATCGACGTAATTGTGCCAATGGATCAACCGACCATATACCCAGTTACACAGATCGCCGCGCCCAGGTTGGAAGCAATCGGCCTCAACCTAAACGTGAGGGTGACTGACTGGGCCACGTTCGCTAGTGTCCGCAACCTGCCTGAAGGGTTCCACATAGGTGCGACCTGGAGCACAGCCGGTAACCCGTTGGCTCCGTCCGGTGCATTTACGAACCCAGGCCACTACTGTTCCTGCTCATCTCAAGGACAAATTGATTTGAGCGATGAGTTCCTGCTAGCTACTACGGAAGCAGAGAAGATGCGAATCGCTACAGCGAAGCAAGAGCTTTACTACGAGGAATGGCCGTGGTACCAGCTAGGTGAGTTCTTTTCCTACCACATCGGCAGCAAGAGACTTAGGAACTACCCAGGCATGATGGGTGAGCCCGCATTCTGGAATGTGTGGATTGAGAACTAACGGCAATGCAACTTAGCCTAGCCTACTAGTACTGTGTGGCAGGCAAAGCCTAGTATCTAGTCGGACAAAAACGAGTAGCTAGGCAAGGTTGGAAAAGCGATATCGAGGCGGGGCCCCAACCCAGAGATTTTTGGGGGCCGCGAAATAAAAGCACAGGAAAAAA
>CAZXXH010000031.1:11758-17643 GCA_964644645.1 uncultured Dehalococcoidales bacterium
TTTCTTGTTTTTTATTTCTTTTTGGGCCCGCCTCACTCCTTTGTGTTCGGGGCCCCGCCTCTCTTTACCCGAACTGTTGACTTACAGTCGACTTCCATAGAACATGTACTGTGCGCTGTGCACCTCGTTCTAGGAGCGCAGTCGGTCGCGTGCGTAACGTCGGGTCTTTAGAGGAGGTCCTAGCGCGGCTGCAGTAGAGAAAATATTTTGCTTAGAAGGGGGCGTTATGCTACGCCGATATCCATGGCTCAAGATTGCATTGACAGGCTCAGCCCTGTTCGTGTTGGCAGCTTGTGGTGGCAGCGATAAGACCACGGTAGAGACGATAGAGAAGATCGTCGAAGTGGAGAAGATCGTGGAAGTGGAAGTTGAAAAGGTGGTCACCAAGGAAGTACCTGTAGAGGTTGTCAAAGAGGTGGCTGTTGAGAAGGCAGTACCTGTAGAGGTTGTCAAAGAAGTGGCCAAAGCGGACTTCTACGGAGAGGTTGTAACGACCAACGTGGACACACCGGCCGCTAAATTTAGCGTCCGTGTTCAGGGTTCCAATCTGGTCCACTACAACGGTGTAGCCGAAACTCTAATGAGACCTGCTCACTCGCCTCCGCCAAAGTACAACTATGAACCGGGCGGATATGGTATTGCTGATTCGTGGGAAATTGCTCCCGATGGATCAAAGATAACCCTGAACATACGCCGAGGCGTGATGTTCCATGATGGATGGGGCGAATTGACGGCCCAAGATGTGCTCTGGAATTTCCAGGAATGCTACGTGCAAGTCGAAGGAGCCGCTCCGTGTTATTCACTGGCCGGCCTGGAGATGTTCATAGAAAGCATGGAAGCACCAGACGATAGGACATTCATCATCCACGTCAAGGACACAGGTCTTGTACCTGACTGGCACGATGGCGTGCTAGGTCCAACCGCTTACCAGGCTGTTCACATGTGGTCCAAGAAGCACTTCGACGAGAAGGGCTACGATGTGGCCGTTAACACGGCAGTTGGTACCGGACCATTCAAGGTTGTTGAGTGGGTATCCGACTCACACATTACACTAGAGCCTGCCTTCGCAAACCACTGGCGCCGTACGCCCAACATTGCCCGCCTTACTAACCGGGAAATGCAAGAAGCGTCAGTGATCCTCGCCGCTTTGAAAACTGGTGAGGTACACATTGGTAGGATTCCTTTGAAGTTCCTGGGATCCACTCTGAAGGCGATACCGGGTGCGCGCACGCAGCAGCTCGGCGTACCGAACTTGCAGACCTTCATATTCGGTGGCAACTACTGGTCCACTACGGACCCCGCCACTGGCAAGACAGAGGACGCCCACGGTCCAATAAACGCGCGCAAGGGGTACAAGCCGGACGCTGACCATCCCTGGATCGGCGAGTGGGGCAACGATGCCTCCATGGAGAAAGCACGCAAGGTGCGTGAGGCCATGAGCATCGCAATCGACCGCTCAACAATCGTCGATAAGATCCAGTCAGGCGTAGGCTTCCCGTACTACACCAACATGAACTCTCACCCAGGCGATGCCGCTTGGAAAGACGAGTGGAAGATCTCGTACAACCCTGAGAGAGCCAAGGCGTTGTTGGCAGAAGCTGGATATCCCAATGGGTTCAGCTTTACCACCCACGTCGCTCCTGACCGCGAATGGGCACCTGAGGTCGGCATAGCGGTCGCTCAGTACTGGCGAGAGATCGGCCTCGACGTTGAAGTCGACAGTACCACCTACCTCACTGCCAGACCAAAATTGGTAGAGAGAAGCAAAGACAATCCGTGGATGATTCACTCCGGAACAGGACAGAAACTGCACGCGGCAGGTGTGTTCCACTGCTGCCACAAGCCAACCGGTGGATTCAGCTTCGGAATTGAGATACCTGACGAGATCTGGCAGATCGCTGCATTGAACAACGACATAACCAAAACGACAGAAGAAGAGAGGATCGCTAACAACCAGAAGATCCAAGACTTCTTCTCTTCAAACTTTTTGACTGCGCCAATAGCCGGGCTCCCAAACACTGCTATCGTCCGACCTGAGATAGCAGAGTGGACTCCGTACATGTCGCAGACGCCGCTGTTCAACTCACCGGAGACGATTACAGTCGCTCGCCGTTGAGGTAACTTGTCTGGATAAAGAGAAAGTGACGGGCGGCAGCGCCCGTCACTTTTCATTTAGGGCGCACATCGTTGCAAGTTCCCCAAATTCTCGCTCTGCAAAAATCGCGACAGCAATAGAGATAACTGTTATGTACGTATTCACTCACCACTAATAGTCGCGATAAACAGGTATCATGTCTCTACAGCGAGACCATTGACCCGTACCGTTGCGGGTCAGGTCAACGTCAGGTCCCACATGAACATAGTGCTACACGTTAGCTGAACAGGTTAGGTCAAACCTTGGCTCGCTTCCTAGTCAGGCGGATTTTGCTCGGTCTAGTGGTTATGTGGTTTGCCACTGTTGTTGTTTTCGCACTTTCGCGTGCTGCAGGAGATCCTAGGCACCTGTTTGTGAGCGAGTACTCAACACAAGAACACTGGGACCAGTGGGGAATTAATCTGGGTCTTGACCGACCATTGCCAATGCAATATTTGATCTGGCTAGGCAGCGCGATAAAGTTTGATTTTGGAAATTCTCTTTACTTCCATGATGAACCCAAAAAGATAATTGCAGAACGCTGGCTCCCTACTTTCCAATTAGCTGTTGGAGCGTATACGTTCGGCCTACTGCTCGGAATCCCTCTGGGTATATGGTCCGCTATTTCTAGGGGATCGGGCCTAGACCTCTTCGCACGATCACTAGCGCTCTTTGGGCAAGCGATGCCGGGGTTCTGGTTCGGGATAATGCTTATCCTTCTGTTCAGCGTACAGCTTGGATGGCTCCCAACATCTGGTATGGGGTCATGGAAAAATTTCATACTCCCGTCAATTACGTTGGGATGGTTCCCTGCTGCCGGTATACTTCGGCTGATAAGGTCGTCGATGCTTGACACCTTGGATTCCGAGTACATCAAGTTCGCCCGAGCTAAGGGCGTTACACGTTGGAAGATTATCTGGAAGCACGCCCTACGGAACTCTGCTGTGGTACCTATGACCTACGCTGGCATACTACTTGCAGCCTTCATTACTGGTGCTGTAGTAACAGAAAGTGTTTTCTCGTGGCCGGGACTGGGACGTCTCTCTGTGCAGGCGGTTCGCAATCAGGACTTTCCCGTTCTGAGCGCGTTAGTAATCCTGTTCACTGCAACGTTCCTAATAGTCAATCTGGCTATTGACCTACTTTACCGGTTAATAGACCCACGGATTAGGATCAATTGACTACTCAAACTCAACACAACGATCTCGATCTCAGCAAAACTTCTCGGAATAGCAACCGGGAACCCTTCCACACCAAAGTCCTTTATGTCCTGCGCCATTGGCCAGTGTTTCCGATATTTATCTTGGCCACAGTCATCTTTGGGGCGTTCACAGCTTCGTTTATAGCGCCGCATGATCCCCTAATGGGCCGAATAATTAATGAGCGGATACCCCCAGTCTGGCACGCGGATGGTTCTTCAGAATACATTCTAGGCACCGACCCTCTGGGGCGAGATATCCTGAGCCGTGTCATTTTTGGCGCCCAAGTCTCTTTAAAATTAGCAGGAGCGGTAATATTAGTTGGCTCTGTAGTAGGAACATTAGTGGGCCTTGTTGCGGGGTGGTACGGTGGACTAATTGACGAGATTTTAATGAGAGTTGCAGAGCTCAATTTCGCGATACCATTCGTGCTCGTCGCTCTAGCTTCCGCTGTTGTATTCGGAGCTAGCTTTGGACTAATGGTTATCCTTTTAAGTGTCTTTAGTTGGGCTGCTTTTGCCCGTCAGGTAAGAGCAGAGACATTACGGATCAGGTCAACGGATTACGTGGCACTAGCACAGGTAGCAGGAGCATCGGTACCTCGAATACTGTTCAGGCACGTGGTGCCTGGTGTAATCAACACAGTGCTGGTCCTTATGACCTTGAACGTCGGACAACTCATACTCGCAGAAGCAGGTCTGAGTTTCCTTGGCGTTGGCATCCCCGGCCCCACACCCGCCTGGGGAAGTATGGTTGCGGATGGACGTGACTATATATCTGAAAACTACTGGATTGCCCTACTGCCTGGATTGGCTATTTTCCTAGTGGTGTACGCAATGAACTTCATTGGTGACTGGCTCCGAGATCGTTGGGACCCTCGATTGAGACAGTTATAGCCAACACAAATCCGTCGAATTCAACGAACCGGAGGTAGGAGACAATGAAAGTCGGAAGAGCGGGGGCGTCCACAGTCAACATAACCCCATCACGCAAGGTTCAAGGGTACGGTGGTCAGGCTATGCGTCGTGGGCCAGAAGACAGTGACCTTCTCGCCCACGCGGTGGTTATTTCCGACGGTCAAGAGACTGCCGCCGTCGTCTCAGTCGATGTGGTCGCAATAAGCCGTGGCCAGGTACTTGCCATACAGGAGCGTTGCGAGTTAAGGACTGGAATCCCCGCGCGGAACGTGTTTATAGGTGCTACCCATGACCATTCCGCTCCCCACGCCGCGCCCATGTTTGTTGCTGGGGCAGCGCCAGATCCTTTGTTTCTCGAAACGCTCGCGGACCAGCTTGTAGAGACCGTCCAAACTGCCCATGAGAATTTGAGACCTGCGGTTATTGCAGCGGGACAAGCCCCCACCCATGGCGTCACATTCAACCGTCGCCTTCTAAAGCCAGACGGTACAACTTTGCACGTCGCAGGCTTGCAAGAATCACCAGAGGCCATCGATTTTGATCCCAACCTACCACCGGCAGGCCCTGTGGACGAAGATGTGGGATACATCATGTTCGAAGAACATGATGGGACTCCCATAGCTTGCCTCATGTCATTTTCGTGTCACGATCACGCCTCAGGAGCCGGATACTTCCATAGAGATATGTTCGGAAGAGCTGGGCAAGCCATTCAAGATAGGCTGGGGCATCAAATCCCAACACCTTTTTTGGCCGGCGCTTGCGGCGACACCATGTGGGTTGATCCAAAAGCCGGTATGTCAGAATCGAATGATCCGACAAAATACTGGGTTGACAAAAAGAATGCTCGCGACAAGCAGAGTTGGAGTGACCAAGCCGCGCTTTGTTGGGAACTCGGGTACAAGATCGCCGACGCCGTGCTACAAAACGTTAAACAAAAAACCCGGAAAGAAATTTCAGGTATTCGCACCGCAGTCAAGCTATTGGAGATACCAGATCGTACCGCAATTGAATCTGAATACTGTGACGACTTATGTCGTGGTTACAACGACTGGGCCACCCAATTTGCAGAAAACAGATATGCGCCTGAGAAAAAGGCCGTCGGTGACCGGGGCGAGACCACTTGCGTCGTAGAGGTCGGTGCATTGGCAATCAGCGATCACGTCGTAGTTTCCACCAACCCAGCGGAATACTTTGTAGCCTATGGTCTTGAGATAAAGAATCGCTCTCCGTTTGAGGTGACGATTATTTCCGAGTTAACCAACGGATACTGCGGATACGTGCCGACTGAGGAAGCATTCCCTCAAAAGGGTTACGAAACACACCGCACTGTATTCCAAAGTCGCCTAATTAAGAGCGGAGGCCGTATCATCGCCGAAGCCTGCATTAATGTACTAGATCAATGCAAGGGCAAATCGTAGAGTAAATAACAACCAAATCTGCGATAACCATTGATTTCATATACGCAGAAGTTCACGACGCCGCCAAGATTTGAGGAGCAATCACATGATTAACAACAACATAGGCCAGGCGGGTGCGGCGACAGTAGATATCACACCGCCCGGTCCAGTCCCTGCTTACATGGGGCCAACCATGTATCGTGGACCGGAAGCAGAAGACTCGAATTTGCTGGCTCAC
>CAZXXH010000032.1:0-13664 GCA_964644645.1 uncultured Dehalococcoidales bacterium
ACGGTCCTGCGGCCTTCCGTCACTAATCAAAAACAAGAATCTGGACCTAGCTTCCTCTTTAACCAGTTTGGAGGTGGTATGGCGAATTGCTGGACCCATTCGGGTAGCATGCAGGGGTGTAATTCGATCAATACGTCGGGGTATCTGTGGCGAGAATTTTTCGTCCAAATCTTTTATGACATAGAACTCAACATTCTCACGCCCATACCCTGAAAACCCAAAAATACCATAGGTGTCACCCATAGACTCGAGAGCGTCCACTAGCAACACAATCCCCTCTTTCTCAACGTCTATGATGCGCTTGTACGAGCGCCGTAGACCCTCGGATCGACGAGAACGCAACCACACCATGTATTCGACAGGATCTTCGGGTGCAGCCCAATCGTCTGAAGGTTGCCTAGCATCATCTATAGCCTCTGCAGTAGACGCACTCATGTCAAGCAAAAATGCAACAGCTATACTTCGCTCTATTTTGTTCCGGCGCCACCACAGCTTTTCAGACGGCGTATTACCGGACCGCAGATCAACCAGAGCCTCGATAACAGCATCCAAGTCTGCCTCCTCACCATCTTCTAGGCGCTTTACTTTGCGATGCTGCTCAGGCACTACCAACTCAAATTGGCGTCGTATGTCCCTCACCAGAGAGGCATGCTTTACGAGAGTCTCCGAAAAGAACGTCGGTTCACCATCCGACATGTTCTTCTCATGTAATAGGCACCAACGCGGCTTGTATTCGTTCGCACGGAAATCCCACTCATCGTAAACGAACTGATCTACTTCTCCAGGTTCTAACGGACCACCATCCTCATCCACATGGGACAATGTACCTTCTGTAACTTTCTGGTTGTCCGGATCTCTGCGAGCCAATTCCTTCATAAGGCTCGCCAAAATGTCTTCGCTCTGCTGACCTTCCGCCGCTTCCCCCTGTTCGAGTTCCAATTCAGCTGATTGTTTCAGTAACTCTTCGAGTTGCTCTGGAGTAATTGGCTGCGGTTCGCCTTCATCCGCGCCGGTATCCCCAAGTCTAATCTGTGAAAGGAGCTGAGATAGCTCTGGTTTAAACTCCCCACGATAGCCGACCTCTTCTGGCGACTCGTAAGGTTGTTCTTGCGTTTGGTCTATTGGTTGTTCTTCTATTTCATCAGTGTGTTGCCGTAGCCCATTACTAAGCATCTGTTCAAATTCTTCAAATTCTTCCAGCGACTCTTCGAGCGGATCGGATTTTGACTCTTCCTCCAATTCCAAATCTTCGAAGTCGTCTGTTCCAAGTTCTTCGTTCTGGATGTTGTAGATAAGAGCGTATATGCGTATCGTCGCCTCAGCAGAATCCTCAACGGTGGCTCTCTGCGCCGCCACTCGGCGAATAATCCGGGCTATCGTTCTAGCATCGTCCGCGTGATCTTTCGGCACCCTCAAATGCTCGTCCTGACGCAGGCTAAGCCGAACAATGAATTCGACTAGCACTTGTCTGGCAGGGAGATCACTCATGTCTGGACGTTCAAGTAGAGACATTTTTTGCGTCTCGTGATATGCCGGAGCTATGCCTCGATATTCATAAACGACTCGTGAGTCCAGACGGACATCCTCAACCACCGTGAATATATCCAGCGCCAATCGGTTATCTTCGAACAGAGCAAAAAAACGTCCCATATCGGTCAAATACGCGCGCTCGACACCACGCTCTACGCCCATTTGCTCTGACCTTTGCATCGGCTGTTCCGGTGCCCCAACTAACTTGGCATATGTCTTCGCCAGTTTTGGTCGTAAATCACCAAAAAGGGATGCCTCTCTCTCATATTGGAAATTAAAGCTACCGAACTCAATATGACCTACTTGGTGGGTGGCCACTACTTTGTACCAACCGAAATTGGACAGCTTCGACGAAAAACGGTTAACGACCGCCGGTAGATAAACGATAGAACCTTCCGTAGTAGCGGAATCACCCTCGACCCAACCGATATTTTTATCAACCAACTGCTGCGAAGCCTGAACTTCCACGGGCTGGCCACAAAGGGCGTTGCAGTACATCCTGACAATCTCTCGCACCTGAGTCAGCTCGACACCAGAAGAGAGCGAATCCAGCACTTCAATCGAGTGCGCCGACTGTGCCCTAAAATATGCCATGCCAGCATCATGGTTATCAGATAATGTTTCCAGCCCTATTCGGTGCCACTCCTCAAATTGCTCAAAAGATACCCGACCAAGAACAGCTGGAGTGTTACGAATGAACTCGATGACTGCCGCCGGATGAATTGCATGTTGGCTAGTTGCCAGGTCGAACAGACGTCCGTGGAGTTCAGCAGGCATGCTACCCAGCGCGGCCACTACGTGATCCAGGAATTTTCCTACAGCCGAATGACCCGTTAGGGCCAGCTGTTCGGCCATGTACAAAGCCGACGAACGCTGTTTACTGTCCGTGGCAATGAGCCTTTGGGATACGGAGTCAAGTAAACCCGTTACTTCACGCCACGCTACGTCAGTAAGTGTGATCGCTAGTGATATAAATGCGCTGATTTCTGTTCCCAGCCGCGGGAAAAGCAACAAAGAAGACGTAAGCGCATCAGTTGCTGCGTCGTACGATCTACGAGACAGTTTTTCTAAAAAGGATCCAAATCGAACAAATTCGCCGAAAGATAACGTTTCGAGCAGTTCGGGAGTGCTTTCTGCAAATTTAGAGGCCAACGCGCTCGACTTCCAAGTGCCTCGATGCAGCGCTCGGACCAATTCTGCCCAATCGTTGATATATCTGGGCCGAAGCCTAGCCAACGTCGCGGGGCTAGCCCGAAAGAACGCTACGGCCATACTGGGAGAATCGTTGCAAATCCTGCCACCAGACGCGGCCCAGCGCAAAAACTGACCGGATGGCAACTGCCGCTGAACTCCAGGACTTGCAAGAAAATACTCGGAAGCCGCCTCCCAAGATCGCACCGACGTGCTAGCAAGCTCAAGGCCATATACGGCCCAAAGTCCAAGCGTGTCATCTGACACCCGATCAGCCAGTACGTCGCGCGCGGATTCAAAATTCTTTAGGACTTGAGAGGGGAATCGCTCTAAATCGGCTATAACTTCGGCAAGAGTAAGCCGATCACCACCAACCTGCTTTGTCAACTCAATTTCGCCGATGTATTCAAACAACTTCTATAGATAACCTGGCTAAGGATGCGACCAGTCGCCCCCCATATGACGTGCCCGTTGTAAGCATAGGCGGGTGCGTGAACGATTTCGGCGCCACTTAAAACGGACATCGACCGGACAGCATCTGGATCAATTAACGCGCTCACCGGTGCCATTATGATTTCCGCGACTTCGCTATGTTGGGGCGTCAACGATGAGACATCAAGCAATCGACCCGTAAAAGGCGCGACAGTAAAACCAGGTGACGGCTCGTCGGTGTTAAGTGCACCCCAAAATTCGATCTGATCTACATGCGCTCCTATCTCCTCCTCCGTTTCTCGATATGCTGTTTCTAGATATGACAGGTCAGTCGATTCCCTAACCCCACCAGGAAAAGCTATATCGCCCTTATGCAGTGCCACATGCTGAGAGCGCCGAATGAGGAGTAAAACAGGTGAGCCGTCGAGGTTGGCAAACAACAGAAACACCGCAGCACTCCGTTCTGGAATGCCTTCGACGGAAGATGCAAGACCGTCCTCTTTGTACCGATCCTCTTTTTTGCAGCCCATCAGGCTATGTTCCAAGGTCGATAGCGATATACCGGTCTGGCTCACGAGAACATCACCGCCAATCGCGCCACTTGAGGCGTGATCGACCATTTTTGCGTAGTATCCATTTAAGGGAAAATCGATGTGACTACTTCGTCAATGCTGCGTTGAATTTGTTCATCATCTGTGATCCCCCATGTCACAGCAACTTGACAGGCACGACACGCTGACACAACCACATAGATCAGACTCACACCGTAGATAAGCAACCGCGTACTAGCTCCCTCATCTAGGCCATGTTCTTTAAGGTTACGTATCTTATTCCCTAGTTTGGCTAGCAAAACTGCTGTGTCTGAATCTATACCAGATTCGTGAGCAATCACCTTCGCCTCCACTTCAGGCGGGGGAAAGTCAAACTCCAGCGCAACAAAGCGTTGCCGCGTGCTGTGTTTCAAGTCTTTTAGTGCGCTCTGATAACCAGGATTGTAAGAAACCACCATGTGGAATCCTTCTGCCGCTTCAATCACCTGTCCTAGTTTGTCGATAGTAAGCAATCTACGATGATCCGTAAGCGGATGGATGATTACAGTGGTGTCCTTCCGAGCTTCTACCACTTCATCGAGATAGCAGATCCCGCCTGACTTAACAGCGCGTGTCAACGGCCCATCGATCCACCGTGTCCCTTGTGAGGCAATCAGATAGCGACCGACCAAATCACTGGCAGTTAAATCTTCATGACACGCTACAGTAACGAGCGGGATAGTGCCTTCACCTTGTCCGGCGCCCCCAGCCCTCTTTGATGGGCGTGCCGAACTAGACTCCTTACCCAATCGCCAAGCCATGTACTCAACAAATCGTGTCTTGCCCGTACCCGTGGGACCCTTGAGCAAAATCGGCACACGTTGTCGATAAGCTGCCGTAAAAATTTCTACCTCGTCAGCCACTGGGACATAGAACGGCTTTCCCTTTATGGCGTATTCCTCAACTTTAAACTCCCGGTACCCAGTCTTTGGTGTCATATGCCTCTAATCTTTCGTTGCGATCCGCTCAGCCCAAAGGCTTCCGACCCGTTTCTTCAAGTCATCGACGCCGCCAACGTTATTGATCACCACGTTGATCATACTCTCGTCGGGCCGGTTCTCTGATTGAGCGAACAATCGTGACCTAGCTTCTTGTTCCGACAATCACCTACCTTACATTATGCGTCTAATCGCATCTCGCGCAGGTACATCAACCAACCACACCTCGGCGCAAAATTTGTCCCACTCGGCCCTTAACAAGACTGCGGCGTCGATAGCTACCGCGGGTACAGACGACATAATATGCGCCTGCACAATTATTTTCTCCAATGCAATGCCTACATGGGGCCAGACTATCTGTTCAAGACGGCGCAACTGATAGAGATCAGTAAAAACCTTTGCACCTAGGACGCGTCGGTCGATCTCGCCAGTCCGAGAAACTATTTCGCGTCCGAATTCTTCAACTACTTCCATATACACACTAGTACCAGGAACGTACGCCTGATGAGCTAACTCGTCCGCATCGACTGCAATGGCTCCAAACCCTGAGAGGATCCGGGCCACTTCACCCTTGCCTGCGCCCATGCATCCAACCAATCCAATTACTCGCATTTAGCTCCAATGCAACAGACTGCCCTGCCAAGCGATTCTATTTGGCGCCGAGATACAGGGTCAAACTTCAAAAAACTCAAACTCATTGCACCTCCACACCGAAACATGTGCAGCAGTAGAAGATCCTATCCTTCCTCTCAAACCGACACTATATTTCATGCACATATGATCATCTAACACCATGCAAATCATCCGACAACATAACTCTATAACTAGACGTACCCACTAAGTATCAAGTGCCACTAACGTACAACTACGCCTAAAATAGCGCAGACATCGATAAGAGCATCACCATTAGCATATAAACGAGGTCCTTCTCCTTGCTAAGGCGACTTTGGTATAACGAATGCCTACACTAGAATCGAACTGTTCTCTAAAACTGTCCGACTGGTAACTTGACCCCGTCTTAATATCCCGGTTATGAATTCTCAACTACGCTCACTTCCAAGTGTAGATCAGCTCCTCTCTGAGCCGCTGGTAGCCTCGCTAGCAAACGATTTTTCTGTTGACGCCGTCATTTTATTGTTGCGCCAAGAACTCGACCAAGTACGGTCCGACGTTCGCAACGGCATCATGCCACCTAACAGGTCTCAAATCGTTCAGGCAGCTATAAGACGTGCACACAATTTATGGCAACCTTGGCCGAAGCAAGTGATCAACGCGACCGGTGTAGTGCTCCATACAAACCTTGGACGAGCCCCGCTAAGCGACGACGCGATCTTGGCTGCTGAGCACGCAGCACGAGGCTATGTAGACCTCGAACTGAACATAGACACTGGGAAACGCGGGTCTAGAACAGTTCACATCGAATCTCTATTGGCCTATGTAACGGGCTCGGAAGCGGGCGTTGCTGTCAACAACAACGCGTCCGCAATGCTCCTTGGCCTAAGTGCATTGGCATCCGGTCGAGAAGTGATAGTTTCACGAGGAGAAGCGGTTGAAATTGGTGGTGGCTTCCGTGTACCCGGGATATTGCGTCAGTCAGGAGCCAAGCTGGTTGAGGTAGGCACTACAAATAGAACTTATGTGGAAGACTACGCTGAAGCCATCACTGACCAGACCGCAGCGATATTAAAAACCCACCGGAGCAACTTTGAAATTTCCGGATTTGTCCATGAGGTCGCCTTGCCGGAATTAGTGTCACTCGGGAAATAGCTAGACATTTTTGAGCTACAAGATCTCGGTAGTGGGTTCCTTATAGATACAACCAGATTCGGACTCAAGAGAGAGCCACGAGTGCAAGACTCGATAGCAGCAGGGGTAGACTTGGCATTTTTCTCAGGAGATAAACTTTTAGGAGGGCCACAAGCTGGTCTGGCTGTCGGTTCCAAAGCTGCTGTATCAAAGTTGGCAAGCCACCCACTGGCACGCGCTGTGCGCTGCGACAAAATAACACTTGGTGCGCTTTCTGCCACTCTTACGGCTTATCTTAGGAACAGGCCGGAATTGGAGATTCCTATTTGGATGATGATAGCAACAACTGCTGACAACATAAAACAGCGAGCCGAGGCATGGAAAGGATCGGCTGGTATCGGTACGGTTGTAGAAACCGGTTCAGCCATCGGCGGCGGATCGCTACCAGGCCAGACGATAGATTCATTCGCTCTTACGTTCACACCACCGAACAAACCGGATGAATTCTGCCGTCAGCTACGTTGCCAAGATACACCGATCATCGCCCGTATTGAATCAGACATGATTATCCTTGACCCTAGAACAGTCCTAGAACACCAGGATGACGCAGTCATAGACGGCCTAAGATCAATATTCAGTGTTTGACTCAAGGTAGAGCGTTGACCCTTTTCGATAGACAGCGGACAGAACTGGCTGGGCGTAACGCTCCACTCGCGACCCGGATGCGACCTCGTTCACTGGATGACTACATCGGCCAGAAACACCTGATGGGTAAAGACACGGTGCTTCGCAAAGCGATCGATCAAGATCGAACTCCATCAATGATCCTTTGGGGACCGCCTGGAAGCGGTAAGACCTCGTTGGCCCGGCTCATAGCCCGTGCAACTAAATCTCAGTTTGAACAACTCAGCGCTGTTGATTCTGGAGTCAAAGACATACGTACTATAGTTGATGATGCAAGAGATCGCTTAGGCCTACATGGCCAGAGAACCATCCTGTTCATCGACGAGATCCACAGATTTTCTAAAGCGCAACAAGACGTCCTCCTCCCGCATGTCGAAGAAGGCATTATCACGCTTATAGGCGCAACTACGGAAAACCCATCCTTTGAGGTAATTTCACCATTACTCTCACGAGCACGGGTATACACACTTGATCCGCTCAATGAGGAAGACTTGAACGTACTAGTTAATCGAGCCATGTCTAATATTGCCACCGGCATAGGTGGTGATAAAGCCGAACTCTCGGATGAAGCTCGTGCAGCATTGATTAAAGTATCAGGCGGTGACGGACGTATGGCCCTCGACACATTGGAACTAGCAGTAGCCTCGACTCACCCAAGTGCGACGGGTAAACGTGTAGTAAACCTAGCCACAATTGAAGCAGCCCTACAAAAAAAATCCAGATACGACAAGTCTGGTGATCTTCACTACGACACAATCTCCGCATTCATAAAATCGATCCGCGGTTCAGATCCGGATGCGGCGCTGTATTGGTTAGCAAGAATGGTCGACGCAGGCGAAGATCCTGTCTTCATTGCCAGACGATTGGTCATATCCGCGGCTGAGGATATAGGTCTAGCCTCTCCGACAGCCCTCTCAATAGCAGTAGCAGCTCAGCAAGGAGTGCACTTAGTAGGCTGGCCCGAAGCCCGAATCCTCTTAGCGGAAGCAACCATATACCTAGCTTGTGCTCCCAAGAGTAACTCGGCTTACTCGGCTATAGAGACAGCCCTAACCGATGTGCGCAGTCTGCCTGACGAGCCTGTGCCATTGCACCTGCGAAATGCTGTAACGGAACTAGACAAAGATCTAGGATTTGGTGAAGGGTATGCTTACGCACACGATTACGAGAATGCCTTCAAGCCTACGGTCAACCTACCTCCAAAATTCCAAGCTAACCGATACTACTTCCCTACCAAGCACGGAGTCGAGCCACAAATTCAGAAACGACTAAAAAGTTTATGGGGCAAAAGGTACGATGACGATCTTGGGCGAACTTCTCGTTCAAATAGCCCAAACAAATAAGGCCGGAGCAGAAATGTTGAACCGCATGTTTGCAACCTCTTAGGGGCAAATCTTATCCCCCAGTCCAAGTGGGACGGTCCATAGAAAAAGTGTTGTTAACTTCGACGAAATCCAAGTACCCAAGTCTGCCTATTGGGCGCAACTTCAGAAAGTCTATCCGGCCCTCCACAATAACTTGATCATCAATGTGGACGCCAACAACTTCGCCAAAAACAACAATATTGGAGTCGTCACCATCATCAGATAACAACGGCACTGAGTGAGTATATCGACATTCCAGGTGTACGGGACTCTCTGCGACTAGGGGGCATTTCACTAGCCTGCCTGGCATTGTAGTAAGACCTGAATACGCGAATTCATCAACATCGTGTGGGGCAGGAATGGACGAACTGTTCATTTGATCTCTCAATGCCATTGTGGCCAAATTAACCACGAACTCGCCGGTGTTTTGCGCGTCGGCCACTGCATCCTTAAAGCCACCCAACGTGTGGTGGCTTGTGGCAGCAAACATCACTTGTGGCGGCCGATATGCTACCGCGTTGAAAAATGAGTACGGGGCAAGATTGGGGACCCCCTTCGAGTTGAGGGTCGAAATCCAACCTATAGGTCGTGGAACCACGATGGCATTTAGCGGGTTCTGAGCCAATCCGGATCCATGCCTGGGCTCGTAAAACATTTGTGGAGTTTCTCCTCTCCATCCCAAAGTCACCCGACACGGTCAAGCAACTTCAGACATAACCTGTCTCATTGCCGATAAAGTGAACTCAATGTCAGACGCATCGATCCCGTAGTGGGTAACCATTCTCAGGGAAACTTCACCGGCTCGCGCAGGGTTGATAAGAACTCCCTCATCCTCCAGGCGAGCAGCGATCCTGATTCCTGAATTGTGAGGCACACTAAAACGTATGATGTTTGTTTGCACTCGATCCAAATCGACCCGGATACCATCGATGTTTTCAAGGCCCTCAGCCAACGTCCTAGCATTTGAATGATCGTCGACCATACGTTCTACCATAGTCTCAAGCGCTACTATGCCGGCAGACGCTATGACACCCACTTGCCTCATAGAACCACCTACTATCTTCCGCCACCGACGTGCTTCATCAACAAACGGCGCATCACCAACAAGTACACTTCCAATGGGACAAGACAGGCCTTTGGATAAACAGAATCCTACGGTATCCACATCTTCCACAAGAACCGATGCCGGACACTCAAGTGCGACAGAAGCATTGAAGAGACGGGCTCCATCCATGTGGACCCGAAGTCCATGAGCGCGAGCCACAGCTGTCATCGCTTTTGTGCCTAACGGCGTCACCGCCACCCCACCGGCCCCATTGTGCGTATTTTCTAGACATAGAAGACTTGTGGGGGGCATGTGTATGTCATCTGGGCGAACAGCTGCTTCAATTTCCTCTGCAGGCATCGTGCCATCAGGCTCATTCGTTACGGGATGGTAGTTCACACCACCAAGTATTGATGCTCCACCCGCTTCTGCCCGAAATATGTGTGCCTGACTACCGACGATCACCTCATCACCACGTTGTGTCTGAGCTAGGATGGCCACCAAATTACTCATTGTCCCAGAGGCGACAAAAACAGCATCTTCTTTGCCCAAAATATCCGCTGCCATTTCTTGCAAGCGATTCACCGTTGGATCATCGCCGTAGACATCGTCTCCGAGTTCGGCATCGGCCATTGCCTTCATCATCTCTGGGCTCGGATGACTCACCGTATCGCTTCTCAAATCAACACGGATCATCGACTAACCTCCCGAATTATGCGCACCAACCCCAATAAGGAGTCGATCCTGTAATACGATCGCTTGAACGATTCTAACAAGTACCATCTGCACACAACTGGAATATGTCGCCGGTGAATCGCATCATGCGTGCATATGTCAACTAGAACTTTTGCCGTTTCGGCAATAAACGAGTTGTCTCCTGAAATTAACCATCTAATTCAAAGCAATCCGTTCCTTGTCACTCATTATGACCAATCTCGTGTGCATCATTTTGCCATTGATGGCGTGTGACATACATTTTGTGATAGTCCGTTTTCAGCCTCTGGAACCAGATATTTAGATCACAGAACGATCAAGCCAGCCACCAGTTTTCTCGTACATGAGAGGTTAAGGGCTTATACTCATCCTCAAGTCTATTTAGATTTATCACCGAACCGTCGCGTCCTCTCCATCGAAGACTAAAAGACTAAAATATTTTCCGAACTATGGATAAACATCGCGTACAACCCACCGCCAAGGATCCTGAGAGTGGTTCAGAGCAACTCTGGGAACCTACTCCAATCAGCGGGATTCCTAAACAGCGAGCTGTGAACTGGTATCGTGACTCGCTCTTGTTAATCGGGTTAATCGTGGTACTGGGCTTTGATCAATTCACAAAGTGGCTTATTACGTCAAAGCTGGTTCTCGGACAATCTTTCCCTGTGGATGGTTTTTTTCGATTCACCTATATCCAAAACTCTGGGAGTGCTTTTGGTCTATTTCAAGGCTATGGAACTGTCCTCACGATAATCTCAGTTGTGGCTATAGCCCTAATAATCATTCTGCATCGTTCGACCCCCATTCAGTCCATTACACTGAGTGGTTCACTTGGCCTCATACTGGGTGGTACAGCAGGCAATTTGATTGACCGCATCCGCCTAGGCTCTGTGGTGGACTTCATAGACGTAGGTCCCTGGCCAATCTTCAACGTCGCGGACTCGTCTATCGTGGTAGGTATGGCAATCCTGATCTGGTATTTCTCTACCGGGCAAGGGAATACTGAGGAGAGTCCGATCCCAAGTTCCGAGCATATGGTTGAGGCTGGTGGTGAAAACATTAAGATCGCGGGCAAAGAACCAAGGTCCTGAGCCCGCGCCATCCACTGACATATCTTTATTGGTCCCCGAATGGGTCGCAGGTATGCGTGTGGATGTTTTCCTCACAGAGCGGATCGCGGGATTAACAAGATCCAAAATACAACTACTGGTCCGAGCAGGTTACGTTACAGTAGATGACAGAGTGATCAGCCGACCCTCCGTCGCGCTCAAGACAGGACAAAATGTGCGATTAGAAATTATTGCTGACAATCGGAAGCCCATAAGGCCCCGATCTATGCAATTGAACATCGCATTCGAAGACAATCATCTACTGATCGTGAACAAACCTGCCGGATTGACGGTACACCCAGGCGCTGGTCATGAAGACGACACCCTGATAAACGCTTTGATCGAGTTACGTCCCGAAATTGCAAAAGTGGGCCCTCATGACCGGCCTGGGATCGTACACCGCCTAGATAAAGATACATCCGGCTTATTATTGGTGGCGAAAACCGGTGAGGCGTTCTTAGCGCTCTCCGAGTTGATACGTTCCCGTGCCATCCGACGTATCTACTTAGCACTTGTATCGGGAAGGCTAGAGCCTAGCGAAGGCATAATAGAAGCACCGATAGGACGTCACCCAACCGTGAAATTACGGCAAGCGGTGATCGACGGCGGGAAGCCAGCTAGAACCCGTTATTTGGTAAAGCAGTACTTAGAGGGGGCTACTTTACTGGACGTATTGTTGGATACGGGCCGTATGCACCAGATTCGGGTTCACATGGCCTCGATAGGCCATCCAGTTGTAGGGGACCAAACGTACGGCCGTAAAGGTGACAAGCACGCTAACCTAAAGCGACAATTCCTTCATGCCATCCGACTCGAATTCGACCATCCATTAAGTGGTCAGTTGCTAAAAGTAAAATCCGCTTTACCAGACGACTTGCTAGACATACTAACTAATTACCCTTCAGAATGACGATAGATGCACACCATTCGCACACTAAACGTAGCGATGTATACGAACACACCAAAGTTCGTATACTATCCAACACATGTAACGAAGAGCGTCAACTGAATGCGCCGTCGGGTTTCTGGCCCTCTAAAATCGGCCTCTCAGTATGCGGTGACGTTAGCCAAATATCTTAAGCCGGTCCAGAGGCCAATAGCTGAACCAAGCGCGGCCTATCAAATCTTTGATTTCCACGAAACCCCACTCTCGAGAATCATTCGACCTACCTCGATTGTCACCCAAAACAAAGTACATATCTTCAGGCACGGTCAATGGATACAATGTGCTCCCAGGCTTGGTGGAACCAGACGCTCGGTCTTCCCTATTTCCATTAACGAATACCCATCCATCTCTTATATCAATCTCATCGCCAGGTAATCCAACCACCCTCTTGACAAGCTCTCCTACGCTCTGGCTCTTGGACCGAAAAATGACGATATCATCACGCTCGGGCCCATGAAAAACGAAAGTCCTACCACCATTCCCATCCCCTACATTAGCGAACAGGAATTTATTTACCAGGAGCCGCTGACCGGAGTCAAGAGTCGGAAGCATACTCATACCGGAGACCTGAAAGCTCTGTACTACCACATGTATAGCGACAAACATCAACGCAGCCGTTATGACTGTCTCACACATGTCCCTGAAACTCTTCCTCATCTAACTCACCATCACGCTGATTGCCACTTGGATGAGATATATCCGACAAGACGATTATAGGCGCACTAGTTACGATCCGTAGTGTCATATCAAGTACCATCATTACTGATAACTATGAGTTTCAATAAATACAGAAGGCTTAAGCTAATAAAACCTGTGTGTTGCGGAAGATAAGATTCGCAAACGGGCAGGACAGTTCAACTTTTTAGCGCACCCTTGAAACATAGCTTTAACGTTGGCGCAGTCTAGGAGACATGCGATGAAAATATGGAATCGCCAGAGGAACATCACCGCCGTGTTCATAACAGTCCTAGCTGTCTCAGTTTCTACGGCATGCGATAACCCTACGGTCAATTCTGAACCTGTTGCAATAGCCGAGAGTTCATCAGGCCTAGGCCAATCGTCCGGCATGGTGATTGAATCACTTCCCAGTAGTCGTGCGACTGATCTACAAAGGATTGATCCGACCTCGACCACTTTAGCCAACGGTCGATCAGGAATCTGGGTCAGCGGGCAATCAACGATTGCTGTAGAACCCGACATTGCACTATTGCATATCGGAATCGAAGCACGAGAAATCTCAGTTACAGCGGCCCGAAACATTGCTGCCACTGCAATGAACCAAGTGGTTAGGGCGATAAAAGCCAGGGGCATTAGCGACGATAACATTGGGACGACAAGGTTCAGCATCTATCCGCAGACCGTATTCGTGGATGTC
>CAZXXH010000032.1:13674-17550 GCA_964644645.1 uncultured Dehalococcoidales bacterium
GGCGAGCCGCGCATCATAGGGTATATCGTGTCGAACAAGCTACAGGTCAAGATCCATAGTCTGAATGACGTAGGGGAGGTGATCGACAGCGCTGCCGAAGCAGGAGGAGATCTGGTTCGCATCGACTCGATCAATTTCTCTGTGGATGATCCCAGCCGGTTCGCTGTCCAGATGCGCCAAGCAGCAGCAGCAGACGCGTTGGCAAAAGCTCAACTCTATGCTGAGGCAATGGGTGTCACACTCGGACCTATTGCATTCCTATCTGAAGTAGACACTCCATCACAGGCAAGTGGAGGGATGCTGCCGATGGTGAGGAGTGCGATGGAACTGTCCGATAGTCTGCCCACGCCCATCAATGTGGGCGATGTTTCCTTGTCAACCCAAATCCAAGCCGCGTTCACAATCCTGACACCATAGACGTCAAACAACCCGTAAACAAATGCAAACCAATAATCTACTGACAGTTTACCCACCGCCGTATACACAGAAATCTCGATATCCTACTTAACTTATGTGTACCACTTCTGGATCAGTCTCTCTTAATTGGCACACCCTAGTAGAATCGATGTACTGCATACATAATCATCAGACAAGGGGGCAATGGTAATGGTCTTGAGCGACCACACGATCAAGGAAGAGATCGGGCGAGGACACATTGTCATTGACCCGCTAGACGAGCGCGATGTCCAACCAGCTAGTGTCGATCTACATTTAGACCGCAACCTTCTGGTATTCAGGAACTCAACTGCCCCATATATTGACTTGCGGGAGAACTTACCGGAGCTAACGGATCAGATCGAGATTGATGACAAGCAGCCTTTCATCCTCCATCCAGGAGAGTTCGTCCTAGCCAGCACGCTAGAGCGCATCGAATTGCCAGACGATCTTGTTGCTAGGCTAGAAGGTAAAAGTTCTTTGGGCCGCATTGGGTTACTTATTCATTCAACAGCCGGATATGTAGATCCAGGCTGGATAGGACATTTGACTCTAGAGCTTTCAAACGTTTCGAGATTACCCGTGACCCTTTACTATGGAATGCGCATCGGTCAGATCTCGTTCCTCAGACTGACAACTCCCGCTGATCGCCCATACGGATCGCCTGATCTCGGCAGCCGATATCAGGGACAGACCGATCCTACGGCGAGCAGAGCTCACATAGACTTCGACCGTCAATTCCGGAATTAGCCAAAAAAACAATGTGTTGACGTACTAATATCCGGAGACCCTCAGTGTTCTTACAGTCAGTATTTCCAGCTCATCATGAATAAAGACGAAGCAGCTTTTATACGGGCCCTCGAACTAGCCTCCTCAGCTGTAGGGATCGTGGGACCGCGCCCACCCGTCGGCGCCATAGTAGTAAACGACGGCCAGATAGCTGGAGAAGGAACCACCTCACCTAGACCGGGACCACACGCCGAGATAACTGCGCTGCGGCAAGCTGGAGAACGTGCAAAGGGTGGCACCTTGTACGTAACGCTAGAACCATGCTCACACACCGCATCCACCCCGCCATGTACTACGGCAATCCTAGAGTCTGGCATAGCACGCGTCGTCGCTCCTGTAATTGACCCCAATCCACAAGTTAGCGGTTCAGGGTTCAGAAAACTACGAGAGGGTGGGGTTTCTGTAGATCGATCTGCCAGTCCAGAGCTTAAAGCAAAGGCTAGGCGACTTATCCAGCCATTCGAGAAGCACGTACGCACTGGCCGTCCTCTGGTAACTGCCAAATTCGCCATAAGCATAGATGGGAAAATAGCAACTCGAACCGGGCATTCTCGTTGGATCACAGGTCCTGAAGCAAGGAAATACGTGCACCGCATCAGATTCGAATCTGATGCCATTATGGTCGGCATCGGAACTGTGCTAGCTGATGATCCCATGCTTACCGCACGGGACGATAACGGCAATCACTCTGGTAGACCAAGACTTCGGGTCATAGTTGATAGCAACGCCCGCCTACCCCAGAATGCACTATTGCTCGGAGAAACAGGACAAGTACTTTGGGCCGTAAAGGAGCCACCCACACCCAACCCAGCGAAATCACCGCACGTTAGTGTCTTCAAGACTCCGCTTGGACAGGGAGGTTTGGACCTACGCGCCGTATTACGTGAAGTTGGCGATCGTGGCCATACATCGTTACTAGTTGAGGGTGGGGGCAAACTATTGGGAAGTCTGTTCGACCAGCAGCTAATCGACAGAGTCGCTGTGTTCGTAGCTCCTAAAGTAATAGGCGGAGCGCAAGCTCCCAGCCCTGTAGCCGGCCGCGGCGTTGAATCACTGACAGATTCTCCCCAAATTCAAGATATCGACATAAAACATTTGGGACAAGATATTTTAATAACCGGCAAGGTATCCAAAGTTCATGGAAGTTGATCAAAATAGGTTGAATCCGAGTTAATCATGTTCACAGGAATAGTTGAAGAGATGGGACAAGTAGTCTCATTCGACAGCAACCGTCTCAAGATAACGGCCGGTCATGTGCTAGACGATGTCCGCGTATCAGACAGCATCCTGGTCTCAGGAGCCTGTCTCACAGTGGTCGAAAGCTATAAGCAGACAATAGGGGTTGATATCGTCCCAGAGACACTGGATAGGACAAACTTGGGAGACCTAATAGCCGGGGACAGTATCAACCTTGAGAAAGCATTGGTGTGGGGCGGTAGGGTAGGCGGTCACATAGTTCAGGGCCATATAGACGGAGTCGGTAAAGTGTCAAAAATATCACCCGACCACAATTCCAAGCTAATGGTCGTACAGTCGACCAAACGTATAATAAGACACGTGGTCGAGAAAGGTTTTATAGCCGTGGATGGAATAAGCCTCACCGTAGTGAACGTTTATGAGTCTTCATTCTCATTTGCTGTGATCCCATTTACGTTGCAACACACTACTTTAGGCACAAGGGGACCAGGGGACCGAGTCAATCTCGAGACGGACATTACAGCTAAATACTTGGAACGCCTAATACAGCCACAAACTAGTGCGTCTTCCTGAATCACTAAATGACTGAACACAAACAACATAGCTCTACTAACCAAGCGATTGCCGCATTCAAAGCCGGCCGGCCGGTCATCATAGTGGATGATGAGGGGCGCGAGAACGAGGGTGATCTAGCATTATCGGCAGACGCCGTTACACCATCAATGATCAACTTCATGGCAACATATGCTCGTGGCCTGATTTGCGTTGCCATCGAAGGACAGAGGTTGGACGCCCTAGATCTGCCGCAGATGGTGGACCGAAACACTGCATCACATGCCACTGCGTTCACAATTTCAGTAGACGCGGCTGAAGGAATTAGCACGGGTATATCAGCGCATGACCGTGCTCACACCATAAGGGTACTTTTGGATCCTGATTCTCGTCCATCGGACTTGGCACGCCCTGGTCACATCTTTCCCCTACGATACAAAGAGGGAGGGGTATTAGAACGTGCAGGACAGACTGAGGGTTCAGTAGACCTAGCTCGTCTAGCCGGACGCTTACCATCGGCCGTTATTTGCGAGATCATGTCAAAGGATGGCACTATGGCCCGGAGACCGGAATTGGAAAGGTTTTCTACTTGTCATAACGTTCCTATAGTAACTGTCGCAGACATAATCGCCTACCGATTGCAGCACGATCGCCTCGTAGAACGAGTGGCAGAAACAGCCTTGCCCACCAGAAGCGGCAGTTTCAACGCAGTCGCTTATCGGAGCCTTATCGATCCCGCAGAACACATAGCACTGGTAAAGGGCAAAATAGATGATTCTCATCAGGTGCTGGTACGTGTGCACAGTGAATGTCTTACCGGTGACGTTTTCGGAAGCCTCCGTTGCGATTGCGGTGACCAAGCCGCCATGGCACTTACCGCAATCGAACAAGAAGGGCGCGGTA
>CAZXXH010000033.1:0-17381 GCA_964644645.1 uncultured Dehalococcoidales bacterium
AGAGGTTCTCCAGTATTTGGGTTTATGTCGAAGCGTGGGAAGTTGCTGCTTGAGAAGGCACGGCTAGTGATGCCCTGATTGCAACAGCTCGATTGCAGTCAGGTTCGCGACTATAACCGATTAGCGCTTACACGGTGATCGGAGTCACAACACTTTGCCTGGTAAGCACAAAGCACTAATTTGTCAGTCAGTTTTTCGCGGGGCCATCTCTGAAGACCAAAAGGCGGGGTCGCCTGCTTGGGGCCAGTCGATCTCTACCAATTCTCCGGTTATGGGCTGATTGTCCAAGAATTTAGCCACGTTAGAAATCCCAAACCTGATGGCATGTTGGTCGGTCGATTTGCTACTGCTAGCAATACGACTCGTGATGATTGCTCTCCGCGTTCCCGCTATTAATTTGGCACTGGCTTGGCTGTCTAGGTTTATTGAATCAAGTGCGGCGCCACCGATAGTCCCTTGTATCAACGCGGTCGCAAGTGCCCCCTGATCCACAATGCGTGGGTCGGCGGTATTGATTAACACCGCCTCGTCTGACATGAGGCGCAGTTCCCGCTGCTCCAGTAATGGCGCGGTAGTCGGCC
Source organism: uncultured Dehalococcoidales bacterium (assembly GCA_964644645.1). Taxonomy (GTDB): domain Bacteria; phylum Chloroflexota; class Dehalococcoidia; order Lucifugimonadales; family Lucifugimonadaceae; genus CAZXXH01. Next base: position 582 of record CAZXXH010000033.1, read on the forward strand.
CATACGAAGCATGGATCGTAACTGCGTCAGAAATTGTGAGCAATCTGTCGAGAGTGTGACGCCGAACACCTAAATCCAGCGCAAGTCCCTGTCTCGGGGTGCGTATGTCACAATAGATGACGTTCACTGGAGAATCGGCCAGTAAGCGGGCGACGTTCATGCCTACGCGCCCCAAGCCTATTATTCCTACGCTTTTGCCTTCAAGTCTATCGCTATCGGCGTGAGATTTTGTGTGTGCGACTTGCTGAGAGATGTCCTGCATTAGAGCCAGGGTATGTTGGGCAACAACCGGTGCTAGGACGGGGGACGCACCTGCGATCGTTACACCTTGATCGGCAAGAACGGTTCTGTCCGGTCCACGATATGAACATTCCAACAGTTGAAGAAATTTTAGATTGACGGCCATCCTTGCTACACGCGGGGGCAGCGCGTCCCCCGCAAGGATGATGGCCTCGGCGGCTTCAACAGCACCCTTTATGCGATCAATGTTGGCGTCGGGTGTCATAACAGAGACGCACATACGCCTTTTTGCATTGTCCTGAATGATCTTGGCGTGTTTTTCGCTATCTGGGCCGATATATAAAATTTTTTTCATGGGATCGATGCAATACTTTGTTATGCGCTAGGGGCGAACTGATGTATATCTAAGCTAAAAACCTTGGCAGCCGTAACACTATCCTATTGGATCATTTATTATCTGGGCAGTCAGCAGCGTGGACACATATGCGCTCCCAATAATCCTGCATTGCGCCTCGGCTGTTACTACCCCCGCCCCCGCGTTTAAAGATTACGAGGTACGCTAAACCTATACTTGTAAAATCTCCCGGTCTCTACCTGCAGCAGGATAGTCATTAACAAACAGGTCACTGGCCGTTGGAACAGAACGGTTTGGGGAATATTGAATAACAAATCGCGTGATGATATAGCCGCTCTTGGGAGCTCGATCGCTGAGGGAGAAGGCGCACACCTTGTTCGTTTGGCCAAGGAGTTAGGAGACGCTAACCGCGATCGCATCGATGAGTTATCTACAACGATTTACGACGGTAATCGCCGCGAAAGCCGTCTAGCTGCCGAGGAGCTAGGGAGCATTGACGATATACAGGCGGTGAAAGTGTTGCGGAGTCTCCTGGAGGGGTTAGACCCGAGCATGTGGGAGTTGGCGATTTTCGGGCTGAGACAGTCAAAGGAGCGCGAGGGATGGCTATGTTTGGAGAGCGTTGCTCTGGCACAAATACCACTGTTAGCTGACGAAAATAAGGAACTGATAACAACAGCCGCATCTAGGTTGTTGATGATGGGAAGAACTAAGACGATGGACAGGCTATTCCGTGCCTCAGATGGTCACTCCCGATCAATACCTCAGGTAGCGGCGGTGCGATTTGTGGAATACGCGCTTAGTTCACTAGAGTCTGTGCCCGCCCGTGTACTGTCGCTGCGTTTAGGTACAGGAGGAGGCCAGAGTTTAACCCCTCAACAGGTAGCAAAAGAACTAAAAATGTCCATTCAAGACGTTCGAAACCTAGAAGCGGAAGCGTGGCAGGTGATACAGGCACCTCGATCTTTTGAGGCTATCAATGGATCCAACGATACACTCGCTGGACAAGGCGGACCCGAGCAAACAGCGATACCAACACCAAATAGCCACGGCCGCTAATTTAACCTAACTGGTCGTCGACAACCGAACTTTCCAGGGACTGTTCTGTCAGCGGACAGTCAGCCACCTTGCCATCTGTGTAGAGGTGACGGTGTTCTACACATTGGCAGCTTCTATCTTGTGTGCCAAACTTTGTGGTAAGGAGAGTTAGACATAGCTCTAATACCAACATCCTTGGCCGAAGGGATAACCGAAATATTTGAGGAGGTTTCGAATCTATAAAGGGCTACTTTGTGACCTAGACGACACTCTGCTGGATCGACGGTCTTCCTTCATGCGATTTGTGCGTCTTTTCTACAAGCGTTACGAGGTGATCGCGGAGACGGAAACATTCGATCGTTTCTACAGCCGTTTGTTAGCGCTCGATAGCTGGGCGGAAGAACCCAAAGATCAACTTTTCGACAAAATTCTATCGATTTGGCCTGAAATACCAAATACTGCTAACGAGTTGGAAGAGCAATTTTGGCGCGAGCTGATCAAGGGTATGAAACCAATCGTAGGTGTTCAGAAATTTATTGATTTGCTCATACACCATGGCGTTTCATGGGGTGTCGTAACGAATGGTGATGGCAAGCAGTTTGCGAAGATTAAGCAGGCTGGATTTGAAGGGATATTCCCGTTTGTACTGGTTAGCGATCTATTTGGAGCCAGGAAGCCAGATCCAAGCATCTACAGAGCGGCCCTTGACATGCTCGGAACCTCGGCATCGGAGACATTGTTCGTCGGCGACAACCCATATACGGATATTTTAGGGGCACAACGCTCTGGAATGGGGTCCGCTTGGCTGACTGACGGGAGAGCTTGGCCCAGTGAACTCAATAAGCCTGATCACGTAATAACACACGTGGCCGAGACTTGTGATCTTTTGTTTGATAGCAAGCCTGACGGGCGGTATACCGCGTAGCTTAGATGGCGCTCCTTGCTGGACCAGGTCCATCTCATTTTCTATAACACCGCACCGCCCCGAAAAAAGACCATGAAGTTGGCGATTCAAGAGACTAAACATAAACTTACTTACACTAGTGAACCAAAAAATCTGGCTGTGGTAAAAATCTACGACATATAGGCGGTGAACGGTGCAGAACAAAAACGGTAAACAGTCAATAGTTTCAGCTGTCAAGGCTGCTGCGGATAGTGTTGCGGACCGAGTGTGTGAAATACGCCAGGATATCCACAAACATCCCGAGCTTCGTTATCAAGAGCATCGAACGGCTGCCCTGTGCGCCGCCGAATTGGACCGGCTAGGGATAGAGGTGCGTACTGGTGTAGGTGGCACAGGGGTGGTCGGTCTGCTACGTGGTACATCCTCGAATGGCGGGGCCACGGTTGCGCTGCGCGCCGAGATGGACGGTCTTCCGATGGAAGATCAGTGCGGGACGCCCTACCAATCTGTCAACGCCAGAGTTGCTCACCTTTGTGGACACGACGGCCACGTCGCTGCCGTATTGGGGGCCGCATCTGTCTTAGCAGGGCTGCGTGATCGTTTGTCCGGCAACGTGAAATTTTTGTTCGAGCCAGCCGAAGAGGCCACTCCAGAGGGTGAGATACCAGGCGCGGCCGCAATGATCAATGACGGTGCGCTGGACACACCCAAACCCGACGCAATATATGGCGCTCATTTTTACCCTGATTGGCCAGCAGGTTCTATCGCTCTCCGGAGCGGCCCAGTTTTTACTGGCAGCGATAGAGTTAAGCTAACGGTAATCGGTAGGGAATCACACTCAGCGGTTCCTCACAATGGAGTTGATGCCCTGCTGGTTGCTTCTCACGTAGTTTCCAGCCTTCAAAGCTTGGCGGCTCAATTTGACATAGGGGAAGCTGTGAGCATGCATTTCTCCACAGTACATGGGGGGCGCGCTCCGAATTTAATTGCCGACCGTGTAGATTTAGAGGGCACATTTAGGATATCGGATCAAGTTCTCCGTAACGAAATGCCCGAACGCGTTCGGCAAATGGTGAAGGGAATATGCGAAGCATTCGGCGCTAATTTTTCACTGGATTATCAATTACGCGCTAGCAAACCAGTTGTGAGTACTACAAGAGAGGTTGAAATCGCGGCAAAGGCGGTGGAAGAGGTGTTGGGGCCCGAGCATCTCATATGGATGAGGCATCCCAAATTAGCTGCGGACACAATGAACAACTGGCTGGACCGAACGCCGGGGGCGTTCTTTATGGTCGGCACGGCAAATGAAAATCCTGCCACGCAATTCCCATCCCATCACCAACAATTTGACATAGCCCCTGAGACTTGGCCTGCTGTCGTAGCAGCGGAGTCTATGATTGCAGTTCGCTACTTGGAGCAGGGCGCTGAATAGCACTGTTTCACTCGGCTCAAGTTCGGAGTGATCATTGATCCGGGACGAGAGCTCGAAAATGCGACCCAAATGATTTGACTAATATCCAAACGTGGGGCGCTAAGCTATTCCCTGCGGCTTTGTAGAGGTGTGCTATAACCAACGGCGAAGCCATGCGAGCGTTCGGTCCGCAAAATCCTTTCGCATCCAGGCAGGCCCGTTTCCTATAAATCCGTGGCTAGCGTTGGGTAGCCGTACTAGTTCTACAGTCTTGCCGAGACGTTTGAGAACGGTAAAGTATTGTTCCGACTGTTCTATGCGGACACGGCCGTCGTCCTCTCCATGTATCAGCAAGATTGGAGTAGTTACGTTGGGAGCAAAAGTCAGCGGTGAGCGATTCAGGTAGTGTTCTTGACGTTCGAGTACATTTCCGCCGAGCTGTATCTCGCTAAATTGGACCCCAATGTCCGATGTGCCATAAAAGCTGGGCAGGTAAGTTACTGGTGCACCAATAACGGCAGCTTTAAAGCGGGTTGTATGTCCGACTATCCATGCAGATAAAAATCCGCCGTAGCTGGAGCCGGCAACAGCCATGCGATCTGAGTCGATATATTGCCTGCCAGCTATTTCATCTACAGCAGCCATAATGTCTTCATAGTCCTCGCCGCCCCAGTCACTATGAACAGCGCGGGCAAAATCGAGACCGTAGCTTGATGAGCCCCTGGGGTTGACCGCTAATACCACGTACCCAGAAGTCGCTGCCATCTGGTGTATAGGGTAAAAGTCATCGTGGAAAACGCTATGCGGCCCACCATGGATCTCCAGCAGTAAAGGGTACTTGTTGGACGGCTTGAAGTTATTCGGTAGCCAGATGCGCGACTCAATGCTATATCCGGCCCTATAAAGTTCGAACTTTTCCATAGTTGCTGGCGGATGACTGGCCAGAAAACGCTTGTTCAAAGCAGTACGTTGTTCCTCTTTCCCCGTAGCAAGCTCGACTGTGAAAAGATTTGACGGTGCGTTTGGTGTGCCAGCGACGTACGCGGCAGAATTCCCGGCCAAGTCGGGTGACCAATCTGTAATGTGGCACCCACCACTGGTGATCTTTGAAACTTTCCCATTGCCTATGTCGGCTGAACACACGTAGGATTGCCCGCGAGCGTCAGCCAAGAACACAATGCGATCATCGTGAGTCCATAATAGGGTTTGTTGGCGCTCGGTTCGGGTCGGGGTCGCAACAGGACGTACAGAGTCATCAGTTATACGCTTTGGTGGCTTGCCCAGCTTCAGTGCGTACAGCCACCCCTGACATATGAGTCCATAGCCGCCGATCTCTTCTGCTGTCTCGGCTCCTATCGCAACCAATTCGGAGCCATCTGTGGACCACGTGAACCCACCGACTGTGAACAGTCCTTCCGATCGCAAATCGGGGCCGCCGCTGTGTAGAGACTGTACGTAAACCTCGCTTCGCGCAGTTGTATCGTGGTCTGCACTCCGTGAGGATATGAAAGCGATGTTATTCCCGTCAGGCGACCAGACCGGTGTCGAGTCGTCCCACGGGCCATCAGAGAATCGGGTGACCTTCCCCCCGTTGGTATCTACAAGAAAAATATGGCGCCGATCCCAACGTAGGCCAAGGCCATTGTCGTGATAGCGAATACGGTCGGCCACGAACGGCTGACCGTCGATACCACGATCATGCACCCGTTCTTCTGCCACCACCGCGATCCAGTCTCCGGAAGGCGACCATGCCAAGTCGAAAACATGTCCATCGATACAAGTGAGACGGCGAGCTTCGCCGAACGCAGAGCACATGAGCCACATTTGGCTGTTGCCACGGTTATCTTGTCTAAGGAATGCCAACATAGACCCGTCCGGTGACCAGCGAGGCACACGAGCATCTCCATGCTGTGTGAACGGTCGGCTGCTTCCGTCAGACACGTCAAGTACTTTGATGCGACTGCGACCCTTACCACTTTCCTGGTCGGTCCATGAAAAAGTGAAAGCGACGCGTAGTGAATCCGAACTCAAGTCTGGATCGGATACCACGCAATGGCGTGTGAAGTAATCACTTCCGATAGGCTGGGCCATATAAGTTCTTTCTACTTGATTCCTACCCATGTGCGCATGAGAACAATATTGAATACTTCATCAAGCTCACCATCTACTACCAGGATGTCTAATAGGAAGTCCACTAGCTTGATGCTCTGACCATAATGTCATTGAATCTAGGAAAAGACGACGAAGCTCCTCTTCACCAATGACGCGTGGAGAGAGGCCAAGAACTCTCTGTTGAGGCATTGCTCCTACCACGAGCGCGTCGACGTCATCAGGCGTGTACCCCACGCCACGGAGACCGTTTGGCAAGCCAAGTTTCCGCACTAAGCCTACTATCGTGTCGGCCAAAAGACGGCCAGCCTCTAAGCCAGAGAGGCACTCTGAGTCAACTCCCGAAACGTCTGCTCCCATGAGCATTGCGGCCTTAAGGTGACGTTTAGGGTTAGACGGTCCGGTAAACCGGAAAACCGCAGGAGCGTTCAATACGACCGACATACCATGCGGTACCATGGGCCGGCTAGATGGATACCCTTCTGGGACGTAGTCACGGACCATGCCAGAAACTGGATATGACATTCCATGTGGAACGTGGACTCCTGCGTTGCCGAATCCTACGCCTGCGAATGATGCTGCCAGTAACATTCGAGACCGCGCCTCATCATCTGTTGGGTCTTGCACCGCTCGAACGATGTTATTTGCTACCATCTCAATCGCCTGGGTAGCCCAGATGTCGCTGATCGGGTTGGCACCCTGATAAGCTGGTCTTGCCCCAGGGCCGCTAGGAGCTATACGTCTGTGAAATGGTAGCGCAGTGTACGATTCCAATCCGTGGCATAGGACATCAAATCCGCTACAAGCAGCGACCATTGATGGGAGTGTTCGTGTGTTTTCTGGATCAACGAGAGCGACTGACGGGCGGAGAGTTCGGTGGGCAATGCCGGTTTTAGCGTGCATTTCAACTAGGTCAAAGATCGCTGTGCCAGTGGTCTCACTACCTGTGCCCGCAGTCGTAGGTATCGCGACCAGTGGCAAAAGAGGTCCTGGAGGGGCAAGCCCCGCCCCTACGGGGACGTTGACGTATGCCAGCAAGTCGGCGGGGTAGGTCGAATACAGATTGGCCGCCTTGGCAGTGTCTATGGCAGATCCACCACCAACCGCTGCAAAACTATCAAAACGTCCATCAACCGCAAAATCAATTGCCTGTTTAAAGGACGAGTCAGTGGGCTCGATCTGCACACTGTCGAAAAGCGCATAGTCAAGGTTTTCAGCCTGGAGCGATTCGATCGTGGTCTGGATTGGGGCGAGAAGGGCCATGTTAGCGTCCGTAACTATCATGACACGACTTCCGCCGAGGCGCTTAATTTCATACCCGACATCTCGAGTAACTCCGGGACCAAACTTGATAGAGGAGGTGTCTATAGAAACAGCAGTTTCGAATGATTTGGAATTCATGGGAATTTCTATGACGGAGGGACTTGAGCACCCAACCACGTTGAAGCGGAGGGAGGCTTTCTCTTAGCGATCAGTAGCTTATGTGCCAAAAAACATCTTTCAGGCTCAAACTAGCGTGATAGATGATAACCGAGCATCGACTCTATTAGTGGTCATCCGAACCGGAAGACTCTTATTTGAGAAGAGCGTTACATTGCCCCTTTGGACGAAATTACAGCACAACGCACTAGAATGGTAAACCGAACTGGCCAACGGGCCAGATCAATTGAAAACATTGCCTTATTTGGCTAACACGCCAAGACTCAAAAGTGTGCGACTGAAGTGATCAGTTGCCACATATGTCGCACGACTGCGCCTTTGTGTTGATCTATCACAAGTAAAATTCTTCAGTTTCAAACAAGTTAAGGTGGGCACGTGCTAGGGTTGATTGGGACCGGAATTAAATAGATCAGACAACAATCACGCGCCCAAGATATTCAGGGCATGTTCAGCGAAAAATGTAACGGAGTCCGCCATCTGCAAAAAACGAGGAGGAGGCTTTCAGGCATGACGCTTGAGACTCATTTACACCCGATCGAACGCCAGCAAGTGCTGATACCAACTCGCGATGGAACCAGGCTATCTGCATCCATACACTGGCCCAGTTGTGATGTCGAACATGCAGGCTCATATCCAGCTCTCGTTGAGTACCATCCGTACAGGATCGATGACCGATCTTTTTCGCGTGTTGCTGATCATGATTACTTTGCACGACGAGGTTACGTGAGCGTGCGGCTCGAAGTGCGTGGAACTGGTTCCTCCGAGGGCCTTAATACAGACGAATACATGGCTATCGAATCAAGTGACGGCTATGACGTGATCGAGTGGATCGCTAGCCAGACTTGGTGCTCAGGTGCAATCGGAATGTTTGGGTCGTCTTATGGTGGGTTCACATCACTCCAAGTGGCGATGCTACAACCGCCACATTTAAAAGCGATAGCCCCTATGTATGCCACCGATGATCGCTATACGGACGATTGCCACTATAAGGGTGGAGCGTTAAGGGCTTTCTATGATGTTGGCGCGTACGGAACCTCTATGGTGGCATTGAATGCGCTCCCTCCGAGCAGTGACTTATGGGGTGAGCGGATGGAGTCGATGTGGCACGAACGACTAGCATGCAACTCTCCCTATATGCTGAATTGGCTAGCGAATCAGTGCGATGGACCTTACTGGCGGGGTGGGTCTCTAAGGGGCAAATACGACAAGATCAAGGCGCCCACGTTCATGATAGGTGGTTGGCAAGATGGCTACACGAATCCACTGTTCCGCACGCATTCCGCCCTGCGTTGCCAAAAAAAATTGCTTGTAGGTCCCTGGAACCATGCTCGCCCCAGCGTCGCTGTGCCAGGGCCGCGTATCGATTATCGACGTGAAATTGCCAGGTGGTTCGATCTCCACCTTAAGGGGCTCGATGACGGAATTTCCACAGAACCACCCGTAACGATATTTGTTCAAAGTTACGATCTCCCTGACCCTGGCCGACAGGTTACGACCGGAAACTGGCGTAGTGAACCGGGGTGGCCGCCAAAGCAAGGCGCCGATCGAGTGCTATACCTTTCCGGAGATCCTTGTGAAGGTTCTGGATCTCTTTCACCAGTTCGTGGCCCAGATAAGGGCGCCAGTGTGAACTATGATCCAACGGTCGGAATAGCTGGCGGTCTATGGTCTGCAGGTGTGCCTTTTGGATTATCTGACGATCAGCGTAGAGATGAGGCCAGATCTATCGTCTACACCAGTTCCCCTCTGCGAAAGCCACTTACTATGGTGGGTAGTGGCAGCGTTCGCCTTTTTGCTTCGAGTACAGCTAGCGTGACTGTGTTTGTGGCAAAAGTTGCCGACGTTGCCCCTGGTGGCAACTCGGCCCTGGTTACTAGGGGGCTCATGAACGGTACCCGCCGCGATAGTTTTGAAAGGCCGAAACCGATGGAGCCAGGCAAAGAATACGAGCTCAACCTGCAGTTGGACTCAACAGCGTGGCGCTTTGAGGCTGGACACTGTATTCGTCTCGCAATCTCGGGGGCAGACTTGCCAAATTCTTGGCCAACTCCTGAGCGTGCTGTGTTATCCCTTAGCTATGGGAGATCAAAATCATCTTGTTTGTCTTTGCCGATCGTTCCGAACGTCGGCGGCAAACCACCTGATTTTGCCCCACCACCCACAATGGATGGAGCTGATAAAGAGCCACACGAATGGAGCTATACAGAAGAGCCCATGACAGGCCAGGTTAAGCTTGAGTTTAGGTATGGAGGGTGGTCTGCAGCGGAGCATAATGGACGCATCTACTCGCGCAATGAGCTAACCCTGCTAACGAATCGGTGGCGTCCTGCCGATGTTCAAGTCGATGGACAGGTGGTGGATAGGATTGAAAGAAACGGCGGAACATTGGAATCTGTCGCGAAACAGCAAATACGGAGTGATGCCGATTCATTTCACCTAAACATTGAAAGAACGGTTACTGTGGATGGGCGTGAAAAGGATCGCCGGACATGGAAGAAGGTGTTCCCGCGCCAATTACTTTGATGTAACTACAGTACAGGGGCCGAAATCGGCTAAGTGCTGCGCGGTCTATGAACATTTTGTTTGAAGGCAACATGCGGTATAAAGCTGACGGCAGCTCCTTCCTCAGTTAGCCTTTAGCGACGATAACAGGCGTGTAGCGTCGGAGAATGCGCTACAGCATTTTAAGCTTAATCACTTAGAAGTAAGCATAGGGCGATCGATGAACAAGACTCAGCGGTTAAATCAGTGGTACGAGGAACAACCGGATTGGGTATATACGACCTACGGTGAGTATATGCACGTGGGCGCGAACCAGACAACGTTTCAGGTCGCGCTCAAAGGCGAAACAGTCAACACTAAGTCGAAAATATTAGATACAGCTTGCGCTGTTGGTGGAAATGCAAGGTGGCTGGCCTCTCTACACGGTTGTCGGGTATGGGGTAACGATATTGATGAAAGTCGACTACAAACAGCAAGGGATTTGGCAGACATAGAGGGCATTGGCGATTTGTGCACGTTTGTTAACGCACCGGCCGATGACTTGGGATTTGATGATGAGATGTTTGATATGGCACTTACTGCTGAAGGTGTTTTTGACGCATCCGAAATCATGCGTGTCCTCAAACCGGGCGGCAAATTCATCGTGGGCATGTTCTGCGAAGATCCCAATGCGACGTTTGAATCCCTTGCGCGCGATTGGCAAATGGATATCGAAGTGGCTCGTGACGTGACCGCACTTGCCTTTGCATTTCACAGAGCAAAAGAGGAAGAGGCGCGCTTACTTGTGGAAGCGGGGATCCTTAGGGCCCGGGATTTGGTGGAATTGTTGAACGAATTGGTTACCCCCTACGCCAGCAAGGGAGGGAGGCACTTGCTGATGCGTCTGAGAAAGCCCGAGTGAGATGACAGCTTGTGGCCTTCTCGAGCAAAGCCTCCGAACGCGATCTATCTCACAGCTTGCTAATGTCTCAGCATTATTGCGGGAGACGTAATCAAAGAAATCTTTTGGGCCGTGCTTAAATCGTGATCTGAATGCCACCAACGCAGTTGAAGGCCAGGCAGATCAATCCTCTACAGTAAACGTTGATGCTATGTGGCGGCGCTGGATCTTACCGGTGGCCGTTCTCGGCAGTCTGTCGGATATAAAAACTCGATCCGGCACCTTGAAAGAGGCCAGATGATCGGCACAGTGACGCCTTAGTTCTTCCGGATCAGCTTCCCCTTTGATTATGACTGCCGCGCAAACAGCTTCACCGTACTTGTCGTCCGGAATGCCGAAAGTCACGGCCTCGGCGACGGACGGATGCTTTAGAAGAACAGCATCAATTTCTAGGGGAGATATTTTCTCACCCCCACGATTGATAAGTTCTTTGAGTCGCCCTGTGAGGGTCAGGTAGCCTCGAGAGCTCAACACACCCTGGTCTCCCGTCCTAAACCAGCCGTTTTTGAAAGCTTCTGCGTTAGCTTTTCTGTTGTCCCTATAGCCGAGCATTAGGTTTGGACCCTTTATGACCACTTCTGATGTGGTCCCCTGTGGCACGAGTTGCCCATTATCATCCATTATGGCGATCTGGACTCCAGTAGCGGTGCCTACGGTACCGGCAATCCGGTCACTCGGAGGCATCGGGTTTGAAGACATCTGATGAGATGCTTCAGTCATGCCGTAAGCTTCTAAAACTGGCGAATTGAATCTCATCTCCAATTGCTGTAGAACGGAGGGTGCTAGGGCGGCGGAACAAGATCTTATGAACCGAAAAATTCCGGATGGAGCCTCCTCGGATTCTGCACGATTAAGGAGGATTTGGTGGATCGTTGGTACCGCTGAATACCACGTAGACCGAGTCGCTTTAGATACTTGCCAGAAATCACTCGCTGAAAATCGAGGCGGAACAACCAGACAGCCTCCTGAATTGAGGGTGGATAAAGCAGCGCCAATCAGACCGTGTACATGGAACAACGGCATAACCACCATTGAAGTGTCCAAGGGCGAGAGACTATAAGTGGTGCGTATATTTGCTAGTGAAGCCATTACATTGGCGTGTGTGAGCGGGACGCCCTTTGGACGACTAGTCGTACCAGATGTATGCAGAAAAAGCGCATCTTGGTGTAGGGAAGGAGGTTCGACGTCTCTGCTTCCCTTGATGATTTTGTCGGCCTCCTTCAGTGCGACTTGTGATGAATCGGAGATGGTAACGTCGAGTGTCCGTATCGACATAGATCTGGCGGCTTGGCGAGCAGCATGATCGCCGGCGGGTAGTATGCAGAATTGTGACGATGCATCCCCCATGTAGAATGTAAATTCGTCAAAGGTGTATTTTGGATTAAATGGTGCCGCGACAGCCCCGGCTCGAACTACGGCCAAAAACACGACTATGAAATCGAGGCCATTGGGAAGTACTATCGAAACCGCACGGTCCCGCTCAATTCCAGCAACTTTGAGCGCTCCGGCGACCCGTTCGACCTGCTGTCCGAGATCTTGGTACGTGACTGTCGGGCCGTCAGGAATAACTACCGCTGCGGATTTGGGTGTTTCCGGTTTGAGCACTTGCGCTAACGTAGTCAATACAGCACCTTCAAGTAAATGGCCATCGAGGCTTGGCGCCTAGACTTACCCGCTTGACTAGCATGGTTTTCTGACACACATAGTAAACGAATATGTTCAGTCAGGAAGGCGATCCTGTGCTGCGGAGGCCACGATATTTGACAAAGAGAAAAAGAGTCAAAGAGTTGGACAGATGCCCGAATGGGAGATTGCGAGCGAACGATGAACGAGATTCGTGTGGGCGGTCGGATAGATCTGGCAGGAAAGGTTGCGTTCGTAAGTGGAGCTTCAAGAGGAATAGGTAGCGCCATTGCAGTTGCCCAGGCTGAGGCCGGCGCCGACCTTGCATTAACAGGTCGTGATAGTGAGAGTCTACGGCGTGTTGTCGTCAACGCCCGACAACACGGTGTACAAGTTTGGTATAAGACTGCGGAGCTTTCAGATGAGACCGTTGTACAGCGGCTTGGTCAAGAGGCGCTCAACGAGTACGGGAGCATCGATATATTAGTTAATAATGCCGGGCTGGCATTTCCACAGCCCATGATGAAAGTTGGCCTGAAGGAGTGGCACACATCCTTGAACGTGAACGCATTGGCGCCATTGCTTCTGACGCAGGCATTCGGGTCTGGCATGATAAAACGAAGAAGAGGCAAAATTGTAAATGTGACCTCGCGTGCAGGGTTATCGGCTCTCAATGGTCACGCCGTATACAGCGCGTCAAAGGCGGCCTTACACTTGCTTACCCAGACCATGGCGGTGGAGTTAGGGCCACACGGGATTCAGGCGAATTGTATAGCACCAACCGTGATTCTCACCGATATGGCAAAAGCGGTTTGGGGTCCTGGAGCCCACACAGATGCGAAGCTTGCTCGCATTCCTATGGGTCGGTTCGGTCTGCCCGCCGAAGTGGCAGAGTTAGCGGTCTTTCTGGCGTCTCCACTGTCAGATTTCATTAATGGGACGATCATTCCAGTGGACGGTGGTGAGGGGGCATGGTGATACCAGTATGATATTTCTAGCCGAAAACACGGATCTGTGAGGGAGTTTTGAAGGCTCTTGTTCTGAAAGCTGCGGGTGATCTGGCCGTACGTACAGTTGATGATCCCGGTGAACCTGGGCCCGGCGAGGTACGTGTCAGGATCGGCGCAGTTGGTATATGTGGTAGTGACGTTCACTACTATGAGCACGGGCGCATAGGGGACTTTGTGGTGACGTCGCCCATGATTTTGGGGCATGAATCTGCAGGTGTGGTTGAATCATTCGGTGATGGGGTGGAAGGCTTCAAAAGAGGAGACTTGGTGGCACTGGAGCCAGGTGTACCCTGCCGTCGATGCAATGTTTGCCGAACAGGCCGATACAACCTTTGCAGAAACATACGATTTTGGGCCACGCCTCCGCATGATGGCAGCTTGGCGGAATATGTGGTTCATCCAGCAGATTTCACGTATCGGCTGCCCGATGGCATGTCTTTGGCACAGGGTGCCCTGGTAGAACCACTTGCCGTAGCAGTACATGCTTGCAATACCGGTCGTGTCTCACCGGGCTCATCAGTTGCTATCGTAGGTGCCGGGACAATTGGCTTGGCATGCTTGCTAGTAGCGAAAGCTTACGGGGCAACTGAAGTTGCTATTTCAGATGTGGAGAACGAAAAATTAGATAGAGCGCGGGCGCTGGGTGCTGACAGAGTGGTCGATGCAAAATCACAAAGCCTTCCGGAGGCTACGTTACAGGCAACTATGGGGCGCGGTGCTGCTGTGGGCTTCGAGGCATCCGGGCACCAGTCGGCAGTCGGAGACCTGATTGCTGCATCCGAACCTGGGGGACGAGTAGTTATGATCGGCATGGGAACAGGGCCTATTCATTTAGACACGATACCTGCAATGGTCAAGGAGGTCGAAATGCTGACAGTATTTCGCTACCGGCATGCTTATCCAACGGCTATAAAACTTATTGCGTCTGGGCAGATAGAAACGTCGCGTTTGTTGACTCATCGCTTCGAATTCGAGCGAGCACTAGAAGCCTTTGAATTCGCCAAGACTCGCCCACCAACGGCTTGCAAGATCCTAATCGAACTAATTTAGGGAAAAGCAAGCGGTCTAAACGACCCGGGCCGCGCCAGCGTGCCGGCTATTCGCTCGACAAGTATTCGCCCTACCGACTTAACCAGATTTTCGCAGTCTCGGATTAGCGATCTTGTCCAGCCCAGCCGAAATGAGGAACAAGCCAATGAAGAGGAAGACGATTATTACAATTGGGGGCCCCCACCACCACCAGAGTCCTCTGACCACGGCTCCGTGGTACAGGGACCAGTAAATGGTCATACCTAGCGTGGGCTCGTTTTGGGGCCCAAGGCCCAGGGCCGCAATCCCAATGGAGGCTAAGATTGCCTGCGCTACCGCTCCAACAAATGTAACAGCAATATACGGCATGAGATTGGGCATCAACTCTAAAAAGATTATCTTTATTCCACTGGTGCCAGACGCCCTAGCTACCTCGACATAAGCTCGTTCACGCATCGACAATACTTGTGATCTGATGATCCGAGTTGGCCCCATCCAAGTGAGACCCGCCAGAAGTATGGCTTCTTGGTTAACGGTTAGGGCAGTAGTGAGAGTCGAAGCCACTACCACAAGCAATAGTAGAACGGGAACGGTAAGGAGAATGTCAGCAGCTCCCCGGAACACTATGTCTACGAGCCCGCCGTAAAAACCTGTAACGAATCCAAGAACGACACCGATCATCACGCCAAGGGCGCCGGCGACGATCCCGACTTTAAGGGTTAATGGCATTCCAGTGATTACCGTAGGCAACATCTGCCTGCCCGTTGTGTCGGTTCCAAGCAAGTACTTGCTGCCAGGCCGCTGATCAGGCATCGAGTACCCGACTTTGACTCCATCTTCGTCGACGAAATATGGCCCGATCAGGCTGATCGCGAAAAGTATGAGTACCATGACCAAGCCTGCGGTCAACAGGTCATTTTTCTTTATCCAGCCAAGAGTTTTAGTCATACTTGTTGGTACCTGATACGCGGATCAAGGATGGGGTTAAGTATATCTATTATTAGTGTGGCGAAAGCCACGGATAGAATAATGAAGAACACAATACCGTAAATCACGAAGTAATCCAGATTGCGGATCGCGGAAAAAAGAAGAGTCCCGACGCCTGGGTAGCTAAAAACTACCTCAACAAGCACGCCTTGGGTGATGATTAATCCCAAGGTTAGAGCCAAGTTGGTTGCTTGAGGCAGAATCGAGTTGCGGACCGCGTACTTTAAGAACAGTCGAGCAGGCTTAAGACCCTTCGCCTCCGCTAAGTACATGTAGTCTTCTCCCTGGACGGTGACCATCATTCCGCGCATGTGAAGCCCCCAGAAGCCTATCTGGGCCAGAACTATCGATAGGGCGGGTAATACAGCGTGGCGCGCAGCCTGGGCGAAGAACCCCAAGCTGACATCTGGAATGGTGCCGTAATCATAGCCGCCGCTTATAGGAAACCATCGCAATGTGAAGGCCAAAAAGAAAACGAGGCCCAAGCCCAGCAGATAGTACGGGATGGCAGATAATGCCAGGATAGGAGGGCCAATTAAACGGATGAGAACGGAATCGCTGCGCCATACCATTAGCGCACCAAGCATGGTTCCAAGCGTGAACGCGAAAATTGTGGCTATCCCAACCACCACAATGGTCCATGGCATTGCTTGCATGGTCATCGTCATTACTTTCGCTGGAAAGTTGACTATCGAGAAGCCGAGATCGAACCGAGCAGTATCCCCAATGTAGCGTATGTATTGCTTCCACAATGGCTGGTCGAGACCGAATTTCTTTTCCCAGGTAGCGACGGTTTGCTCAAACAAGCTCCGGTCGGTACCGCTGCCTTTGGCGGTCATGTTGGTGTTGCCAAATGCTTCGACCCTGGTCATCTTTTGTCGAATTGGGTTGACCGTCCCGACATGGGGCAGGACGAAATTGAAGCTGGCAGCAAGCCAGACTACTAGGAGAAATACCCCGAAGCGCTTTGCCAAATACGATCGCGTCATTTGGTATGAGCCGTGTGCCTGTTAGTGAGCCACCAGTGATTTTGCCATTGACGGGTTAAGTTTACTTTCGGTCCGGGTATCGGTCAAAGTGTGCTTAGTTTAATAACTGCCCCCGGGATGAAAGAAGTCGCGAGACCGGTCCATATCTATCCGTAATCTTAACAAAATCTAGAACTCTGGAAAGAACGTTAGGTTTGCTCCAAAGCTGTCCATAGCCTGCGCG